>JANWLE010000036.1 GCA_025451035.1 Solirubrobacteraceae bacterium
AGATCGCGCGAGCGTGCGCCGTTGCGCGTCTCCCACACGCCGAACAGCTGCGCCAGGCGGCGGCGGTGACGGGCGCTCAGTGGCGCTCCCACCGCATACCAGGGGTGCGCCAGTGCGCAGGCGATCTCGTTCTCGTGCAGGTAGGCCGCGCACACCTCGACGTCGCCTTTGTTGGCCTGCAGCCAGTCGTGCTCTGCGGCAGTGATGCCGTAGCAGAGTACGTGCACGGCCTGAGGCTCACCCCGGAAGTGGGCGGTCAGCTCCTCCGAGATGAAGACGTCGGGCCGCTCGCAGATCGCCAGTACGCCGTCGATCGTGTCGTGGTCGGTGATCGTCACGAAATCCATGTCGCGGCGCTTGGCGAGCTCGTAAACCTCCTCTGGCGCGGTTGCGCACTCGGGCAGTCCCAGCGCGCGCTGGACGCCCAGGCGCGATACCTCAGAGGCGCTCGAGTGACAGTGCATGTCGACCCGTGTGGTCGAGCTGTCCATCTCTATTCCTTTCGTCTTTTCTCTGATAACGAAAGGTTCTTCCTGCAAATCACGATCCTTGTGACTTGTTGGAAACCATCCTGTTACCCGTGTGTTAATGGGATTTCGCGCGCATGGAGCGCGCGCTCGGCGGCGCGAGCCCGTCCGCCGCGGGAGGGCGCGGAGGGCCCGGTGAGCCGGCTAGGCCTTCTCGGCCTGCGCGACGGAGGTGCGCTTCGCCGCGCTCGAGGAGCGCGCGCCGGTGCGCAGCAGACGCGCGCTCACCGCCGCTGCGGCGAGCACCGCAACGACGATCAGCGGCAGCGCGATGTCGCCACCGGGCCAGTGCAGGCCGAGCCCGCGCGCCCCCCAGAAGACTCCGAAGGAGGTGAGCATCGCGCCCACCAGCAGCTTCATCGTGTTCTCCGGGACACGCGTTAGCGGCGCTCGCGCGGCGGCGCCCACGAAGGCGACGATCGCGACAGCCACCGCGGCGGCTGCCGCGGCAAGCGCGAGATGGCCTTTGCTGGCGCTGAAGCTGAGCACTATCACCACGATCTCGAGGCCCTCGACGAACACTCCCTGGAAGCAGACGGCGAAGGCGTAGTGGTCCACTCCGTCGGGTGTTGCGGGGGCGGCAGCACGCGCGGCGGTGATCTGCTCGGCGTAGATCTCACCCTCGTCGTGGAGTGCCTTGCGCCCGGCGGCGCGCAGGACGGCCTTGCGCAGCCAGTACAGGCCGAACACCAGCAGCACGCCGCCCACCACGGCGCTGAGCAGATCGAGCGGCAGCGAAGTGAGCGCCGGGCCCGCCACCGCCACGATCGCGCTGAGTACGATGAGCGCCGCCGCCGCGCCGCTCAGCGCCCAGCGCCAGCCGCGCGTGGCGCCGATCGCAAGGACGATCGTGAGCGCCTCGACCGCCTCCACCGCGCAGGCCAAAAAGACCGACACCGTCAACCAGATCTCGGCCGTGCTCACCAGTCCAGCCCCGAGGTGCGTGCGGTGCTCGCGTCCATGTCCGCTAAACGATAGAGCGCCTCGCCCGCCCCCTGCCGCGGCCCGCTGGCATTTCCCCTCACTGCCGCGGCGTGCGAGTGGGAGCGCGAAGGCCGCGCGAGTAGATGCCGCTGAGCAGCTCAGACAGTCTCGCCGTGAGCGCGCGCCCCGGCCCGCCACAGACGATCAGCGCGGCGAGGAAGCCGACCGCGGCGCCCCCCAGCACGTCGCTCGGGTAGTGCACGCCGACCATCACGCGCGCCAGGCCGATCAGCGCCGCGACCACGAACGTGCTCCAGCCCAAAGTCCGGCGGCCGAAGAAGAGCAGCGCGAAGGCGATCGCGAATGCCACCGAGGTGTGGTCGGAGGGGAACGAGGCGTCGCGGCCGTGGGCGATCAGCAGGTGGTGGGGGTGGTGCACGAAGGGGCGCGGGCGGTCATAGACGCGGGCGATCAGATAGACGAGCAGGAGCGCGAGGAGCAGGGACACGCCGGCGGCGAAAGCCCCAAGGCGCAGGGGCACCCTCGCCCGCCCGGGTCCCGCGAGCCAAATGAGCGCGACGAGCGCGACGGGCACGAACACCGCGTAGATCGCGAAAAGCTTTGCGAGCTCGCCCACCCACGCGTGGCGGTAGGCGAAGTCGTTGAGGGAGTGGTAGATGCTGAGGTCCATGAGCTCTCCGGCGCTCAGCGGGTGTTCGACCTAGCGAGCGCTTTGCCTCTCGCTAGCCAGTAGCCTAGCTCCGGTGAAGAAGCGCGAACAGGAGCGCGGCGGGACCGCCAGGCAGCGGTGGCGCGCCGCGCGACTCGCGGCGCAGTCCGCAAACCGCAGACCGATGACATCACGCATGTTCGAGACGCGCAGCCAGGCGTGGCAGGAAGTCGGCCTGTTGCGTCAGATCAGCCCGCGTGTGGTCAGGCGCGCGCGCTGGGAGGCGCTCGCGCTATTGGCGCTGTTCGTCGGCCTGATCGCCCTCTATGAACACCGCGTCGCGCTGCTCGGCAAGACGGTCGCGGCGACCAGTGGGCACCCAGCCCACAAGGTGTTGGCGCCCGCGCTCGACACTCCGCTTACGGTGGTGACGGTCATTGCGCTGATGATCGTCGCCTGGGCGATCGCGCGTGATATCGGGCGTGCGGTGGGGCCGCCGCTGTTCCGGCGCCTTGACCCCGCGACCGCCGGCACGGTCGGCTTTCTGATTCGCCTGAGCACCGTCGCGGTCGCGTTGCTCGTCGCGCTGCGCGCGGTCGGCGTTGAAGCCCAGGCGCTCGCGGTCGGCGGCGCGTTCACCGCGGTCGTGTTCGGCCTCGCGGCGCAGCAGACGCTCGGCAACATGATCGCCGGGACGGTGCTGCTCAGCGCCAGGCCGTTTCGCGTCGGCGAGCGCGTGCGCCTGCAGGGCGGGCAGTTGGCGGGGCAGGTCGAGGGGACGGTGAGCTCGCTCGGCCTGCTCTACACCACGTTCGCCAGCGGCGAGGACTCGATCCTGGTGCCCAACAGCGTGGTTTTGAACGTCGCTGTGATCCCGCTGCGCGAACCGGAGGCGGTCAACCTGCGCGCCCGGCTGCGCGCCGGAATGACACCCAGCGACCTGCAGGAGGAGCTCGAGGGATCGCTTCAGACGCCGCTGCGCGAGGCGCCGCGCATCACCCTCGAGGAGCTCGACGGCGACGAGGTGGTGGTGCGCATCGCCGCCACGCCGTCGGTCTCGAGCCAGGGGCGCCAGCTCGCCAGCGAACTGTTGAGCGTCGTCTCACGTCAGACGCGTGCGGGCGCGCAGGCGCGCGCCGACGGCGCTTCCGGCGAGCAGCAGGACCCGGCCGCCGCTCAGGAGTGAGCGACGCGGTAGCGCAGGAACAGGTGCGACTCGGACTCCAGTAGCGAGATTAGCTCGAGCTCGAGGGGCGGGTCAAACGAGGCGCCGGCGATCATCAAGAGCAGCTGCTCCCCCGGCGGGGTGCCGGCGAGCTTCGGCGATAGCGTCAACAGCAGCTCGTCGATCAAGCCCTGTGCGAACAGTTCGGCGTTCAGGTGCGGGCCGCCCTCGCACAGCAACACGCCGATGGCGAAGCGCTCGTGCAGCTCGGACATCGCGGCCCGCAGATCGAGCGGCTGGCCCGGCGCAGAGCGGATGTAATCGACGCGCGCGGCGCAGTCCAAAAGGCGCGCGTCCGACGGCGTGATGATCACCACCCGCGCGGCCGGGTCAGCCAGCAGCGGGATCTCTGGAGAGAGGTCCAGGTGGCGCGAGAGCAGGCACGCGCACGGTTCCTCCTGAAGGCCGCGCGCGAGCCGCAGCGCCCGCTCGTCGGGGTCATCGACGATCCGGTTGTAGCGCTCGGTGCGCAGCGTGCCGGCGCCGATCATCACGCCGTCCGCGACGGTCCGCAGCGCGTGGAAGAGCTCGTAGTCGGCGCGGTTGCCAATCGGCCCGGAGCGCCCTTTGATCGTCACCCGCCCGTCGGCGGTGGAGACCATGTTCAGCAGCGTGTAGGGGCGCGTCGGTGTACCGCCGCTGTGCTCGTCGGTGGCGCGCGGCAGGCCGAGCTGCTCGACGAAGTCCAGCGCGCTGAGCGGCGCACCCGGCGGGTGCAGGCGCTTGAACAGCACCGGGCCTTGATCCGGCGTGACGGAGGGGCGCTTCGGTGGCGTGGTCGCGGGGCGCTTTGGCATATCTACTTGCTAACACAATTCTCGAGTGACCTGCTACCTTCGTCGTGTATGGCCGGCTTGAAAGCCGGCGAAAAGTAGTGCAGGCTCTCGCAGGTCGAAGCTCTAAGCAGCATCCTCCGCGGAGTAGCAAGCACATACCCCGGAGGAAACTCACATGCCTACTGGCACAGTGAAGTGGTTCAGTGACGAGAAGGGATTCGGCTTCATCACGCCCGACGATGGTGAGAAGGATCTGTTCGTCCACCACACCGGTATCAACGGCGAGGGCTACCGCTCTCTGCAGGAGGGGGCGAAGGTCTCCTACGATGCCGAAGACGGCGACAAGGGTCCCAAGGCGGTCAACGTCGCGTCGATCTGAGGGGCCGTCGGCGGCCGACTGAGCCGCCAGGCGCCTATGGAGAGCCCGCCTCGGCGGGCTCTCAACGTATCTGGAGTCATTGCGCCGGCCCCTGTTCTCTAGACGCGGGCCCGGTGCGTCCTTGAGGCTCCATTCGGCTTAAGATGCAGCGCGGTCCCCCGCTGTCGGGAAGCGCCCACCGGCGCAGCGCGTCCCGCCGCCTGGTCCCATCGCCATGTCAGCCAACGCGAGAACGATCTCAGCCCGCCCGGGGCTGGTCCACGCCAAGCGTGCGCGCGCGGCTGTAGCTGGCGAGCGTCGACTCGCGCTCGGCGCCCTCGCGGTGATCCTGCTCGGCAGCCTGGTGATCGTCGCGATGGCCGCCAACCGGCCGAGCTTCATCTCCGCGACCTCCCACACGAACTTCTTCCCGCGCTGGATGGCCGGTCCGCTGGGCGGCATCTGGCCGTCGTTGACGCGCAGCAACACGACGCTGAGGGACCTGTTCTCGGGCTCGGTGGCGCTCATGTACGCCGGCTACGTGCTGGGTGTCAGGCATGCCACGGCGCTACCGGTGCGCCTTCTGGTCGGCGTGGTGCTGGCGGTTCACCTCGTCTTCTTCCTCTCGCCGCCGCTGGCGCTCACCGACGTCTTCAACTACATCAACTACGCCCGCATGGAGGTCGTCCACCAGCTCAACCCGTACGCGAGCACGCCTGTGCTCGAGCCGCACAGCGACCCGGCTTTCGCGCTGTCGAACTGGCACCATTTGCTCAGCCCCTACGGCCCGCTGTTCACGCTGCTCAGCTTCGCGATCGTGCCGCTCGGGGTCGCCGGCTCGTTCTGGGCGTTCAAGGGGATCCTGATGGCGGCCAGCCTCGGCACGCTCGCGCTGGTCTACCGCTGCGCGCAGATGCTCGACGTGGAGCCCCGGCGCGCGGTGCTGCTCGTCGGCTTGAACCCGGTTGTGCTGGTGTGGGGGCTAGGCGGCGACCACAACGACTTCCTCATGGTCTTCTGCATCGTGCTCGCCTTCTATCTGCTGCTGCGCGCGGGCGCGCTCGGCGCTCGCCGGGAGGCTGATCCAGAGCCGCCCGCCACGCGCAACGGCGCGGTGCGAGCGCGGCGACGGCCGCGAGCATGGATCCTTGCGCTCTCGCCGCCCGAGCTCGCGGCGGGCGGCGCGCTCGTCGCCGCCACCGCGCTGAAGGCGTCCGCGGGGATCCTCCTGCCGGTTGTGCTGGCGGGCCTGTTGCGCTCGCCGCGGCGAGCGGTGCAGGTCGCTCTCGGCATGCTCGCGAGCGGGGTCGTGGTCGGCGCGGCCAGCCTGCTCGCTTTCGGCGCGCACCTGCCGGACCTCACGACGCAGGGGAGCCTCGTGACGATGATCAGCATCCCCAATTTGATTGGGCTAGCGCTCGGCCAGGGCGGTGAGACGAACACGCTGCACACCGCGCTGAACGTGGTGCTGGCGGGAGCCCTTCTGGGCTGCTGTGTGCTCGCCTACCGGCGGCGCGAGCCGCTGACCGCCAGCGGGTGGGCGACCGTGGCGCTGCTGGTCACGCTCGGCTGGGTGCTGCCGTGGTATGTGCTGTGGGTGCTGCCGCTGGCGGCGTTCTCCAGCTCGCGCAGGCTGCGCACCGTCGCGCTCGTGCTCGGCGCGTATCTGATCGTCGCCTGGGCGCCGGTCACCTCCGCGGTGATGAGTGCGCTTCACCTCGAGCCGTCAAAGACGGCGCTCGGCCGTCAGCACCAGCGCCTGGTCAAGCAGCTGCTGAACTAGCTAAGGCCCCGCTGGCTATTCCTCGGGCGGCGCTCGGCGCGCGCGCTTTCGTTCGGCGACGCGGCGCTTGGCGGCCAGGCGCCGCTCCCGCGAGGCGCCCGTCGGTTTCGTCGCGCGCCGCTGGCGCGGCGGCGTGAGCGCCCGCGCCAAGCGCTCGGCCAGGCGCTCCAGCGCGAGCTGACGGTTTCGCGCCTGCGAGCGCTCGTCCTGGGCGACCGCGACGAGCCGCGGCCCGACGCGCGCCATCACCCGTTCGCGCTGGCGCTCGCTCAGCGACGGCGAGCTGCGCACGTCGAAGCTCGCCTGCACGCGTGAGGCGGTGACGTTCGCGTGCTGCCCGCCGGGCCCGGAGGAGCGGCTCGCGCGGATCGTGATCTCAGACAGCGGGATCCTCACCCCGCCGTTGACGCGAAGCTGCGACTCCATCGCCGAGCGCGCGCTCCTCAGGCGGCGCCGGGAGGCCCGCTCACCCGTTGCTCGCCGTCGGCCATGCGCCCGTCGCGCCCGATGTAGCCATCCTTGCCCCCGATGCAGATGAAAGTGGCGTCGCCCTCGCCGACGTTGCGCACCTTGCGCAGCGTGGAGGCATCCACGCGCGCGGAGCCGCCCTCTTTCAGACGGTGGGTGGCGCCGTCGCCGAAGACCATCTCGATCTCGCCGCGGTGCACGAAGTACAGCTCCTCCTGCTCGTCGTGGTAGTGGCTGCCGGTTTCATAGCCGGGAGGCATGGTGATCGCGTTGATGCCGAACGCGCTCACGCCGAGGCCCTTGCGCAGCTTGCGAAAGCCATAGCCCTCGCCGAGCGCGTCCAGGTCTGCCGCCACGGCGTAGCCGTCGCCGAGCGTCACATTGGGGTACTCCGATGCCTGCATTGAGCTCTCCTTGTCTGATGAGCGGTGCCACGTCGTGGGCATGACCGGCCTTGGCGGTCCTGTGAGTATGTCGCGATTCACGCCCAGCCGACGAAGCTTTCTGCGCCGCGCCTATCGCGAGTTATCGGCGCGCGTCGGCTGCCCACTGGCTCAGTGGTCGGCGACGTAGCCGTCCGCTGGCTCGAGCGGGCGCTTCTCATCCGCCCAGCGCACCAGGCCGCCGCTCATCGACAGCGCCTGAAAGCCGGCCGCCCTGAATGCCTGGGCGGCCATCGTGGAGCGCGCGCCGACGCGGCAATAGAAGATGACCGGCCGCTCCTTTTGCAGCGTCGCGGCCTGCTCTGACAGCGCCGCCATCGGGATGTGGCGTGTGCCCGCGATGTGACCCGCCTCCCGCTCATAGGGCTCGCGCACGTCGATGACCTGCACGCCCCGCGCCTCGGCGGCCAGCAACCCCGCCAGCTGGGCGGGCTCGATGTCGATCTTGTTGAGGTCAACCGGGGCGCTCATGTGTCACATGAGCGTAGCGACATCGCCGCCCCGCAAAGACCGCCAAAGCCCGCGGCGCGTACCTCACGCCCGCCGCGGTGGCTCGCTGGCGACGGGCGTGCCTGCGAGTCTCTAGGATCAGCCGGCAATGCAACAGACCATCGCCGACACCTACACCATCCCGCAGGAGCACCTCGACTTCTGCGCCACCATCAGACAGATCGCGCAGGAGAAGATCGCGCCGCGCAGCGCCGAGATCGACGAGAAGGCGGAATACCCGTGGGACATCCGCAAGGTCCTCGCCGAGCAGGACATCCTCGGCCTGCCGTTCCCGAGCGAGTACGGCGGCACCGGCACCGGCACGCTGATGCTCAACATGGCGGTCGAGGAGCTCGCCAAGGTCGACGCCTCGTGCGCGCTGATGCTGATGGTGCAGGAGCTCGGCACGCTGCCGATCCAGCTGTTCGGCTCCGAGGAGATGAAGGCACGTTTCTTGCCGAAGTGCGCCAGCGGCGAGTGGAGCCCGGCGTTCGCCCTCTCGGAGCCCGAGGCCGGCTCGGACCCCGGCGGGATGAAGACGACCGCGGTCCGCGACGGCGAGGAGTGGGTCATCAACGGAGCCAAGAGCTGGATCTCCAATCTCGGCATCGCCGACTTCTACGTGTGCTTCGCCGTGACCGACCGCGAGAGCAAACGGATCACCGCGTTCGTGGTCGAGTCAGACCGCCCGGGCTTCAGCGTGGGCAAGCTGGAGCACAAGCTCGGCATCCGGGCCTCGCCCACCGGCCAGCCGATCTTCCAGGACGTGCGCGTGCCCCAGGAGAACGTCATCGGCGAGGTCGGCAAGGGCCTGTCGGTTGCGCTCGCGACGCTCGAACGAACCCGTTTGGGTGCCGCCGCGCAGGCCGTCGGCATCGCCCAGGGGGCGACCGACTACGCGATCGGCTACGCCCGCGAACGCGTCCAGTTCGGCAAACCGATCAACGAGTTCCAGGCCATCCAGTTCAAGCTCGCGGACATGCAGACACGCACCGCCGCCGCACGCGAGCTCCTCTACAAGGCGTGTGCGCTGGCCGACCGGCGTGAGGCGCAGGCCGCGCAGTACTCCTCGATGGCGAAGGTCTTCTGCTCGGATACGGCGATGGCGGTCACAATCGACGCGATCCAGGTCCTCGGTGGCTACGGTTATGTCAAGGAGTATCCGGTCGAGCGCATGATGCGAGACGCCAAGATCACCCAGATCTACGAGGGCACCAACGAGATCCAGCGACTCGTTATCGCCCGCACGCTGAAGTAGCCCATGATGTCACGCGCGTCTGGGTTTCTCAGCCACGGTGCCTCCGGCCAACTCAGACGCGTCGGCATAGCCGCCCTGATCGCCCTCTGCGCGGGGCTCGTGGCGATCGTGCTGGCACAGGGCTTCAGCGCCATCGGGGCGGTGAGGTTGATCGAGCAGGTCGCGATCGGCGTGATCGTGCTCGCGGCACTCGTTGGCTGCGGGGCGCTCATCGCGGTGCGCCTGGCGGGTTGGCGCGACCCCGAGTCAGAGGCCGAGTTCGACGCGCTGGTGGACGAGTCGGAGCGGCTCGCCCGCGAGGGGCTCGTGGTCGACCCCGACGAAAACGAGTTCATGGAGCTCGACCCGCTGGACGACACCGACTTCGAGGAGCTCGTGCGCGACGCGCTGGACGAGCTGCCCGACCTGCTGCGCAACGCGCTGCGCCACGTTCCCGTGGTCGTCTCCGACGGCGGGCGCTCCGCCCGCGCCTACGGCGTCTATGAAGGTGCCCAGGGCCGGCGCTCGGACACGCACGACCGGATCGTGATTTTCCGCGACACGCTGCGTCGCGACTTCGGCGGCGATCCCGAGCGTCTGCGTGAGCAGGTCACTCGCACGGTGCGCCACGAGCTCGCCCACCATGTCGGCTTCGATGAGCTGGGCGTCTCGCGCCTGGACCTCTGACGCCCAGGGAAACCGCGCTGTGCAGAGCACACTTCGCTCTCCGCGTCCTGGCATCGCTTGGTCCAGGAATCTCAGATCGCCTCGTCCTCGCTAGGATTCGGCGCGCTCGCGCCCGCGCGTCCTGAAGATCTCGGCGGGCCAACGATCTATCAAGGAGAGCCCGAACATGCCTGACGCCGTAATCGTTGACGCTATACGCACGCCCATCGGGCGGGCGGTGAAGGGGTCGCTCAAATCGGTCCGCGCCGACGATCTTGCGTCTATCCCGCTGAAGGCGCTGCTCGAGCGCAACCCGCAGCTCGACTCAGCCTCGATCGTGGACGTGATGATGGGCTGCGGCTTCGCCGAGGGCGAGTCCGGTTACAACATCGGCCGCAACGCGGCGCTGCTGGCGGGCATCGACTTCCATGTGCCCGGCACGACCGTCAACCGCTTCTGCGCCTCCTCGCTGCAGACGACGCGCATGGCCTTCCACGCGATCAAGGCCGGCGAGGGCGATACCTACATCGCCGCCGGGGTGGAGGCCATCTCGCGCGCCGGCAGCAGCGCGTCGTTTGAATTCCATCCCCAGCTGGATGGCTCGGAGGGATCCCTCTACAACGTCTACATCCCGATGGGTCTGACCGCCGAGAACGTGGCCGAGCAGTACAAAGTCAGCCGCGAGGCGCAGGACGAGTGGGCGGTCATCTCCCAGAACCGCGCGGTCGCAGCGCAGGAGTCGGGCCACTTCGACAAAGAGATCGTGCCGGTGTTCGCGCCCGCGCACAAGGAAACCGACCGCGAAGGCAACGAGATCGACGTGCCCGAGCAGGTCGTGCGCAAGGACGACGGCCCGCGCCCTGGCACGACGCTGGAGAAGCTCGCGCAGCTGCCCCCGGCGTTCAAGCCGGATGGCACCGTGACGGCCGGCAATGCCTGCCCGCTCAACGACGGCGCGGCTGCGCTGCTGATCACCTCCGAGGAGCGCGCGCGTGAGCTCGGGTTGACGCCCAAGGTGAAGATCCTCGCCTCCACGGTGACGGCGATCCGCCCGGAGATCATGGGCATCGGGCCGATCCCGGCGATCCAGCAGCTGCTCAAGAACACGGGCATGACGATCGGCGACATCGACGTCGTGGAGATCAACGAGGCGTTCGCTGCGCAGATCGTGCCGTGCAAGGAAGAGCTCGGCATCTCCGACGAGAAGCTCAACCCGTTCGGCGGGGCGATCGCGCTCGGGCACCCGTTCGGCATGACCGGCGCGCGCATCATGACGACGCTGATCAACGACCTGCAGACGCTCGACGGCACCTACGGCATCGAGTCGATGTGCGTCGCCGGCGGGATGGGCATGGCGATGCTCGTCGAACGGCTCGGCTAGGACGTTTGCCCCTGGGCTCGCCTCGTCCGCGGCCCAGGTGCAGTCGGTGGTGGGGCACGGTGGTGCGCACGGACGCCGTGCCCACCACCTGCTCTCAGCGCGGCGGCATGCGCAGCGCGCCGTCGAGGCGGATGACCTCGCCGTTGAGCATCCGGTTCTCGACGATGTGGCAGGCGAGCTCGGCGTACTCGGCCGGAGCGCCGAGGCGTTGCGGGAACGGCACGCCCGCGCCGAGCTTCTGGCGCGCCTCCTGCGGCAGCGCCGCGAGCAGCGGCGTGTCGAACAGGCCGGGCGCGATCGTGTTGACACGCACGCCGTACTGCGCGAGGTCGCGTGCCGCCGGCAGGGTCATGCCGACGACGCCGCCCTTTGACGCCGAGTAGGCGATCTGGCCCACCTGTCCGTCGAAGGCGGCGATCGACGCGGTGTTGACGCACACGCCGCGTTCGCCGTCAGCGAGCGGCTCTGAGGCGATCATCGCGCTGGCGGCGAAGCGCAGCACGTTGAACGTGCCGATCAGGTTGATCTGAATGATCGTCTCGAAGGGCGCCAGCGGGTGCGGGCCCTTGGAGCCGGCGACCTTCTGCGCCCAGCCGGTGCCCGCACAGCACACCGCGATACGCAGGCCGCCACTGGCTTGCGCGGCGTGCTCGACCGCGGAGCGCACCTGCGCCTCCTCGCGCACGTCGCACGCCACGAACGTCACACCCAGCTCGGCGGCGAGCGCCTGTCCCTTCTCGACGTTGACGTCCGCGACCGTTACGAGAGCGCCCTGCGCGTGCAGGCGGCGCGCGCTTGCCTCGCCGAGCCCGGAGGCTCCACCGACGACGATCGCTGAGCTGCCCTCAATGCGCACGGTCGCAGAGCCTACAGCTCGCGTGCTCTAGCTCACCTGGAAGTCCTCGAGCCCCGCCGGCTTGACCTGACTGATCGACACGCCTTCGACGACGGCGTGTGGCGGCCCCTGCCTGCACCAGCGCATGAGCTCCTCGACCGCGGCCGCCTGGCCCTCGGCCCAGACCTCGACGGTCCCGTCGGGGAGGTTGCGCGCCCAGCCACGGACCCCGAGCGCCTGTGCGTGGCGCCTGGTGCTGTCGCGAAAGAAGACGCCCTGAACGTGGCCGGCGAGGATCGCGCGGCGAGCGAGTTCTCTGGGGGCGTCCTGGTCGCGCATCGCGGCGTGGCGCTCAGGGGGTGAGGCTCACCTGGCCCGGTTCGCCTGCCAGCGGGCGCGAGAGGCTGACCGCGAACAGTTCCCGCGGGTCGGTGAGCCAGCCCACCAGCTCGAGCTCGGCGGCCGAGAGATCGGCGCGCAAGCGCGCCTGGGTGAACTTCGCGCTGATCTCCGTGCGCATGTCCTCGCCCTGCGCGAAGCGCACGGCCAGCGACAGCGCACGCACCTGCACGGTGTGCTCGCGGCGGGCGCGCAAGCGCATCTCGATCCACTGGTGCTGGGCGTCGAACAGCGCCACGTGCTCGAAGTCGCGGGGGTCGAAGTCGGCGTCGAGCTCCCTGTTCAGGACGTGCAGCACGTTGCGGTTGAACTCTGCGGTGACGCCTTCGGAGTCGTCGTAGGCGGCCCGCAGGACGTCGGGGTCCTTGACCAGGTCGACCCCCATCAAGAGGTGGTCTTCGGGACCGAGCAGGCTCCTGACCTGGCGCAAGAAGCGCCGGCGGCTGCCGGGCGTGAAGTTGCCGATCGTGCCGCCGAGGAACACGACGAGCCGTCGCCCGTCTGGCGGCGGGACGCGGTCGAGGTGCCGTTCGAAGTCGCCGATGACACCGTGCACCTGCAGGCCCGGGTAGCGCTGCGTCAGCTCGTGTGCGCACTCCCGCACGAGCTGCTCGGTCACGTCGAGGGGGACGTAGCGGCGCAGCGTCCCCGTCTCGTGCAGGGCGTCGAGCAGCACGCGCGTCTTGGCGGCCGTGCCGGAGCCGAGCTCCACCAGCTCAGCCGCGCCGCTCAGCTTGGCGATCTCGCCCGCCGAGGCGGCGAGTATCGCCCGCTCGGTGCGGGTCTGGTAGTACTCCTCCAGCTCGCAGATGCGGTCGAACAGCTCCGCTCCGCGGGTGTCGTAGAAGTGCTTGGGCGGCAGCTCCTTGAAGGGACGCGTGAGGCCGTCGAGCACGTCCTCGGCGAGGCTGCGTTCCCGCGCGCCGGACAGGTGCGAGTCGATCCTGATCGTCTCCTGCGCGGGGTCTGCGATCGGCTCCATGCCTCACGCGTCCCGTGCCAGGCGCAGGCCGGCGAAGATCTGGCGCCGCTGCGGCAAATCCCAGTTGCGGAACGTGCGTGTCGCGACGGTCTCGCTGGAGGCCCACGAGCCGCCCCGCAGCACGCGGTAGCCGCGGTCGAAGAACACTTCGGAGTACTCGCGGTAGGGGTAGGCGGCAAAGCCCTCGTAGCCGCTGAACTCGCTGGCGGTCCACTCCCACACCGCGCCGAGGCTTTGCAGCAGCGGTGGCTCGCTGCGCGCCGCCTTCTCCCACTCGGGCTCGCTCGGCAGCCGCGCGCCCGCCGCGCGCGCGAAGGCCTCAGCCTCAAACCAGTTGATGTGGCAGACCGGCGCCAGCGGATCGGCCCGCGCGATCAGCGGGTGCGCGGCGATGTCGTTCTGCGTAAGCCACGCCAAGCCCTCCTGTGACCACAGCTCGCGCCGCTCGTAGCCGCCCTCGGCGCAGAAGGCGAGCCAGCTCGCGTTGCTGACGGGCAGGCGCGCGATGTGGAAGGCGCCGGTGTGCCGCATGTGAGCCGGCCGCTCGTTGTCGTAGGCGAAGCCGGTGGCCGGCGCCCCCATCTCGAACGGGCCCGCCGGGACCGCCACCCACCCCTGCTCGCCGCGCATCGCCTCGAGCACGCCTTCGCCGTCGGCCAGCAGGCCGGCGATCGCCATCGTCTGGCGCATCGTCTCTGTGTGTTGCAGCTCGTGGCGGCGCACCAGCTCAAGGGCGCTGCTGTCGCCGAGGCCGCTCGCGAGCAGCACCTGGGTGGAGCGCTCCCTCACCTGGCGCATGTAGGCGAGCGCCTGCGCTGCGCCGAGCAGCGGGATCCCGCCACGCACCGCTCGGGGCGTCTCGAACGCGTCATACATCGCCGCGAGCTCGGGCCGGCACAGTGCAAGGCCGCCGTGGCGGTGGCAGAGCCACAGGTCCTCGTAGGCGGCTATGTGCGCAAGGTCCCACACCAGCGGGCTCATCAGCGGCGAGTGCGCCCGCTCGAGGCTGTCCTCGTCCAACCCGCCGACGAGCGCCAGCGTCCGCGCGCGGGCCTCGCTGAGCGCCTCTATCGCGGCGGTCACGCTCGCCGGGTCAGACGTGCTCGGGTCTTGGGCGCTGATGGCCATGGCGGTTCGTGGGCTGTGTTTCCAGTGAGGTTTGGGTCTCAGCTCACCGCGAGTACAGTAGTTCAAACATCGCCTCGGCGAGTGGGATGCACACCGGCTCGCGCCCGCCGCGTGGCGTCGGGGAGCGCCGCGGCGGCGTCCTCGTCGACGATCACCGTCAGGCGCTCGGCGCAAAGCAGGCTGGCGGGCAGCTTCGGGGTGGGCTGCGCGAGCGCCCCGGCGACCGCGCGCGCCTTCTCCGGCCCGCTTGCCAGCAGGATCACCGCGCGCGCTGAGCGCAGCAGCGGGAGGCTGAGCGTGATCCGCTGCGCCGGCGGCTTGGGCGAGTCGCTGATGCCCACGCACAGCTGCTGCGCGGTCGCGCTCAGCGCCGGATGGCCCGGGAAGAGCGAGGCGACGTGTCCGTCGGGGCCGACGCCGAGCAGCACCACGTCGAGCGCGGGCGGCGCATCGGCGCTTGCGTCGAGGCGCTCGCGCAACGCCTGGCCGTAGCGGCGGGCGCCCTCCGCGGGGCCGAGCTCGCCCTCCATGCGGTGCACCTGCCCGGGGGCGATCCGCGTGCCCTCGAGCAGCGTCTGCGCGACCAGGCGGTAGTTGCTCTGCTCGTCCTCGGCGGGGACGCAGCGCTCATCGGCGAACCACAGCTCCACCGCCCGCCAGCTCTCGAGCGCAGGTGAGAGCAGCTCGTATGTGCGCCCCGGTGTGCGCCCGCCGCTGAGCGCCAGGTGCGCGACGCCGCGCGCCGCACGAGCCTCTTTGAGCGCCCGCGCGATCTGTGCGCACGCCGCGCGCGCGGCTAGCTCGGCGTCGGCGCATACCGTCAGCTCGCTCATTGAGCAGCACCCTTGGGTTGCCTTGGCCGGTCGGTGGGCAGCATCGCGCGCGCCGCCGTCAACGCCGGGATGTATGTGGGGTCGCGCAGCAGCGCCTGGCGGATGCCCTCGCCGAGGATGCCGGCCTCGCCGCGCGAGGCGCCGAGCACCGTCCAGGTGTGCGTGCGCCCGTCGGGGTCGCGACGGTGCGCGCACAGCCCGCCGCGGCCGCGGTCCAGGCGCACCAGCCGCCCGGAGGCGGTCTGGATCTCGAGGCCCTGCAGGCCGGGGACCTGGAGCGCCGGCGCCGGGCGCAGCCTCAGCGCTATCTCTCCCCGCGGGCCGCTCGCGCTGCCGTGCAGCGCCCCGTCGCCGGCTAGCGGCATGGCCTGCCAGGCAAGGCGTGATGACAGCCAGCCGAGGAGCAGCAGGGCCGGCACCGCGGACGCCGGGTGGTGGGTGACGGTGACCGAGGTGATCTGGCCGAGCTCTGCTCGCATCGGCACCGGGTCGAAGGTCGCGGCGATCCGCTCGCGCCACGGCGTGGAGCGCAGCCACGCCAGGTCCACCACGTACAGCTCTCGTGAGAGCTCGCACGCCCGGTCGATCGCGGCGCCTGCCGCGGGCTCGTCGATCGAGTCGAGCAGCACCGCCTGCGCGAGGGAGATGAGCGCCTCGAGCGTCTGGGGGTGGCCGTGCGGCCACCACATCAGGGTCGGCATGTCGCTCACCAGCAGCGGGTCGACGATCGTGAGCAGGTCGTTCAGGTGCTGCGCGCCGACCTGCACAACCACGGTCTCGCGCAGCAGCGCCAGCTCGCCGGGCTGCGGGTCGCCCTCGGAGGCGACGGTCACGCGCGCGTCCAGCGACCGCTGGGAGGGATGGTAGGAGAGCACCACCAGGCGCGAGGCGTGGTAGCGGCCGACGCCGCGCAGGCGATTGGCGATTTCGCCGCTGTACTGGCGCTCGACGAACGCGACCATGTTCAGCACGCGCGCCGGCGCGAAACCCCCGTGTTCGGCGTGGCGCTCGGCGAGCAGTTCGCGTAGCGCCCCTTCGATCGCGTCGGGGGTCGTGTCCTGCTCTGACCAGACGCTGTCGCGGACCGCGCTCATCTGTTTTCAGATCGCGCGCCAGTGATGGTCGGCTCGCAGGATGCGCTGCGCCTGGCGGGGGCCCTGCGAGCCAGCTTCGTACTGCTCGAGCGGCCCCGGCGTCTGCTCCCAGGCTTTGACGATCGGGTCGCAGATGCGCCACTGCGCCTCGACCTCGTCGTTGCGGGTGAACAGCGTCGGGTCGCCGCGCATGGCGTCGGTGATCAGCCGCTCGTACGCCTCTGGCGACTGGGAGAGGAACGAGGTGCCGTAGAGGAACTCCATGTTCACCGGGCGGATCACCATGCGCGTGCCGGGGATCTTCGCGCCGAGCTGCAGCGTCACCCCCTCATTGGGCTGCAGGGTGAGGATCAGCTGATTGGGGCGCACCCCCAGCGAGCCGTCCTGGCTGAAGGCGAGGTGCGGCACCGGCTTGAGCGTGACCGCTATCTCGGTGACCTTGCGTGCCAGGCGCTTGCCGGCGCGCAAATAGAACGGCACCCCCGCCCAGCGCCAGTTGTCGACTTCCAGGCGCAGCGCCGCGAAGGTCTCGGTGCTTGAGTTCTCGCGCACCCCCTCCTCGTGCAGATAGCCGGCGACGTCCTCGCCGCCGGAATGCCCGCTGGAGTATTGCGCGCGCACCGCGATCCGGTCGATCTCCTGCGCAATCGGTTTGGCGATCGCGCACAGCACCTTGACCTTCTCGTTGCGGACTTCTTCGGCGCTGAAGCGCACCGGCGGCTCCATCGCGACGTGGCACAGCAGCTGCAGCATGTGGTTCTGGATGAGGTCCCTGAGCGCGCCCGCTTGGTCGTAGTAGCCGGCGCGGCTGCCGATGCCGATGTCCTCGGCGGCGGTGATCTGCACTTGGTCGATGTAGTTGCGGTTCCACAACGGCTCGAACATGCCGTTAGCGAAACGGAACGCCATCATGTTCTGCACCGTCTCCTTGCCGAGGTAGTGGTCGATGCGGAACACCTGCGGCTCGGAGAAGACGGCGAGCACACAGCGGTTGAGCTCCTTGGCCTGCGCCAGCGAGGTGCCGAACGGCTTCTCGATGATCACCCGCACGGCGCTGCCCTCGTGCTCGGCCAGCCCCATGCGCCCGAGCGCCTGCACGATCACGGGAAAGAAGGTGGGGGCGGTCGAGAGGTAGAAGAGGCGGTTCAGTCGTTCACCGGCGTGCTTTTCGAACTGCTCGAGCACCTTTCGCAGCTCGTCGTAGACGTGCTCGTCGTCGAACGTGCCGGGAACGTACTTGACGTGCTCGAGCAGCCCCTTGAGCACGTCCGCGTCTACCGCGCGGCGGGAGAACTGGTGGATCGCCTGCTCGCACTCGGCGCGGTAGTCCTCGTGCGCCTTTTCGCGCCGCGCGACGCCGATCAGGCGGAAGTGTTCGGGCAGCGCCCCCTCGTGCGCGAGGTTGTACAGCGCCGGCAGCAGCTTGCGGCGCGCCAGATCGCCTGTCGCACCGAAGATGACGAGCGTCGTCGGATCGACCGGCAGGCGCTCGAGGCCTTCCACCAGCGGGTTGGGGAGCTCTTGCTCGACGGTGCTCATCGGCTGTCGGGCTCCTCAGCCGCGCTGTGTCCGCGACGGCTTGACGGCGTGCCCGCCGAACTGGTTGCGCAGCGCGGCGAGCACGCGGTTGGCGTAGTCGCCGTTGCCGCGCGAGTACAGCCGCGCATACAGCGAGGCGGTGATCACCGGTGTCGGCACGTCCCGGGCGGTCGCCTCCGCGATCGTCCAGCGCCCCTCGCCGGAGTCCTCGGTGTAGCCGCTGAGCGTGTGCAGGTCGTTGCCGTCGGCCTCGAATGCGCGCGCCGCGAGCTCGCACAGCCACGAGCGCACCACCGAACCCTGGTTCCACAGGTGCGCGATCTTCGCGTTGTCGAGCTCGTACTCGGACTTGTTGAACAAGTCAAAGCCCTCGGCGTAAGCCTGCATCAGGCCGTACTCGATGCCGTTGTGGACCATCTTGACGTAGTGCCCGGCGCCCGCCGGCCCGAAGTGCAGCCAGCCGCGCGCGCCGATCGCAGGGACGCTGTCGGGGCTGCTCGCGGGCGCGAGCACATCCAGGATCGGCGCGAGCCGCTTGACCGCCTTCACCGCGCCGCCGACCATCATGCAGTAGCCGACATCCAGCCCCCACACGCCGCCGGAGGTGCCGACGTCGACGTAGTGGATGCCCGCCTTGCGGCACTCCTTGGCGCGGCGCTTGTCGTCGGTCCACTTGGAGTTGCCGCCGTCGACGATCACGTCGTCGCGGTCGAGCAGCCGCGTGAGCTTGTCCACCGTCTGCTGCGTCGGCTCGCCGGCCGGCACCATGATCCACACGATCCGCGGCGGGGTGAGCTTCGCGACGAGGTCCGCGAGCGAGCTAGCGCCGATCACGCCCGCGCCCTTGGCGCGCGCGAGCGCGCCCTTGTCGAAGTCGAACGCGAAGACCTCGTGATCTGAGTCGCGGCGGATGCGCCGCACCATGTTGCCGCCCATCTTGCCGAGCCCGACGAACCCGATCTGTGTCACAGCATCTCCTTGATTTGAGTGGTCAGCCGCCGCAGCGCGCCCGCCGGGTCATCGCCCTCTAGGCGCAGCCGCTGCGCCGGCAGCGAAAGCTCGCGCAGCGTCTGCAGATCGCCGATCGCCTGCGCGTTCTTCAGGGTCGTGAAGGTGTAGGGGTGGCCGGGGATCTGCACGTCGTTCGGTCCGTCGTGCAGCAGCTGCAGGAAACGCCCGTGCCGCGGCCCGCCCTTGTGGTACTGGCCGGTGGAGTGCAGGTAGCGCGGCCCGTAGCCGAACGTGACCGCGACCCCGGTCAGCTCGCGCAGCGCGACACGCAGCTCCGCCACGGCCGCGTCGAACTCGGCTGATGGGTTGAGGTAGCCCATGATCGCCACGTAGCTCGGCGGCGCCGCGTCGAGCAGCGCGCGCAGCTCGACCTCGCCGGCGTCGGGCACGCGCGGCAGCTCGCCGTCGTGCTCGTAGCGTTCCAGCACTCGCTTGGTCGCGTCCTTGGCCTGCGCCACGTTGGGCTGGTCAAACGGGTTGATGGAAAGCCCCCAGCCGGCGACGGCGACGGCGAGCTCGCTCAGCAGAAATAGGCGGCCGAGGTCCCCGGCGCCCCTGGTGGGGATCGTGATCACCGGGTGGCCGGCCCGCGCGAGCGCCAGCACACGCTCGTGCGTGCCGTGCGCGGGCGCGGTGATGTCAGGCAGGTAGGCGAAGACGCGGTCCGGCCCGTAGATCTCGGCCTCGCCGAGCGGCTCCTGTGCGACCGGCAGGATCCCCGTCTGGCGCTTGCCGGTCGACTCGGCCACGAGCTGCTCGAGCCACAGGCCGAAGTCGGCGAGCGCATCGCAGACCACCAGCGTCAGCTTCTCGCGCCCCGCCTGCGCGAGCGCGCTGAGCGTCGCGCCGAGCCACACACCCGCCGGGCGTTCGCCGCCTTCGTGGCTGGCGGGCGTGTCCGGCGCCTCGCGCGAGCTCTCGAGCACGGCCCGGATGTCCAGGCCCGCCAGCGCGGCGGGCGCCACGCCGAAATGCGACAGCGCGCTGTAGCGCCCGCCGATGGTGGGGTCGGCCAGGAAAGTGTGAGCAAAGCCGCGCTGGCGGGCGAGCTCGGCGAGCGGCGTCTGCGGGTCGGTGATCGCGACGAATTTCTCGCCGCCGCCCTGCTCGGCGTAGAAGTGCTCGAACAGCGAAAGCGGCTCGATCGTGCCCCCCGACTTCGAGGAGACGACGAACAGCGTGCGGGCCGGGTCGATCGCCGCCTGCAGCGCGTAGATCGCCTGCGCGTCGGTCGAGTCGAGCACGTGCAGGCGCGGCGCGCCCGGGCGGGCGCTCAGCGTGCGGCGCATCACCTCAACCGCCAGGGAGGAGCCGCCCATGCCGAGCAGCGCCACGTCGCTCATACCCTCGCTCAGCCGCGCCGATAGGCCGCTCAGCTGGTCGAGCTCGGGGAGCATCCGCTCGCCGACGTCAAGCCAGCCGAGCCGGTTTGAGATTTCCGCTGTGCCCGGCGCGCCCCACAGCGTCGCGTCGTGCTGCTCGAGCCTCTGTGAGACGTTGTGCTGCTCGCTCTGCTCGAGCTTGGCGTTGACGGCCGAGCGCAGCGAGGGAGGGAGTTGAGCGCTGACCGTGATCTGGGTGTCGCGCACACCAGTGATCCTAGCCGCTGCGGCGCCGCCCGCCGCCGCCGATCGATCCGATGTTGGTATAGGTTTTGCTGCTGCATGAGCGCCGCGAGCGATGATCTGACCCGCCAGCGCCCCGACCGTAATCTCGCGCTCGAGCTGGTTCGCGTAACGGAGGCCGCGGCGCTCGCCTGTGCCCCGCTGGTCGGCGCCGGCGAGAAGGAGGCGGCCGACCAGGCCGCGGTCGACGGCATGCGCTACGCGCTTCACTCGATCCGCATGGATGGCACGGTCGTGATCGGCGAGGGGGAGAAGGACGAGGCGCCGATGCTCTACAACGGCGAGCGCATCGGCGACGGCTCGCCGCCACAGGTCGACATCGCCGTCGACCCGCTCGAGGGCACCACGCTCGCCGCGCACGGCATGCCCTCGGCGCTCGCGGTGATCGCGCTGTCGAGCCGGGGCACGATGTTCGACCCGGGCCCGTGCGTGTACATGGAGAAGATGGCCGGCGCGCCGGAGATCGCGGACCTGATGGACCTCGACCGACCGCTGGCACAGACGGTGAAGCTGATCGCCGAGCGCAAGGGCCACCCGGTGGGTGACGTGATGGTCGTCGTGCTCGACCGCCCCCGCCACGAGCAGGGCATCCGCGAAATCCGCGAGGCGGGCGCGCGCGTGCGCCTGATTGCGCACGGCGACGTGTCGGCCGCGCTGCTGGCGGTCACCGAGCGCTCGCCTGTGGACATGCTGTGGGGGATCGGCGGAACCCCCGAGGGGGTCATCTCGGCAGCCGCGATCAAGTGCCTCGGCGGCCAGCTGCTCGGACGGTTGTGGCCCCGCGACGACACTGAGCGCCAGGCGGCGATCGACGCCGGCTACGACGTGCAGCGGGTGCTCGACTGCAACGATTTGATCGCCGACGACGACGTCTTCTTCTCTGCCACCGGTGTCACCGACGGGGATGTTCTGCAGGGCGTGCGCTACCCGCACGCCGGTGGCGCGACCACCGAATCGCTAGTGATGCGCTCGCGCTCGGGCACCGTCAGGCGCATCCGCGCCACTCACGACCGTGCCAAGCTGCGGGCGCTCGGCGTCGAGCGCGTCTAGCGCGGGGAGCTCACGTGCGCGGCGAAGTGCCCGACACGCGACTCGGCGAGGTCCATGCGCGCCAGCGAGCGCAGGAAGGCGTGCGTGACGATCACGTGGATACGCGACTGCGTCATGTCGTATAGCCGGCGGCTCAAGCCGAACGCGATCGCGGGGTAGAAGTTCGCGACCTCCACCTCGACGTGCAGCCGGCCGGGGAGCGAATCCTCGCGGGGCGGCTTGCGCACCGTGATCTGGAGGTGGCCCTGCCCTTGGCGCCCGCGCCGCGCGACCAGCAGCCCCCGCTCGATGCGCCAGCGCACCGTCGCGGTGCGCTCGTCCATCTCGTATTCGGGCGCCTTGAACGTCAGCAGCTTCAGCGCCGGCACGAACGCCACCACGAACCGCTCGCGCTCGGTGTAGCGGACACGGATCACGCCGAGCGTTATGCGCGTCAAGAAACGCCAGTAGGTGCGGGCCAGGCGCTCCAGGTACAGCGGCGACCAGATCCGCTCCAGCGTTTCGCGGGGAATGTAGATGTCGGCGCTCTGCACCGAGCGCACGGCCCCGGTGTGGTGGCGCGTGTGACGCTCGCGGCGGTGCAGGCGCACACGCTCCGCGGCGCGCCGTCGGCGGGCGGCGAGCGCGCCCGCGCCGCCCGCGAGCGCACAGGCCACCAGGACGGTGATCACAGCGAAACCCATCAGCTGTGCTCCAGGCTACCGACGCTCACACAAATGGGGCGCTGACTCGTCGTCTCCGGGGAGGATGCGCCCACACGCGCCGGCGCTCGCGTTGCTCGCCACGCGACCCGGTGAGCCTTGCGGGTGAGGCCGTCGAGCGAGATCGCACGGTTGACGTCCTCGCGTGCTGATATTCACCGTCCTGTGACATTGCCCCTGCTCCCGAGAGCGCCGCGACCCGTCGCCGACGCCGGCGAGGGGGACATACCTTCGCGCGCGCAGGAGCTCACGCGGGCGTGGGCGGCCGAGCTGATAGCCACCCAGCCGCTCGAGCGCTCCGCCGGGATGCCGCTCGAGCGGCTGTGCGCGCAGGTCCCCGCGCTGTGCGAGCGGATCCTCGCCGCGCTCGGCTCGGACGCCGAGCTGCGGGCGCTGCGCGACAGCTCGCCGCAGGGGCTCGCTTGCCTGGGCGAGCTGGCCGGGGCGAGCGACCTGGAGGGGCAGCTCGCCGCCGTCGAGTCGCTGCGGGGGGTCTGCTGGCGCGGGCTCATCGCCGGGCTGACCCAGCCGACGGCCCCGGAGGTAGCGGAGCTCGCTGACCGGCTCGGGCACGTCTTCTGGCTGGTCACGCTGGCCGTCGCCGGGCGCGGTGAGGGTCCGCGAGCGGCGCAGCCGCACCTGCCGATCACTGACGCCGCCGCGGTCACGGCACCGCGCGAGGCGCAGATCGAGATCCACGACGCTCGTCGTGAGGGGCCCGGCGCGTGGCTCAGGGCGATCGGCGGCTATTTGGAGCGCCACGCCGAGCGGGGCCTGCCGTTCGCGGTGGTGCTGGTCGAGGTGATCGGCATCGAGCGTCTGCGTCACGTCGAGGATCCCGCTGTGCTCGGGCGCCTGGTCGGCGAGGTGCAGGACGCGCTGGACGGCGAGCTGCGCGCCGCCGACTCGCTCACGCGCGAGAGCGAGGGGCGCTACTGGGTGATCGCGCCGCACGCAGACCAGGAGCAGGCGAGGGAACTCGCTGAGAGGCTGATCGCGCGTGTGCGTCGCAGCGTCAATCATCGCGACGCCCCGATCGAAGTGGCGGTCGGGATCGCGCTCTGTCCCGAGGACGGCCGCGACGCTGGGGAGCTCACGTCGTGCGCCGACATGAGGCTGTTCGCGGCGCGCGCAGCCGGTGTCCCGCTCGCCGGCGGCGATGCGTTCGGCGGCCCGGGTCCCGCGCCGTAGGGGTGTCTATGCCGCGGTGCCGCCGGTGGCGGTGAGCACCGCGGGCGTGACGCCGGGTGGCAGGCCGAGGTTCGGCGTGTTGGCGGCCCGGCCGACGAGCAGCGTGCCGATGCGCGCCGTTTCGGTGATCTCGAGCGCCTGCGCGGTCGCTTCGGTGAGATCCCAGTTCGCGCCGTTGGCGTAGGGGCCACGGTCGATCACGGGGACCGTCAGGTGGCGCCCGCCGTAGCTGACGTCGACGAGCGTGCCGCAGGGCAGCGTGCGGTTCGCGACGCCGAGCGTGAACGGCGTCAGCACTTGTCCGCAGGCGGTCTGTTTGTCGTAGAAGCCGGCGCCGAAATAGGTCGCCAGCGACGGCCGGTAGATCGTGATCCGCGCGGGCGGGGAGCTTTCGCTGGAGGCCACGCGGGCGGAGCCCGGCGCTGTCACCAGCGCGCGGATCAGCACCCGCCCGGAGAGGTTCGTCACCCACCGCGCCTTGAACGCGCCGTGCGCCTTGACCTGCGTGCCGGCGGCGTTCACCCAGGAGTGGCTCGCCGGCCGGTAGCGCTGGATTATCACCTCGTGGCCTGCGCGGCTGTCGAGGGCCAGCCCGGTGAAGACGAGGGCGTGCCCGAGCAGGCCAACCGAGTGGGTGCGCAGCGTGACGCTGCCGGTGCTGAGCACCACGGTCGGCTCGGGTGCGGCGCTCGGCGCGCTCGGAAGGGGTGGGCCTTGGGCGCCGGCGCTGGCGCACAGGACGGCGCTGGAGGCGAGCATGGCGGCCAGCCAGCGCAGCGGGCGTGTCGAGGGGATGGGGGTTCTCGGCGTCATCTGCGTGGCGCCTACGGGGTGAGCTGACGGGCTCGCGCGTTCCTCGCGCTACGGCTGAAACGATTCAGCCGATTCGCCCCGGCGAGCGGCGTCACTTGACACCCGCTCGCAGTGGGTCCCCCGCCTCATCTGGTCAGAGCCAGAAGAGCTCGGCGTGGCGCGAGTATACACCCGCGCGGGTACGCCTCGGTCAGCGTCGCTGCAGCCGCGAGACGGCGCCGCCGAGCAGCTTCGCCCCGGTGAGCAGGCCGTTCGCGGTCGCGCCGCCGAGCACGCGCAGCGCCGGGTAGAGCACCTTGCCTGGCGCGAAGCCGCCGTCGCTGGCCGGCTCGTCGCTGGCGAACCCCTGCTTGGGGGCGCGCATGGGCGCGGCGCCCGTGCGCGCCGGCCGGCTGCGCGCCGGCTTGGCCCGCTTGGCTGGGGTGCTCTTGGCGGGCGCCTTGGCCTGCTTGGAGCGCGTCGCCTCGCGGCGGGCGGTCAGCCGCTGCGGTCTGCGCCGAGGCAGGCTGGAGAGGACTTCGCGCTCAGGCGGCGGGCCGGCTGGGGTGTCTTGGGGCTCTGGCGAATCGCTCATGTCTAGCTAATCATCGCCGACGGCGGCGCAGGCCGCATAGACGGCGCGATTTTCCTGTTGTGGATGAGAAACCAAAGTGGGTGCAGTGGTGTTCTCATTATGTATCGAGGCGCGGTCAAGCGCCTCGATACAGCTGGTTTTTTTGATTAATCTAGGAGCAACGCGTTAGCATAGGAGCTCACATCTGGCCGTAAGGCAGGTGTCGTACGGGCGAGCGTCGGCCGCCGCCCGGTGTAGTTGTCCTCACGCCCATCCCCCAGAGAGGCCACGTTAGTCGCGGTCCGGGCTCACTCGACGGAAACGGAAACAGATGTCAGTTGTAGAACTGCAGGAACTGGACGAGATCAAGGGCTTGCTGGCTAAGGGCCAGCAGGTGGGCGTGCTCACCTTCGCTGAGATTTCAAGCGCGACCTCCGAGCTGGACCTGGACGAGTCGGACGTAGAAGAGCTGCACGGCTTCCTGGAGAAGTCGGAGATCGAGCTCGTCGAGGACATCGACCCGGCGACCGCGGCCGCCTCCGAAGTCGAGCGCGCCCCCGACAAGCGCGGCCGGCGCAAGGCTAAGACGACGCTCGATCTGAAGCCGGACATGACGACCGACTCGCTGCAGCTGTTCCTCAAGGACATCGGCAAGGTCAGGCTGCTCACGGCCCAGGAGGAGGTGGATCTCGCCAAGCGCATCGAGCGCGGCGACCTGGACGCCAAGCAGAAGATGGT
Source organism: Solirubrobacteraceae bacterium (assembly GCA_025451035.1). Classification (GTDB taxonomy): domain Bacteria; phylum Actinomycetota; class Thermoleophilia; order Solirubrobacterales; family Solirubrobacteraceae; genus Palsa-744. The sequence continues at coordinate 25,440 of JANWLE010000036.1, forward strand.
GGAGTCCAACCTCAGGCTCGTCGTCTCGATCGCCAAGAACTACCGCAACCAGGGCCTGCCCTTCCTCGACTTGATCCAGGAGGGCACGCTCGGCCTGGTCAGGGCCGCGGAGAAGTTCGACTACCGCAAGGGCTTCAAGTTCTCGACCTACGCCACCTGGTGGATCCGACAGGCGATCGCCAGGGCGCTCGCGGACAAGGCGCGCACGATCCGCATCCCCGTGCACGTCGTTGAGAAGCTCAACAAGATCGGCCGCGCCGAGCGCAAGCTCGTCACCGAGCTGGGTCGCGAGCCGACCGCCGAGGAGATCGCCGAGGTCACCGGCATCGAGCCGGAGGAGGTCGACTCGATCAAGCGCTCCGCACAGGCGCCGGTGTCGCTGGAGAAGCCGGTAGGCGACGAGGAGGAGTCCGAGTTCGGGCAGTTCATCGCCGATGAGCGCGCCGAGTCGCCGTATGAGCGGGCGGCGGAGATCCTCACCAAGGAGGCTCTGCGCGAGGCGCTGGAGAACCTCTCCTACCGTGAGCGCCGGGTGCTCGAGCTGCGCTACGGGCTCGGCGGCGAGCACCCCCGCACACTGGACGAGGTTGGGCGCACGTTCAACGTCACGCGCGAGCGCATCCGCCAGATCGAGAACCAGTCGCTGAAGAAGCTGCAGAGCCTCGCCGAGGCGCAGAAGCTGCGCGACGTCGCCTAGCGCTGGCGCTCGCCGCGCCCTACAGCTCAGCGAGCGAGAGCAGCTGCTCCCCCAGAAACGGCGCGGCCCGTGGGAACTGGGGGATCATGCGCTCGGCGAGCTCGCCGCAGGGGCGTCCCTGCACGGCCGGCGCGAGATCGTCGAGCGCGCCTATCAGCCGCACGGTGGGGAGTATCTGAAAGTCGGCGGCGTTCGGCTGTGAGCCGCCGATGACGCCCGTCTCGATGAGCTCGTCCACCCGCGCGAGCGTGGCGCGCAGGCCGCTCAGGTCGCTGCGTACGCGCGTCTCGTCGGCCCCCGCGCGAGCGGCCATCGCCCGTGCGACGGGCAGGTTCAGCGCCGCGGCGACCCGCGGCAGCGGCACGCCGAGCTGCGCGGCGAACTCGCCGCGCAAGCGGCTGTCCCCTGCAAGCGCGAAACGGAATATCCGCCGCGGTATCGGCTGCAGCTGCGACTCGCCCCAGAGCTCCGCGTCGCTCACCGCGCGGCGGTGAGCGGGCTCCGCGGGATACAGCGGCGGCTCGGGCACGAGTCGCTCGAGCGCCTGGGCGATCTGCAGCGACCCCTCGATGCGGCGTCCCTGCAGCCTCAGCGCCGGCACCGTGCCGCGGCGAAAGCCGTGAGCCCACAGCACCAGCGGATGCACGCCGGGCAGCAGGTTCACGACGGTCGTCGGGATCCCCTTGTGCGCGAGCATCAGCCGGGCGGTGTGGCCAGGGTTTGATACCGCGAACATGTAAAGCCGCGCGTGCACCGCTCGAGGCGAACACTAGCGGCGCCGCGTCGCTACGGCTCCGTCATCCGTGAGAGCTCGTGCGCGCGGGCTAAAGCAGTGGGTTCTAGCTGCCGATGGACTGTTGGTGTTCGACGTCCAGACAACGCTGAGAGACCTCGTCAGCCAAGGCGGCTCAGACCTGCACCTGAAGGTCGGCGCGCCGCCGCTGTTTCGCGTCAACGGCGAGCTCGTGGCGCGCGACGGCGACACCAAGCTCGAGGCCGAGGACACCGAGCGCACCCTGCACGAGCTGCTGGCGGACCCCGCCAAGCTCAAGGAGTTCACCGAGGAGAGCGAGGTCGACTTCTCGTTTGAAATCCCCGAGGTCGCGCGCTTTCGCGTCAACGCCTTCCGTCAGCGGGGCCTGATCTCGCTCGCCTGCCGCGCGATCCCGAACAAGATCTCGACGATCGAGGAGCTCGCGCTGCCGCCGGTCGTGAGTGAACTGGCCGAGGAGGAGCGCGGCATCATCCTGCTGACCGGCACCACCGGCTCGGGCAAGTCCACGACGCTCGCGGCGATGATCAACCACATGAACACGACGATGAGCAAGCACATCGTCACGATCGAGGACCCGATCGAGTTCGTGCACCAAGACAACCGCTCGGTCATCAACCAGCGTGAAGTCGGCATGGACACAGCCTCCTTCGAGCGGGCGCTGCGGCGCGTGCTGCGCCAGGATCCCGACGTGATCCTGGTGGGGGAGATGCGCGACGAGGAGACCGTCAGGACCGCCCTGTCGGCGGCGGAGACGGGACACCTCGTGCTCTCCACGATCCACACGGTGGACGCGCCAGAGTCGATCAACCGCATGCTCGATTTCTTCCCGCCGCACCAGCACGGCCAGGCTCGCTCGATGATCGCCGGCACGCTGAAGGGCGTCATCTCCCAACGGCTGGTTCCCGCCGCCAGCGGGGGCCGGGTCGCCGTATGCGAGGTGCTGCGCATGACCGGCCGTGTGCGCGACATGATCGTCGACCCCGCGCAGACAGGAAAACTGATGGAGGTCATCTCCTCCGGCGCCTACTACGGCATGCAGACCTTCGACCAGGCGCTGTTCCACCACGTCAAGGCGGGCCGCGTGAACGTCGAGGATGCGATGCGCGCCGCCACCAGCCCCCACGACTTCAAGCTGCTGCTGCAAGCCGACGGCCGCAAGGGCACGACGATGGAGGACGTTGCGGCCGCCGAGGCGCGCCGCAGCGGCCAACCGGGGCCGCCACGCGAGGGCTCGCCCGCGCCGCAGGCGCCCGCCGCCGTCGGCTAGCGCGAGCGCCGAAACGCCCGCAAAGCATCACTTCACTTGGTAAAGTGGAGGGTGCATGCCAGCTGACGAGAGTTGTCCGATATGCCGTACCGCTGAGATCGTGTGTGGCAAGTGGACGCTGCTGCTAGTGCGGGAGCTGTCCGAGGGCCGCTCACGTTTCTGCGAACTGGAGCGCTCGCTGGCGGGCATCAGCCCACGCACTCTGTCTTTGCGCCTGCGGGCGCTGGAGGAGGAGGGCGTGATCGTGCGCCACACCTTCCCGCAGGTGCCCCCGCGCGTGGAGTACGCGCTCACCGAGAAGGGGCGGGAGTTGCTGCCGATCCTTCAGAACATGCGCGCCTACGGCGAGCGCTGGATCGTGCAGGGCTGCGAGGAGAAATCGAAGGCCCTCGCCGCCGCCGTCTAGCGCCGCGCCGATCGCCGCCGAGCCCTTGCCGCTTGCCTGGCGCGACTGGCGTTCGAGCGCTCGCCACCCGGCAAGCGCCTCCTTCGTCCGCCAGGAAAGGGTCGCAGGTGGGGGTCTCGGTCAGGTGCCGAGGTAGGCCGCGAGGTGCTCGCCGGTGAGGGTTGAGATCCCCTCCCGCCCGGCGACGAGCTCGGCGGGTGTGCCCTCGAAGACGATCCGGCCGCCGTCGTGGCCGGCGCCGGGGCCGAGGTCGATGATCCAATCAGCGTGCGCCATGACCGCCTGGTGGTGCTCGACGACGATGACCGACTTGCCGGAGTCGACGAGCCGGTCCAGCAGGCCGAGCAGCTGCTCGACGTCGGCGAGGTGCAGGCCGCTGGTCGGCTCGTCGAGGACGTAGGTGCCTCCGGTCTCGCCCATGTGGGTGGCCAGCTTGAGCCGCTGCCGCTCGCCGCCGGACAGCGTGGTGAGCGGCTGGCCGAGGTGCAGGTAGCCGAGCCCCACGTCGGCGAGCCGCTCGAGGATCGCGTGCGCGGCGGGAATGCGCGCGTCGCCGTCGCTGAAGAACTCGACGGCCTCGCTCACCGACATGGCGAGCACCTCGCTGATGTCCTTTCCGCCGAACTCGTACTCGAGCACCTCGGCCTGGAAGCGCTTGCCGTCGCACGCCTCGCAGGTGGTGGCGACGCCGGCCATCATCGCGAGGTCGGTGTAGAGGACACCCGCTCCGTTGCAGTTGGGGCAGGCGCCCTCGGAGTTTGCGCTGAACAGCGCGGGCTTCACGCCGCCCGCCTTCGCGAACGCCTTGCGGATCGGCTCGAGCAGTCCTGTGTAGGTCGCCGGGTTGCTCCGTCGCGAGCCGCGGATAACCGCCTGGTCGATCGACACAACATCCGCGCCGGCTGGCACCGACCCGTGCACGAGCGAGCTCTTGCCGGAGCCCGCGACGCCCGTGACGACGACGAGCACGCCCAGCGGGATGTCGACGTCGACATCCCGCAGATTGTGGGTGGCGGCGCCGCGCACCTCGAGCATCCCCGACGGTGTCCGCACCGTCTCCTTCAAGCCGGCCCGGTCGTCGAAATGGCGGCCGGTGACGGTGTCGCTGGCCCGCAGCCCCTCGACAGTGCCCTCGAAGCAGACGGTGCCGCCCGAACTGCCGGCGCCGGGGCCGAGGTCGACGACGTGGTCGGCGATCGCGATCGTGTCCGGCTCGTGCTCGACGACGAGCACCGTGTTGCCCTTGTCGCGCAGCCGCAGCAGCAGGTCGTTCATCCGCTGGATGTCGTGCGGGTGCAGCCCCGTCGTGGGCTCGTCGAAGACGTAGGTGACGTCGGTCAGCGACGAGCCGAGGTGGCGGATCATCTTCAGGCGCTGTGCCTCACCACCGGACAGCGTGCCCGCCGGCCGATCGAGCGAGAGGTAGCCGAGCCCGATCTCGGCGAAGGACTCGATCGTCTGCTGCAGCGCCTCGAGCAGCGGGGCGACCGACGGCTCGTCGAGCCCGGAGATCCATCCGGCCAGGTCTGAGACCTGCATGGCGCAGACGTCGGCGATGCTGAGCCGGTCGATCTTCGACGATCTCGCGGACTCGCTCAGCCTGGTGCCGTCGCAGTCGGGACAGGTGGTGAACGTCACCGCCCGGTCCACGAAAGCGCGGATGTGGGGCTGCAGCGAATCGACGTCCTTGGAGAGAAACTTCTTCTGCATCGTGGGGATAAGGCCCTCGTACGTCAGGTTGACGCCCTCGACCTTGATCTTGGTCGGCTCCTTGTAGAGGAGATCGCCCAGCTGCTTCTTGGTGAACGCCTTGATCGGCTTGTCCGGGTCGAAGAAGCCGCAGCCCTTGAAGATCCGGCCATACCAACCGTCCATGCTGTAGCCGGGGACAGTGAGTGCGCCCTCGTTGAGCGACTTGCTCTCGTCGTAGAGCGCGGACAGGTCGAAGTCGCTGACCGCGCCACGGCCCTCGCAGCGCGGGCACATGCCGCCGAGGTAGACGCGGTTGCGCACCACGATCCGCTTGCCGGCGCCCTTGTTCACGGACATCGCGCCGCTCGCCGTCCGGGTCGGGACGTTGAACGAGAACGCCTGCGGCGAGCCGATGTGCGGCTGCCCAAGGCGGCTGAAGAGGATGCGCAGCATCGCGTAGGCGTCTGTGGCCGTGCCAACGGTCGAGCGGACATCGCCGCCGAGGCGCTGCTGGTCGACGCTGATCGCGGTCGTCAGCCCTTCGAGCACGTCGACCTCGGGCCGCGCGAGTGTCGGCATGAAGCCCTGGACGAAGGCGCTGTACGTCTCATTGATCAGCCGCTGCGACTCCGCGGCGATCGTGTCGAACACCAGCGAGCTCTTGCCCGAGCCGGACACGCCGGTGAACACCGTCAGGCGGCGCTTCGGGATCTCGACGCT
>JANWLE010000037.1 GCA_025451035.1 Solirubrobacteraceae bacterium
CCGCCGCCGGTCAGCGCACACCGCAACGCGGCTGGCCTCGCCAGACCGCCATCCAGCAGTCGGCTGAGGGTGGTCGCGACCAGCGACACCTGCGTTATGCCCTCGCTGCGCAGCGCGTGCAGCACACGGTCGGTTTCGAAACGCTCGTGGACAATGGCAGTGCTCTGGTAGATCGCGCTGCGTATGAGGATCGACAGGCCGCCGACATGCGACAACGGCAGCGTGCAGAGCCATCGCTCCTCAGCGGTCGAACCGAGCGCGACGGCCGAGCCAAGAGCCGACCACAGGAAGTTTTCATAGGTCAATTCGATCGGCTTAGGTGCCGAGGTGGTTCCCGAGGTGTGGATGATCGCCGCGGTCGCCGAGAGCTCGTGGTGGGCGGCTGAGGCGAAGACGCCGGCATCCTGCGTGTCCGCTAGCGGCTCCTCGACCACCAGTGCCGCTCCCGCGGCGAGGATCTTTCGCTCAGCCTCGCCGAGGCGCACGTCGATCGGAACGGCGATCGCGCCGGCGAGCATGCAGGCGTGCAGCGCCACGGCGAATCCAAGCCCGGGCGGGAGAGCGATCGCGACCTTATCGCCCCGCCGGACGCCTTCCCGTGCGAGTGCGCCCGCGCCGGCACGGGCGCGCTTGAGAAGCTGCGCGTAGGAGAGGTTCCCGTGCGCTGTCTGCAACGCGCACGCACCGCCCCGTGATGCGGCCGCACGCTCTAGCCATGCCTCGATGATCATGGCGCACAGGCTAGCCTTCGAAGCTCGTCACATCCCACAAGGAGCGCAGACTTGCCCACAACATGGATCCCGTCGGGTGACTACACCGACATACGCTACGAGAAGTCCGCCGACCCGGATGCCGGCATCGCGAAGATCACAATCAATCGGCCGGAGGTGCGAAACGCCTTTCGCCCGCAGACGATCGTGGAGATCTCCAGGGCGATGGAGCAGGCACGGGAGGACACCGAGGTCGGCGTGATCATCCTCACCGGCGAGGGGCCTCTGGCTTTCTGCTCAGGCGGCGATCAACGCGTCCGGGGAGACTCGGGCTATCTGTCTGACGACGAGGCTGGCCAACGCGGGATCGGGCGCTTCCATGTGACCGACCTACATCTGCAGATGCGTCGCCTGCCGAAGCCAGTGGTGGCGATGGTCGCCGGGTACGCGGTCGGCGGCGGCCACGTGTTGCACCTTGTGTGTGATCTGACGATCGCAGCCGACAACGCCCGCTTCGGGCAGACGGGTCCGCGCGTGGGCTCTTTCGACGGGGGCTTCGGCGCCGGTCTGCTCGCCAACGTCGTCGGGCCGAAGAAGGCGAAGGAGATCTGGTTTCTCTGCCGGCAGTACTCCGCAGAGGAAGCGCTTGCGATGGGGCTCATAAACACGATAGTTCCGCTCGAGCGACTGGAGGAGGAGACGGTCTCCTGGTGCCGCGAGATGCTCGCCCTCTCCCCCTTCTCGCTGCGCCTGCTGAAGGCGAGCTTCAATGCCGCCGAGGACGGCCTCGCCGGTATCCAGCAGCTCGCCCACGACGCGAACCTGCTCTTCTATGGCTCGGAGGAGGCGCGCGAGGGCAGGGAGGCCTACAAGCAGAAGCGCAAGCCGGACTTCTCCCAGTTCCCCAGACGCGCCTAGCCGCCGCTAACTTCACAGCGTGACCGTTCAGATCTCAACGCCTCAAGCTCCTCTCGCGCGTCCGAGCGCGGTACGCATCTGGCTCATGGCTGCGCGCGTGCGAACGCTGCCCGCGGCAATAGCGCCGGTGCTGGTGGGCACCTCGCTCGCGTTGGGTGCCGGTCACTTCGACCCGATCGCCTTCGTGGCGGCGCTGCTCGGGGCGATATTCATCCAGGTCGGCACGAACCTCTCAAACGACTATTCGGATGCGCGCCGCGGCGCGGATACCGAGGACCGGCTCGGGCCGGTGAGGGTGACTGCTGGGGGGCTTGTTCCGCCTACCCAGGTGCTGCTGGCGACCTACGTGACGTTCGGTCTTGCGGTGGCGTGCGGCGTCTACCTCGTGGTCGTCGCCGGATGGGAGTTGCTGGCGGTCGGGGCGGCTTCGATCCTTGCCGGCGTCCTCTACACCGGAGGGCCCCGCCCCTATGGGTACGAAGGCCTGGGCGAGCTGTTCGTGTTCTTGTTCTTCGGGGTCGTGGCTGTCAGCGGCTCCTATTTCGTGCAGGTTCAGTCGCTGCCCTGGCAGGCGTTTGTCTGCTCGGTGCCGGTGGGGCTGTTGGCGAGCGCGATCCTTGTGGTCAACAACGTGCGTGACATCGATACCGATCGCCGCGCCGGCAAGCGCACGCTGGCGGTGCGGCTCGGGCGCGAGCGCACGCGCCTGCTCTACGTGGCGATGCTGCTCGGCGCGTTTGTGATCGCCCCGTTGCCTTGGCTGCTCGGCTCGATGGGCGGCTGGCTGCTGCTGTGCTGGGCGGCCTTGCCGCTAGCAGTCTCCCTCACGAGAGTTCTCCGCACCCACACAGACGGCCCGTCGCTGAACGGCGCGCTCGCCAAGACGGGGGCGCTCCAGCTCACGTTCTGCCTGCTTTACGCCGCGGGGATCCTGGCGAGTGGCGGGATCGGCTCATGACGGGACGTGAGCTGGCTTGGATCTAAAAGTCTCGCGGACTCGCCTGCGGCTCAAGCGAGAGCTGCAAACGTCCTTCGGGGTGTTGCGCGAGCGGGAGACCATCACAGTCTGCCTCACCGACGCCGATGGAGTGGCCGGGTACGGCGAAGCCTCGCCACTTGAGCCGTACGACGGGGTCAGCATCGAGCGTGTGCATCATGCGCTCGAGCGCTACCGCGAAGTCTTGACGCAGAACCCAGGCGCGCAGAGCATCCAGCTAATAGAAGCCTGCAGAGCAGTCGATGATCTCCCCCAAGCGCTAGCGGCCATCGACCTGGCGCTGTGGGACCGGGCGGGGCGCCGCCGGGGCCTACCCGTCTGCTCGCTGATCACCGACGCGCCCGCCACAGCCGTGCCGGTCAACGCGACCGTCTCCGCTAGCGACCGGGCGAGCGCGGCCGAGCAGGCTGCGGCTGCGGCGCGCGCTGGATTCGGCTGCCTGAAGGTCAAGGTCGGGGTTGGCGACGACGCCGGTCGCCTCGCCGCGGTCCGCGCCGCCGCCGGTAGCGGTGTCTTGCTGCGGGTGGACGCCAACGGCGCGTGGGAAGTCGAGCAGGCGGTGCGCGCCATCAACGCGCTTGAACCGGTCGGCCTGGAGCTGGTTGAGGAGCCGACACATGGGCTCAGGGCCATCCAGGAGGTACGGGCGCGAGTAGCAGCGCGAGTCGCGATCGACGAGACCGCCGCCGAGCCGGGGGCACTCGGCGCGAATGCGGCGGACGCGGTGTGCTTGAAGATCTCCCGCTGTGGCGGTATATCGAATCTCCTCGCGGCCGCCACGCTCGTGCGCACCGCCGGCGCCGAGGCATACATCTCCTCGAGCCTGGACGGGCCGCTGGGCGTCGCCGCCGCCGTACATGCCGCCGCGGGCCTGGCCGCGCACGGACCGATGCCCCACTGCGGCCTGGCCACGTTGGACCTGTTTGAGGATCTCGATGGTCTGTTGCCGGTGAGATCAGGGGAGATCGAGCCGCCGCGGTCACCAGGGCTCGGCGTAAGCCCGCCCTAGCGACGGCAGACCGCGTCGGATGGAGGGCGCTGGTCTTTCATCAGCGCTTCGGCGACACCCTCGGGGTTCTCCAGCAGAAGGTTGTGCCCTCCGTCCAGCGTGATGAGCTCACCACTCGGTAGAGCTTGGGCCATCCGGCGGCCGATCTCCTGGAACTTGCGGTCGCGCGTGCCGACGAGGACACTCACGGGCATTGCGACCTCCTGAAGCCGGTGCCACAGCGAAGGCATCGTTCCGGTCCCGGCGCCCCGCAGGACCTCCGCCAGCGCGCTCGGGTCGTTGTGGCGGTATTCGGCGCGCGCTTGGCTGTCTACCTCGGGCGGGTCGCCGGCGAACAACAGCTGCGAGCGCCAGTCATCGATGAACTGCTCATAGCTATCTTGCTCCAGTCTCGCTGCCAGCCGCGCGTCGGCCGCGACCCGTGCCCGGCGGCCCGAGGGCTCCTCGATGCCAGCGGTGCTCGAGACGAGCACCAGCCGCCTCACTCGCTGCGGCGCGTCAAGGGCGAGCTGCAGCGCTATACGGCCACCCATCGAGTAGCCGCACAAAGTGAAATGCTCAGGGCTATTGTCGAGCACAAACTCGACGCAGTCAGCAAACGCGACCGGTCGTGTCGCACGCGATCGACCGTGGCCAGGTAGGTCCAGCGCCAGAGGGAGATAGCGTTTAGGGGCAAGCATGCCCACGATGCGGTCAAACGCGCGGTGGCTCCCAGCGAACCCGTGCAACAAGACGATGCTCTCAACCACCCGGCCATCCTAGTCTCGACCCCACTTTTCCAACCGTGCAATCGAACAGCTAGAGCATGAGTCCCGCGGTCGACACCTACGTGCTTCTTCGCGCGTTCGCGCAGGAGCTCGCCCGCTGCGGCATGCGTGCCGCTTGCACCTCACCCGGCTCGCGCTGCACGCCGATCGTGCTCAGTCTCGCCAGCGAGCCGCATTTGCGGTGCTACTCGCATGTAGACGAGCGCTGCGCGGGCTTCTTCGCGCTGGGCTTGGCCAAGGCATCCGGCTTGCCTGCGGCCGTCACCTGCACATCCGGGACGGCGGCGGCGGAGCTACTGCCGGCGGTTATCGAGGCACATCAGGCGAGAGTCCCGCTCATCATTCTGAGCGCCGACCGTCCCCCGGAGCTGCGGGAAAACGGCGCCGGCCAGACGATCGATCAAGGCAAGCTCTACGGCAGCGCCGTCAAGTGGTTTTTCGAGGTTGGAACCCATCGGGCGAGTGAGCAGCGACTGCGTTGGATGCGAACGCTTGCCTGTCGCGCCTACTGGACCACGCTCGAGGGACGCCCGGGCGTGGTGCACCTGAACTTCCCGTTGCGCGAGCCGCTTCTTTGCGAGGAGCCGCTGCCGGGCGACGAGACGGGACGCGCCGGCTTTGCGCCGTATCTCAGCCGTCCCGCGGGCCGCCTGAGCGACGGGCCGTCGCAGCAATCCCTGGTGGAGCTCGCCTCGGGCAGCCGCCGAGTGGTGCTCGTCGCTGGTCGCTACGAGCGCGACCGTGCGCTCGCCGGCGCCACCGCGGACTTCTGCGCAGCAGCCGGCTGGCCACTGCTCGCTGACCCCCTCTCCGGAGCAAGGCGCGGCGAGGCCGCGGTCGCGCACTACGACGCGCTGCTGCGCGAGGAGTCCTTCGCGACACGCACGCAGCCGGATCTCGTCATCCGCATCGGCGACTTGCCCACGTCAAAGCCGCTGCGAGCTTGGCTTGCTGGATTGCGAGACGTCGCACAGGTGAGCCTCGATCCCGAAGGAGTTCTGCAGGACCCAGACTCGGTTCTGTCGCACTCGCTGGCGCTTGACCCGGTCGCTACCCTCGAGCGGCTCGCCCAAGCTCAGCTGATGAGCGACCCGGGCTGGCTCGAGCAGTGGCTTGCGGCAGACAGGCTCGCCTCGCAGGCGATCCGCGGGCAGCTCGTCGACAGTCAGCTGAGCGAGCCCGCGCTCGCCGCCGAGCTCGGTGTGTCGCTGCCCGCAAGCGCGACCCTGTTCGTCGCCTCCTCGATGCCAGTACGGGACATCGAGAGCTTTTGGCCGGCACGCCAAGACCCGCCAAGGGTGCTGTGCAATCGCGGCGCGAACGGCATAGACGGCACCATCTCGAGCGCCTTCGGCGCCGCCGCTGCCGGCGATGGTCCGGTGCTGCTGCTGATCGGCGACGTTGCGTTCGCCTACGACATCGGCGGCCTGCTCGCGCACGCCCGTTGCCAAACGAATCTGACGATCATTCTCGTAAACAACGACGGGGGCGGCATCTTCGACTTTCTACCCGTCTCACGAGCGCCGATGGCGCTCGCGGAGGACCGCTACCGAACCCATATCGCGACGCCAACGGGCCTCGATTTCGCGCTCGCCGCCGAGCTCTACGGTCTGGCTCACCAGCGCGTCGAGGACGCCTCCGCTTTCCGCCAGGCGCTGCAGCGGTCGCTGGAGGCGCAGGGCTCTCAGATCATCGAAGTGAACACCGAGCGCCCCGAGAACGAGAAGCTGCACAACCGCGTCTGGCAGGCAGTTCGCGAAGCGCTCCTCACGGAGCGAGACGACCCAGCGCGAGGCCGATCCGGGTTCGAGACAGAACCCGCATGAGTCATTCGCGGCCTCATCGGTGGGGCCTTGTGATGGCACGTCGACGCCGGCTCGTGCTCGCGGGCTGGGCGGCTCTGCTGGTGGCGTGCGCCGCGCTCTACCCCTCCTTGCGCTCTGATCTCAGCGCACCGGACTACCGGGTCAGCGGCGCGGACTCGACGCGGGCTGCGCAGCTGCTCGAGCGCTACTTCCCTGATGCGGGCTCAGAGCAGGACGTGCTGGTCTTCTACTCCCCCACATTGATGGCGCGCCAGCCGTCGTTTCGCGCCGTCGTGCAACGGACGCTATCCCTGATGGCCCGCCAGCGGGAGGTGTCAGGCGTCGTTGGTCCCTACCAGCGAGGAGGCCTTCAGGTCTCGCGTGACGGTCACGCGGCGATCGCCGCACTCGGCGTGAGCGGCGACGCGCGGGAACTCTTCTCCCACGCCGGTCAACTACAGGCGCTCGCGGCGCGCTCCCAGAGCAGGTCAGTGCAGGTATGGCTCACCGGCTACTCCCCGATCGCGAGGGACCTGATGGGGATCGAGAATCGGGACATCGAGCGGGCCGAGTTGATCGGCGTGCCGATCGCGTTGGTGATCCTGCTGCTCGCGTTTGGCTCCCTGGCGGCAGCGGTGTTGCCGCTGCTAGGCGCCGGAGCGGGCCTGCTGTTGACCTACGGAGTGCTTGCGATTCTCGCCAGGGCGTTTCGCTTCGACGTGCTGCTGCTGACGATCGTGACCATGATAGGGGTGGGCATCGGCATCGACTACGCGCTTTTCATCGTCAGCCGCTTCCGCGAGCAGCTCGCCTTGGCCGCGCCGTCGGAGCAGGGGCGGGACGACCATGTCGCACGCTCGGTCGCCGTCGCGATCGCGACCTCCGGGCAGATGGTCATGTTCTCCGGGATGATCGTCGCGCTGTCGCTCGCGAGCCTGTTCGTTCTCGACGCGCCGATATTTCGCGAGATCGCCGTCGGCGCCGTGGTCGTCGTCGTCTGCACGCTGCTGGCGGCGCTCACATTGCTGCCGGCGACGCTCGCGTGGCTGGGCCCGCGGGTCAACCGCGGCTCTCTCTCGGGCCGGCTTCAGCCCGCCGACGCGCGAGCCGCCTCTGAGCGACCGGCCGGGTGGTGGGCCCGCTGGGCCGAGACAGTGATGCGCCATCCGCTACTCGCCGCCTGCGGTTCGGCGGCGGTCCTGCTGGTGTTGACGGTTCCGGTGGCTGGTCTGCGCACGGGCATCAACCTTGACTTCAGTGCCCTGCATGCAAGCCCGGCCGGGAGGGCGGCGCAGACCCTCTCGAGTTCGTTTACAGCCGGCGCTCTCTCCCCGATCGAGGTGCTCGTGCTCGCCGCGCCGGGCCACCCGCTGCCCCATTTGAGTCGTGTCCAGGAACGCCAGCTCGCCGCCAGCTTGTCGGGCGATTCGCGCGTGGCCGCGCTCAGCGTGGAGCGTCGAGGTCAGGGCATCCTGGCGACAGTCGTGCCGGCCGTGTCGATCGACTCAGAGGGCGCGACCGCGCTCGTGGGCCGCCTGCGCCAAGAACTAGCCCCCCGCATTCGCGCTCTCACCGGCGCCACTGTGCTGGTTGGCGGCACCACCGCCCAGTTCGTCGACCTCTCGCACGAGACCGACGACAAGCTTCCGCTGGTACTGGCGCTGGTGCTCAGCCTGTCGCTCGTGCTTCTGCTCATCGTCTTTCGCAGCGTCGTGCTGCCGCTGAAGGCGGCGCTCATGAACGTCCTCGCGACTGGCGCCACGATGGGCATGGTCGTTTTCGTCTTCCAGCACGGCCATGGCGAGCACCTCCTCGGGTTCACCACCCCCGGCTTCATACAGGTGTACCTACCACTGAGCGTGTTCGCTCTGCTGTTCGGACTGTCGATGGACTACGAGGTGTTTCTGATCGGGCGTATGCGGGAGTCCTGGCGGCAGACATACGACAACCGCCTGGCGGTCTCGAGCGGCCTCGAACATACTGGCCGGCCGATCTCGGCGGCCGCGGCGATCATGGTCGCTGTGTTCGGCAGCTTCATCACGGCGAACGTGCTCGAGATAAAGCAGTTCGGTTTCGCGCTTGCGGTTGCGATCGCGCTGGACGCCACGCTCGTGCGCCTGGTACTGGTGCCGTCACTCATGCGCGTGCTCGGCTCGGTCAACTGGTGGCTGCCGGGCTCTAGCCGCAGAGCAGAGGAAGCAGCGCCCCGAGCTTGATCTCCGTCTCGGCTAGCTCGCTCTCTCTCTGAGAGTCGCGCACGATGCCGTTGCCCGCGTAGCAGCGCGCGGTCTTGCCTCGCAACAACGCGCAGCGCAGAGCAACACAGAATTCGCCGTCGCCGCTTGCGTCAGTCCATCCGACAGGGCCGGCGTACCAGCCTCTGTCCATCCCCTCGAGAGCCGGTATCAGCTCGAGGGCCGGCCGCGACGGCTCGCCACCGACCGCGGGGGTTGGGTGCATCATCCCTGCCAGTTCGACCACGTCGATCGGCCCGGCGAGCTGTGCTCTGATCGGCGTCGCCAGATGCTGGATGTTGGCGATCCGCACCAGCGTCGGCTCAGGCGCGGCAGCGACCCAGATCGCGTGGTTGCGCAGCGTTCGTTCGATACGCCGAGCCACGATCGCGTGCTCCTCGCGATAGCTGTCGTCCCTCATCAGACGCTCGCCGAGGTAATCGTCGACTGCTGGGTCGGCGCTTCGGCGCGTGGATCCCGCAAGCGCGAGCGTGCTCAGTCGCTGGCCTTCGCGGCGCACCAGCAGCTCCGGGCTCGCGGCGACGAGGGTCGCCTCGCCGCGACCCACGCAGAAGGCAAAGCAAGACGGGAACGCGTCACGCAACACCGCGAAGATGGCGGCGGGATCGTAATCGCTGGGAGCGTCGATCTGGACTTCCCGGGCGAGCACGATCTTCTGCAGCTGACCAGCGGAGATCAGCTCCACTGCTCTTGAGACCGCGGCCTCGTAGTGCTCGGGCGGCATGACGCTCGCGACATGGAAGTGCCCCACCGGCTGGGGGTCGAGCAACGGCAGCGGCCGTTCACGTAGCTCGGCGAGGCGCCGCTGCAACCGTGAGAGCAGCTCCTCGGGGACGTCGTCTGGCTCAGCCAACACCGAGACGGTCATGCACACACGGCGCTCGCCGCCTCGCTCATCGCGGATCAGAGCCACCTCCGGCACGATCAGAGAAGCGGGTTGAAAACCTGACCATTGTGGGGAGTAGCCGCCCTCTGGGGCGAAGGCGAAACCACCGAGTGCAAGGGGGCCCTGCAGCTGGCGCCCGTCGGCTGGGTCACACACGGCTGTCGCCGCCAGCGTCCGCCAGCTGCGGGCCAGCTCGGCGAAACGGCGAGAGCCGCTCGCGCTGAGCGACGCGGCCTCGCCGAGCGCGGCCAGGGCGCTACGTCCACGGTCTGGCTGCTCGAACACGAACCATGGCTCCGCTGGACGGCGGGAGGCACACACGACCGCGCTTGGATCGACGTCCGCAGGCAGGCGCAGACCGAGCGTGGCGAGCGTCGCCTGTCCGGTACGACGCGCGTACCCCACCGCCAGCTCGAGCCGAGCGAGCAAACGCTGGGAGTCCTCGCCCTCGAGCGCGAAGCGCCCATCGGAGTGAAGACGATCACTGACTGCCACGGGCGCTCACGCTCTCATCATCGACGTAACTTCAGTTCCGGCGCCAAAGGCACGCTGCCTTCAGCGAGCGCTTCTCAGACCGAGATCATGTCTCCGTGCGGCCACGCGCGATCGCAATCTCACCGGTGCGCATCATCTCGATCAGACCAAAGGGACGGACCATTTCCTCAAACGCCTCGATCTTCTCCGTCGTTCCGGTGATCTCGATGATGACGGAGCGCTTGGTGACGTCCACCACGCTACCGCGGAAGATCTCGGCGATCTGCATCAGCTCCCCGCGCTGGGTGCCGTCCGCGGAGACCTTGAACAGCGCGAGCTCACGCGAGACCGTTCCCTCCGGCTCCAAGTCACGGATCTTCAGGACGTTGATGAGCTTGTGTAGCTGCTTGGTCACCTGATCGATCGGGTGCACCGCACCGTCAACGGTCAGCGTGACTCGCGACACTCGCTCGTCGTCTGTGGGACCCACGGTCAGCGTGTCGATGTTGAATCCACGGCGCGCGAACAGACCCGCGATGCGCGTGAGTACACCCGCCTTGTTTTCGACGAGGATCGACAGGACGTGCTTGCGCCCTGTGCGCAGGTTGCCTGCGGCCTGCAACTCCTCGAGGCTCAACGTGGTGTTCGTTGCCGGCTCGCCCACGATCATCCCACCATCTCGCGTGCAGGTTGACCGGCGGGGATCATCGGATAGGTGTTCTCCTCGCGCGTGACACGAACATCGACCAGCACGGGACCATCGGTTGCGATAGCCCGCTTGATGTCTTGCACGAGCGTCGTCTTGTCTTCGAAACGCATGCCGCTCGCGCCGTACGCCTCGGCCAGCTTCACCCAATCGGGATACTTGCCCGTGTCGACGTGGCTGTAGCGGCCATCCCAGAAGAGCTCCTGCCACTGGCGCACCATGCCGAGATAGCCGTTGTTCATGATGAACACCTTGATCGGTATGCCCTCCTGGGCGCAGGTAGCGAGCTCCTGGATGTTCATCTGCACCGAACCGTCGCCCGCAACGCAGCAGACGAGGCGGTCCGGGCAACCGACCGCGGCACCCATCGCCGCCGGCAGGCCGAAGCCCATGGTCCCGAGGCCACCCGAGTTGATCCAACGCCGCGGCGCGGGGAAACCGTAGTACTGCGCAGTCCACATCTGATGCTGGCCGACATCGCTGGTGATGATCGCCTCGCCGCCCGTGGCCTCATACAGCGCCTGGATCATGTATTGCGGCTTGATCTCCTGGTCGCTTGAGTCCTCGTAGCGAAGCGGGTGCTTCTCGCGCCACGCTTCGATGCGCTCCCACCACGCCTGCAGGCGCGCGGAGTCGGGGGTCAGCGCGCGGTACTCGATGAGCAGCTTGGCGAGCACATGCTTTGCGTCGCCGACGATGGGGATGTGCGCCGGCACGTTCTTGGATATCTCGGCCGGATCCACGTCGATGTGTATGAACTTGGCGCGCGGGGCGAACTCGGACAGCTTGCCGGTCACGCGGTCATCGAAGCGGGCACCCACGGCGCAAATGAGGTCGGCCTCGTCCATCCCGTAGTTGGCGGCCCGGGTGCCGTGCATCCCGAGCATTCCCAGCCATTGCGGATGGTTGGCAGGGAAAGCGCCTAGGCCCATGAGCGTGCACGTCACCGGGAAGCGGTCCGTGGTGCAGAACTCCACGAGCTCGGCGGAAGCATTCGCGTTGACCACGCCGCCGCCGACGTAGATCACCGGGCGCTGCGCGGCGGCGAGCGCCTTCGCGGCCTGGCGAATCTGCTTCTGGTTGCCCTCGAGCGTGGGCTGGTAGCCGGGGAGACGCACGTCGGTGATCGGCTCGTAGTTGATGTCAGCGCGCGAGAGGTCCTGCGGTATGTCGACGACCACCGGCCCAGGACGGCCGGTGCGGGCGATATGGAACGCCTCGTGGATCGCGCGCGGGATCTCGTTCGGGTCCTGGATCATGAATGAGTGCTTGACGACCGGCATCGTGATCCCGATCGTGTCGGCCTCCTGAAACCCGTCGGTGCCGAGCAGCTCTGTGCGCACCTGACCGGTTATGAACACCACGGGCACCGAGTCCATCATCGCGTCGCAGATCGGCGTGATTAGGTTGGTAGCGCCGGGGCCGCTGGTGGCGAACGCGACGCCAACCTTGCCGGTCGCCTTCGCGTATCCCTCAGCCGCGTGCCCACCGCCCGCCTCGTGACGCACGAGTATGTGGCGGATACCGCCATCCACGAAGGCGTCGTAGGTTGGGAGGTTGGCGCCACCGGGCAAGCCGAAGACGACGTCGACACCCTCCGCCTTCAGGCATTCCATCACCGCGTCTACAGCACGCATACACCGACCTCCTTTCCTGCTCGTAGGGTCATGATCCACGCGAGAGCACCCATCGCCTCGCGTGGTTGTGAACCGAGTGTACCAGCGGGTTTTCGGCCGCTCACGGAGTGTGCCTCCCGGGCGGACTGAGCTCGAACACACAAGCGAACCGGTGTGGGCAAGCCTGCCGTTAGGAGGAACCGACAGCCACGCCGATACCCAGCACGATCATTCCGGCGAGCGTCACCACTATCAGCGAGGAGCGCAGCGAGACTTCCAGGAAACGCTCACGCATCCAGGCGATCACGAACAGCTCGACGGAGACGACGCCACCGGCAACGATGAGCGCATGATTGGTGTTGGGGATGAGGAACGGCAGCGTATGAAAGATGCTGCCGAGAGCTGTCATCCCTCCGGTGATGCCGCCCCGCACGATCGGGGAGCCACGACCCGTCTGCTCGCCGGTATCCGATAGCGCCTCGGAGAAGCCCATACTGATGCCTGCTCCCAGCGCCAGCGATATGCCCACCACGAACGCCGTATGGGAGTTCGAGGAGACGGCCGCGGCGAATATCGGCGCGATTGACGAGACCGTCCCGTCGATCAAGCCCACGAGGGCTGGCTGCACGACGCGCAGCACGAAGTCTCTCTCATCGGCGAAGCCGGCACGATGAATGAAGCGGCCGATCAGCGAGGACTTTTCCATTGGAATCTCAACTTCGGCAGCCACAGCGCGACTATAGCAACTGATTTAGAATAAGGACTACCTAATTTTAGCTATAGTGTTGCTTATGGCTAGCGGCGAGCTGGACGATATTCTCATCAGCAAGCTCAAGGAGCGGGGACAGCGCGTCACCCCCCAGCGCCTCGTGATCCATCGTGCAATGGCAGAGCGCGACCAACATCTGACCGCGGAGCAGGTGCTGGAGATGGTCTCCAGCCGGCTGCCCGGGACCTCACTGCCCACCGTCTATGCAACGCTCGAGCTCTTCGAGAAGCTCGGCTTGATTCGTCGCATCAGCAGCGCGAGCGGCGCTTCGCTGTTTGACTCGCGGACATCGCCTCACGCTCACGCGATCTGCCGCGGATGCGGAGCAGTGGCGGACATCGAGCTGGTCGACGCCTCGCTGGAAGGCTCGCTGGACGCGCTCGCATCTGGGATTGAGCGAGGCTTCAGCGCCGATCACGCCGAGGTTCTGATCTGGGGAAGCTGCACCGCCTGCGCCACCCAGCTGACCGCCGTCAGCTGACCGGGCGCTTCGCCCACGATTCGGGCGCTATCGCGGTCTCCGGAAAATCGAGCTCGTGCCCGCAGCCGGTGCAGAGAGCCTCGTAGATCTTCACCACGCGGCCACACCTGGGGCACTCGCGGCGCAGCTCGTCACGCTCGAAGCGGTAGGCGATCGCCGCCATCAAGCCGAAAAACGGGACCAGCCCCGAGATCAAGAACCAGAGCAGAAACGAGCTGCCCTTCAGCTTGCCGACGATCCCGCCGGCGATGCCAAAGCAGACCGCGATCACGACGTAAGCCAACGCCGCCCCCTACAGGAGCACGCGCAGTGCCCAGATCAGGGCTACCACGGCGATGACAAAGATCGCGGCGCTGAGCAAGAAGCTGACGATGTGAATCACGAAGCCCAGCAGTATCCAGGCCGTCACGAGCAAGATCAGTGCCGCCACGACAGTCCGGCCAAATGAGCGCGTAGATGATTTGTTCACACTGAAAGCCTAGACGTTTTGGCAGCTAAAGATGCGCTTATTTGCCTCTCGTCTATCCGAGCAGCTCGGCGATCAGGCGCGTGACCTCGGCGCCATCGGCGCGGCCCTTTGTCTCGCGCATGACGTAGCCGACGATCGGCCCGGTCGCCTTGGGGTTGCCTGCCCGTACGCGCTGCGCGGCGTCGGCGTTCGCGGCGATCGCGGCCCGCACGATCTGGCGTAGCTCATCTCCCCCGTCGAGCGCAGCCAGGCCCTCCTGCTCGACCAGCGTCCGTGGGTCTCCCCCCTCGGCTACCAGGCGATCAAGCACCTGCCGGGCCGCGCCGACGCTTATCTGTTTCTCGGCGGCCATCTGCGACAGAACCGTGATCGCCTCCGGACTCACCTTCGAGTCGGCCGGGCTCTCCTCGGGAGCGAGGCGCTTGGCCAGCTCTCCCGTTACCCAGTTGGCCAACGCCTGGGCTTGCGCGCCGGCGGACGGCGTGGAGTCCGGTGAGGATTGCAGCGCCTGCTCGAAATAGTCGCCGAGCTCGGGCCTGAAGGCCAGCAGGTGCGCGCTCTCGGCCGACAGGCCGAGTGAGTCTTGCAGTCGCACGGCGCGCGCGCTCGGCAGCTCCGGCATCGCTTGCCGCGCGGCGGCGAGCATCGTCTCACTGACGGCCACCGGAGCCAGGTCGGGCTCGGGGAAGTAGCGATAGTCGTGCGCCTGCTCCTTTGAGCGCAGCGAGGTGATCTCACCGCTGCCCGGGTCGAAGTGAAGGGTCTCTTGGACGACCCTTCCTCCCTCGTTGAGGATGCCTTCCTGGCGCGCTATCTCGGCCCTGATCCCCCTTTCCAGGAAGCGGAAGGAGTTCATGTTCTTCAGCTCCGTCTTTGTCCCCAACTCCCGAGATCCCTCGGGGCGTACCGAGACGTTGGCGTCGCAGCGCAGCGAGCCCTCGTCCATGTTCACGTCGCTGACGCCCAGATGGCGTAGCGTGGCGCGCAGCAGACGCAGCCACTGCCCCGCCTGTTCGGGGCTGTGGAGGTCGGGCTCGGTGACGATCTCGGCGAGCGGAGTGCCCCCGCGGTTGAAGTCAACGATGCTCGCGTCGGAGGCATGGATGCGGCCGCTGGCGCCGACATGGACGAGCTTGGCCGCGTCCTCCTCGAGGTGGACCCGGTGTATACGTACGTCCGCCAGTCGCCCACCGCGGCACAGCGGCTCGTCGTACTGGGATATCTGGTAGCCCTTCGGCAGGTCTGGATAGAAGTAGTTCTTGCGATGGAAGATGGAGCGCGGTGCCAGCTCGCTGTCCAACGCCAAGCCGATCATCAGCCCGAAATGGATAGCTTGAGCGTTCGCGACCGGCAGCGCACCCGGCAAGCCCAGGCACACCGGGCAGGTGCGCGTGTTCGGCGGCTCCCCGAACGACAGCTCACAGCCACAGAACATCTTTGTGCGCGTCAAGAGCTGCACGTGAATCTCGAGGCCTATGACGGGTTCGTAGGTGGTTGTCATGCTCTGACCGTGCCGCCGTCGAAACCGATCGCCTGCTCGAGCGCGAAGGCCGTCTCGAGAATGCGGTTCTCGCTGAATGCCGGGCCTGCGATCTGAAAACCGACGGGCAGCCCGCCGCCCGACGCGGCTTCGGTCACGTTGCGATCCTCGGGCGGGAGAGCCAGACCACAGGGGATCGAGATCGCCGGGATACCCGCCAGCGACATCGGCACCGTGCAGAAGTCGTTGAGGTACATGGCCAGTGGGTCGGCCGTCTTGGAGCCCAGCGGGAAGGCAACACTGGGGGCGGTGGGCGTGACGACGAAGTCGACGTCCGCGAACACGTTGCGGAAGTCCTCGACGATCTTCGTGCGCACGCACTGGGCGCGGCCGTAATAGGCGTCGTAGTAGCCGGAGGAGAGCGCGTAGGTGCCGAGCATGATGCGTCGCTTGACCTCCGCGCCGAAGCCGTCGTGGCGTGTGCGGGTGTACATCTCGGTCAGGTCGCCCGCGGCTTCGGTGCGCATTCCATAGCGAACCCCGTCGAAACGGGCGAGGTTTGACGAGCACTCGGCGGGAGCGATCACGTAGTACGCGGACAGGGCGTGCGCGGCGTGGGGCAGGCTGATCGGTTCCACCGTCGCCCCCAGCTGCTCCGCCAGCGCAAGCGTCGCGTGGAAGGCAGCCAGTACCCCCGCCTCGATCCCCTCGCCTGTGAGCTCCTCGGGGACTCCAAGTCTGACGCCGTCGAGACGTTCGGCGGTGGGCAGGGCGATCTCGCCGGGGAAATCGAGAGACGTCGCGTCGCACTCGTCGTAGCCGATGAGGTGACGCAGCATCAGCGCCGCATCGGTCACGTCCCTGGTGAGCGGCCCGGCCTGGTCTAGGGATGAGGCGAAAGCGATCATGCCGTAGCGCGAGACGGCGCCATAGGTGGGCTTGAAACCGACGATCCCGCAGAGCGCGGCGGGTTGGCGGATGGATCCCCCCGTGTCGGTCCCGAGCGCCCACGGCGTGAGCCCCGCCGCGACCGCCGCCGCGCTACCGCCCGAGGAGCCGCCCGGCACACGCGAGCGGTCCCAGGGGTTAAGGACGGGACCAAACGCGGAGTTCTCGTTTGAGGAGCCCATCGCGAACTCGTCCTGGTTCGTCTTGGCAAGCAGGCACGCGCCCGCGCCCAGCAGACGCTCGACGGCCGTGGCAGTGTATGGAGGCAGATAGCCCTCGAGGATGCGCGAGCCGGACTGGCTAGGCACGCCCTCGGTGCAGAACAGGTCCTTTACCGCCAGAGGCACGCCGCCGAGGGGGCTTGCCGCTGGTGGTGCCGGTGTCTGCTCTGCGACCCAGGTGAAGCAGTTCAAATCATCCGCCGCGGCACGCGAGCGGTAGATCTCATACAGCTCGTGTGCCGCGATCTGTCCACTGGCGAGCGCTTGCGCGGCCGCCTGAGCGCCGAGGCTCACGAGCTCCTCTGCGCTCATGCCTGCGGGCTGGGTACGAGAAAACCCTCGCCGCTGACGGCGGGCGCTTGGGCGAGCACCACCTCACGCGGAAGGCACTGATGTGGCTCATCGGCACGCAGTCTGCCGGCCACCTCCACTACGTGCGAGGTTGGCGCCGTATCCCTCAAGTCGAGCTCGCCGATCTTCGCGACGTGCTCGATCACCGCCGAAAGCTCCCGCGCCATCGGCTCGATCTCTTCCTCGCCGAGCCGCAGGCGAGCGAGCCGGGCTATGTGCAGAACCTCCTCGCGATCAATCACAAGGCGGCATTCTACGGGGCGCCGAGCAGGCGCCCCGTCCCGACAGTCCGCTGCTCAGACCCCGGTGTACGGAGGGTCGGGCTCCTCCTCGCGGCTGTCGCCGAAAGACTCCTCGGATGGCGGCATAGGCGGCTCTGTGCTCCCGAGGGCCGCCGGCGTGTCGCTGGTGACCGGTGGTGGCACAGGGCTCTGGGCCCCGGTGGGGACCGGAGAGCTGTGGGCGTCTGTGAGTCCGCTCACCGCCCGGCTGGCCTGATCGCGCACATCTGACAAAGATGTGCCGTCCTCTGTCATCTTCGCGTACCCACCGTAGGTGAGCACACCGGCTGCTATCAGCCCAAGCCAGATCCCGATCTTAATCCCGTACGACGCTTCCACCCCGGCAAAGCCGGTGCTTCCGTGCGGGTGGTGGATTATGCGGTAGAGGATCAGGAGCGTGGAGAGCGCCCCCAGCAACGTAACGACGACACTCAATTGGATAGGTGTGTTCAACTTGCGTTGCATCCCGGCGAGCGCCACGACAAACAGCGCGGCGAGGATTGTGATCAGCCAAATCCAGCGGCTATTGGTGAACGTGTCCCAGCCGGTCGTACTCGATCCGTAGCTCACCGACCCTCCAAGCGGAACGGCCCCTTTTACGCTGGCTCCGTACCACTTGAAGAAGAACATCACGACCAGCAATGCAACTGCGCCACCGCCGACAATCCAGTCGGACCGGCGCAGACGGTTGACCTCGAAGCTCATCAGCTTGATACCCCCTATGGAGTGTGGAGGGTCCTCTAAGAGAGGGTCCTTTACTGCGCTTCCCGGCGTCCGGATATCCGTAAGCCGTGAACTACTATGCGCAGCTTTCTGCGTATAGCTGATATTTCCTGCGTCAGTAACGGTTTAGCTGACCGGCAGTTTTCTCAGCTCGGCCTCGCCGGGCGAGTAAAGATCTGCACGTTCATCGCGCAGTGACTGCCACGCACCGATGAGGATCAGAAATGCTCCCGCTAGCGCAAGCCAAGGCGCCACACACATCGAGTGTGCGTGCTGCGGTCGCTCAAACACGCGAAACAGTGCGGCAATGACCGCGATAAACGCAAACAGCGTGCACCACACTGCGGCGGCGATCGGCAGCGCACTCGAGCGTTCGGTGATTACGGCTATCACCAGCCACAGCGCTGCGACACATGCGACTATCAGCAAAACGATAGATGGCCCAAACGTCTGCCAAGCGTCGAGCTTACCCGTGGCGTTTTCGTACCACGGCAGCACCAGCGAGGCGACTATGCAGCCGGTACCCACTACGGCGATCAGCTCACCGATACGGACACGCTTGAGACTCATTGGTAATCCTTCCCTTGCCAGCGCGCTGCCTGCAACGTGTTACGCAGCAAGAAGGCGATCGTCATTGGACCAACCCCCCCTGGGACAGGGGTCACGGCGCTAGCGATTTCGTTGGCGGCCTGGAAGTCGACGTCGCCTACCAGTCCCTCTGCTAGGCGGTTCATTCCGACATCGATCACGATCGCCGCCGGCTTGATGAACTCACGCGTTATCAGACGCGGGCGACCGACGGCGCAGATGAGGACCTCCGCGCGAGCGCACACCGAGGCGAGATCTCGGGTACGTGAGTGACACACGGTGACGGTGGCATTGGCGGCCAACAAGAGCTGGGCCATCGGCTTGCCGAAGAGGTTCGAGCGTCCGACCACGACCGCCTCGGCTCCCTGCAGCTGAGCATCCACGCTGGCCAGTAGCTCCATGACACCAGCGGGCGTACATGGACGTAGCCCCTCCTCGCCGAGACATAGCTTCCCCGCGTTGATCGCGGTTAGCCCGTCGACGTCCTTGGCGGGATCGATGATCGCCGTCAGCGCCTGGCCGTCGAGGTGAGCCGGCAGTGGAAGCTGCAGCAACACACCGCTTACGGCCGGGTCCTGGTTGAGCTCGGTGAGGGCGCGTGCGACATCTTCGAATGACGCATCGCCCGGCAGGCGGACGTCGAACGGGGTCATCCCAACTTCTCCGCATGCCCGCTGCTTGCCCGCCACGTAGACGGCAGAGGCTGGATCCTCGCCGACGAGTACAGTCGCCAGACCTGGCTTGTAGCCGGTCCGTTCGGTCAATTGGGCAACCTCGCGTGCGACTTCTTCGCGCACACGCGCGGCGATCGCCTTGCCGTCGATTATCTGGGCCGCCATAGGCAGGGATCGTAGGCAATCAGCCGGAGAGGTTGCCTGGAGGTGCGCGTAAGAGCGGCTCTAGCCTTGCCGTGCGCGTCGTTCGGCAAAGACGCCTTTCGCTCTAGCGTTCCGCAAAGAGTTTGCCAAAGAGGCGAGCTAGCGGTTGGCGATATACCAAGTCGATCAACACCAGCGACATCATCGCTTCGACACTACTCACGGCTTCGGATAGCGCCGGCCGGCGCGTGTCACACAGGCGCCGACCTTGCGGTGGATTCTCGCAGTGAGCGGCCCAGCGACGCTCAGCGCCTTGAGATAGGGGCATGCTCGGCCATCAGCTTGCGCTCTGAACCATCGCGGGCGAAGCGCACGACGATGATCCCGCCTGGCTCCACGGCGGTCACCACGCCGTCGCCGAAGGCTGCATGGACGATGTCATCGCCGAGATGAAAGGCGGGAGTGGACCCGGGGCTGCTGACTGAGTCCCAGCTGATGGACGTTCCTCTGGCCAGGCTCACGACGCGTGAGTCGGGTGAGAACGCTGGCTCAGACTTGCTCGTCAGCTCTCTGGGTATCTCGGACAAGAACCGACTCGCGAACCCCTGTGTTTGGGCGCCGAACACCGAGCGACGACGGGCATGGGTCAGGTACAGGTTGCGCTCGGCCCGCGTGACTCCCACGTAGAACAGGCGGCGCTCCTCCTCCAGGCCCGCTTCCTCGAGCGCGCGCGAATGCGGGAAGATGCCATCCTCGCAGCCGACTATGAAGACCACCGGATACTCGAGTCCCTTGGCGTTGTGGAGAGTCATCAGCGTGACGAGGCTCTCCTCGTCCTTGAGCGTGTCGGCGTCGGCGACCAGCGCGATCTGACCGAGAAACACCTCGAGCGTGGCTTCGTCCTGCTCTGTTGACGCGTCGAACTCTCGTGCCACCTCGATCAGCTGCTCGAGGTTCTCGATTCGGCCCTGCGCCTCGAACGTGCGCTCGTCTTCAAGGGCTTGGATGTAGTCGGTGGCGGTGAGCACCTCCTGCAGGAGGTCTCCGATCGGGACCTTCTGCTCGAGGCGCTCGCGTAGCGAGCTCATGGTCCCCATGAAGCGACTCAGCGACTTGATCGCGGCGGCGTTCAAGCCTGGCACCTGCTCGGGACTGGCCGCAGCGTCCCATACCGGGATGTCTGTGCTGGCGGCGTGCGTGGTGACCCGCGCGAGCGACGTTTGGCCTATGCCACGCCGCGGGGAGTTGGCTATGCGGGTGAAGCTGACCACGTCCTGCGGGTTGACGAGGAAGGTCAGGTAGGCGACCGCATCCTTGATCTCGGCGCGCTCGTAGAACTTTGTCCCGCCGACCACCTGGTAGGAGATTTCCTGGCGCACGAGCGCGTCCTCGACGACACGAGACATCGCGTTGGTGCGGTAAAAGACGGCTATATCCGAGCGGCTCAGCCCCTCGTCTACGAGACGCTCGATCTCACCGACTACGTACCGCGCCTCTGCGTGCTCGTCCTCTAGCTCCATAACCTCGATCGGGTCGCCCTCGCCGAGCTCGCTCCAGAGCTCCTTCGACATGCCGCCCCGGTTGTTGCTTATCACCGTGTTGGCTGCCGAGAGAATCGTCTGCGTCGAGCGGTAGTTCTGCTCCAGGCGTACCACACGTGCGTCGGGGAAATCCTTTTGGAAGTCGAGTATGTTGCGCACGTCCGCCCCGCGAAAGCCGTAGATGGATTGCGCGTCGTCACCGACGACAGCCAGGTTCCGGTGCTGCTCGGCGCCCTCGTCGCGACCGCCCAGACTGTCGCCAGCGCCAGCGCCGACCAGCAGACGCAGCCAGCGATACTGAGCGTGGTTAGTGTCCTGATACTCGTCGACGAGCACGTGGCGGAAGGCGCTGACATAGCGTTCCCTGACCTCGGGGAACAGTCTCAGTAGCTCCACGGCGCGGAACAGCAAATCATCGAAGTCCATTGCGTTCATACGCCTGAGCTCACGCTCATAGAGGCGATATACGTCAGCCGCCTCCTCGTAGACGGCGCCGGTCTGCTCGGCGAAGGCGTTCGCGTCGATCAAGAGATTCTTCGCCGCGGAGATCCTGCTGTGGATCGCCGCAGGGGTGTACCGCTTGGGGTCGATGCCCACAGCGTCTATGCAGTGCTTGGTGAGCCGGCGGGCGTCGGCCTGGTCGTAGATCGTGAAGGCGCGGGTATAGCCCAGGCGCTCGGCATCCGCCCGCAGCATGCGTGCGCACGCGGCATGGAATGTGAGCAGCCACATGCCGCGAGTGTGGTGGCCGAGCAGCCGCTCGACGCGTGCGCGCATCTCTTGAGCGGCCTTGTTCGTGAAGGTGATCGCGAGGATCTCGCTCGCCTGGGCCGCGTCGGTGAAGATGAGATGGGCGATCCGGTGCGTGAGGACCCGGGTCTTGCCGCTTCCGGCTCCAGCGAGAATCAGCAGTGGTCCTTGCGCGTGGGTGACTGCTTCCCGCTGAGGTTCGTTCAGGCCCCCAAAAAGCTCGTCGAGGTGCTCGGCGTGAGGACTCGTCAACATCGGTATCTAGAGCATAGAAGCGACATCGGGCGAACCACAAAAACGGCGCAGAGAAGCCATATTCCAGCTCAACTCCCGAGTGTCAACACATCCCAGCCCCGCCTACCGCTCAGTTGGCGCTCGGATGCGCGAGCGGGCGGGCGCCGTCTTGCGGCAGACGCCCGCGGAACGTCGTAGCGTTGGGTGCATGCTCACCGATGAGGTCAGAAGCCGCTGTCGTGAGATAGCCGAAGGCTCGCGGATGGTGCGCATCGACATGGGTCTCCTCACCGAGGTCACGCCCTCGCCCCAGCAGCCTACGCTTGACCCCGAGTGCCACTACCTCGAGGGCGACGCGGCCGACGTCGCCGATTACCTGCTCGCGCTAGATGCGATCAACTTCGGCTCGGGCTGGTTCCCCACACTGCGCAAGCGCTCGCGCGGCGGAAGGCCTCTGTCCGGTTACTTCACGGTGGCGTGGTCGTTTGCCGACCACGTCCGTGTCGCCGGGCCGCCCGTGGCTGACTGGCTCAGACAGGTCGGGACTCGGGAGATCGCGCTGATCCTGGGCCAGCGAGCCGACCACGAGCTGATGAATCTCTACGCCCAGGCGCTCCGGACGCTCGGTGCTTTCCTGCACGGCCGCCGCGCACTCGACCTGGTCAGCGAATGCCGGGGTTCAGCCGAGCGTCTGGCAGGCAGCCTGGCGCAGGGAATGGCGATGTTCTGCGACCGGGGCTTCTACAAGCGTGCTCAGATAGTCCCGAACGACCTGGCGCTAGCGGGGGTCGCGCGGTTCAGCGACCTGGATCGTCTGACGATCTTTGCCGACAACCTCGTGCCGCACGTGCTTCGCTGCGAGGGCATATTGGTCTACGAGCCGACGCTCGCCGAGCACATAGACGCCGGCCGGCCGCTGCCGGCGGGAGCCGCCGAGCGGGAGATCCGCGCGTGCGCGGTGCACGCCTGCGAGTTGATCTCGCAACGGACCGGGATTCCGGCGCGAAACCTCGACACGTGGTTGTGGAATCGCGGGCAGGAGCGTGCCTATAAGGAGCGTCCTCGCCACCGCACGAAGACCGTCTTCTACTAGACCTCGAGCGAGCGCTCGGTCAACCGCCGGCCGGGTTCTGTCCTCGCACCGGCCGCAGTGGCCTGACCTCTGCTGGAGCCCGCTCTTGCTCGCCGGAGAGCTTGCTGACCGCCCGTTCGAGATCTCCGATACGCGTGGCCAACCCTTGGATCGCCTCGGCGATCGGGTCCGGGAGGTGGATCCAGTCGGCGTCGGGCCCCTCGGGTCGGCGTCCGTCGACACGCACGGGATGACCGGGGTTTCCGACCACGGTCGCGTTCGGCGGCACGTCGGTGATCACCACGCTGTTAGCCCCGATCTTCGCACCGTGACCGATCGTTATCGGGCCGAGCAGCTTCGCGCCGGACCCGATAGTGACGTTGTCTTCCACAGTGGGATGACGCTTGCCGGTTTGAAAGCCGGTTCCGCCGAGCGTGACGCCCTGGTAGAGGGTTACGTCGTCACCGATCCTCGCGGTCTCGCCTATCACCACCCCCGAACCGTGGTCGATGAACAGCCCGCGGCCGATCATCGCTGCCGGGTGGATCTCAATCCCGGTCACCGCACGCGTGAACACTGACATTGAACGAGGTACAAGTGGCATGCCGGCCTCGTGCAATGCGTGAGCCACGCGATGCGACAGCAGCGCATGGATGCCGGGCCAGGTGGCGAGAATCTCCACCGGGCTGACGCCCTGCGCGGCGGGATCCCTGGCCCGCGCGGCCGCGATGTCGCGACGCAACTCATTGGCGACCCGTGCGAAACTGCCGAGTCCGAACATGCCAACAGCCTAGCGCGCGACACACGGAGCGCCCAGCGGTGTGACGGCACATGTCGGGATGGGCGGCTCACGGGGCGAAGAACGCCTGAGATATGTAGCGCTCGCCGGAGTCGGGCATGATCACCACGATCCTCTTGCCACGCGTTTCGGGCCGGGCAGCGACTTGTAGGGCGGCCCACACCGCCGCGCCGCACGATATTCCCGCCAAGATCCCTTCCCGGCGGGCACAGGCCCAGGCTGTCTGGATCGCGTCCTCGTCCGAGACAGCGATCACCTCGTCGATCAGCTCCCTGTTCAGGATCGGCGGCACGAATCCGGCACCTATGCCCTGAATACGGTGGGGGGCTGGCGGGCGTCCTGAGAGGACCGCCGAATTGAGCGGCTCGACCGCGACTATCCGCAGGCTCGGGTTGTGTTCGCGCAGATACTCCCCGGTCCCGGTGATCGTCCCACCGGTGCCTACGCCCGCGACGAGCACGTCGAGCTTGCCGTCGAGCGCTCGGTAGATCTCTGGCCCGGTTGTGCGGCGGTGGGCCTGCGGATTCGCTGGATTAGAGAACTGGTCGGGGAGAAACACGTCTGGCTCGCGCGCCATTTCGCGTGCCGCCTGGACAGCCTCGGCCATACCGCCAAGTGACTCGGTGATCTGCACCCGCGCGCCATATAGCTTGAGCAGGCTCTCGCGCTCTCGGCTCATGCCCTGCGGCAGCGCCAGCACGAGGTCATAGCCCTTGGCCGCGCACACGAACGCGAGCGCGATCCCGGTATTGCCGCTGGTGGCCTCCACAATGGTGGTGCGCCCCGGCTCGATCAGCCCCTCGGCCTCGGCAGAGTCGATCATCGCCACGCCAATCCGATCCTTGACACTCCCGCCCGGGTTGAACGACTCGAGCTTGGCGAACAGCTGCACTCCGTTTTCCGCAGCTGCCTGGTCGAGCATCCGAGACAACTCGACCATCGGCGTGTCACCAACAAGCTGCGAAATGTTGATCGGAATTGACCCCATAGGGCATCAAGACAATAGTGGCCTAGTGGCCATTGCGCCTACCGGTCCCCCTAAAAGCGACTCTCGGCGCCAGGAGGGGGCTCTAGATGTAATACATGCTGGCGCCTGCATCGCGGGCTTCGCGCTCGATCACCTCTGCGATCGTGGTCTGTTCAAGCACGCGGCGAGCGGCTGCGGAGGCGTCGGCGAACACTCCCTCGGAGTCACGCCCGAGGGGCCCATCGAGCAGCTCGACGACCTCCAGCACCGTGATGGTGGAGGGGTCGCGGGCGAAGCGGTAGCCGCCCTTGACCCCGCGCTGGGAGTTGAGAATCCCCGCGCGGCGCAGGACGGCGAAGAGTTGCTCGAGGAATTGCACGGGTACGTCGCGTCGCCGCGCGAGCTCACCGATGGGGACAGGCTCAGCGCCCGAGCTGCGGCCTAGCTCGGTGAGCGCCATCACGGCGTAGGGGGACTTGCTGGTGATCGAGATCATCTTGGCGGCGACGGCCTGTGGCGACCGCGCCGTGACGATCCTAGTGCCCTAGAGCCAGCCGCGCTCGGTTGCGATGAGAACCGCCTGAGCGCGATCGACCGCGCCAAGCTTGCCGTAAATGTTGTGCAGATGGGTGCGTACCGTGCTGGTTGAGAGTGTCAGCTCGTGAGCTATCTGCTTGTAGACCTTGCCCTCGGCGAGTCGCTGCAACACCCCGAGCTCACGACCCGACAGCGGGCACGGGTCCACATGGCGCTGACGCATCCTGCTGGGTTTGGGGAGTTCGTACATCACGCGCCTGAGCTCCGCCGGGCCGAGGCCGACGCTACGCGCCCCCTTGAGCAGCTCTGTCGGCGACACGGGCGATCCCTGTTCGTAGTGCGCGAGCATGTCCGCCAGCCGCACAAGCGCCGCCTCGCCGGTGGCGTCGGTGCTGTGGTGGCGCTCGATGACCGACGCGATCGAAGCTGGGATCCCCCAGCGGCGGGCCAGGACACCGCCGACGAGTGCGTGGTCGACGCCCAGCTCCCGTCGTTCGGCGTGGATGCGCTCCTCGGGCGTGCGCGCGCCCTGGTGGACCTGGCTCGGGTAGCCCGGGTAGGCATGCATGAGTACGAGCTTGCCGATGTCGTGCAGAAGACTCACCACGCTGAGGCGATCGCGGTGTTCGTAGCCGACCTCGCTGGCGAGCCTGTCCGCCGCGTTCTGGGTCGCCAGCGCGTGCAGGCGGAAGCGTTCGGGAGCAGAGTCCCAGACACTCGAGCGCTCAAAGAAGTCGAATGTCCTGGCGCGCGTGGCGAGCGCCTGCACCGCTTGGGGACTGAGGACTTCGACGGCCTCCATGACGGTGTCAACCGACCCGCGGCCGCCACCCTTGACACGGTTGGCCATACGCAGCACCGCTGTCAGCAGCGCAACGTCGGACTCGACGGCCGCCACTATGTCAGCCGTGGCGACATGGTCGTTAGAGACCAGCGCGAGCAGCCTGTTGCGGGACTCTGACAGCGCGGGGAATGCCTCCAGCGCTTCAAAAGCCATCGTCAGCCGGCGGCCATGCCCCTCGCCCTGTTGACGTGTGGGGCTTGGCGAGCCAGCCTGGCGCTTGCCGTTGTCCTTTGCGTTGTTGCGCTTTGTAGCCGATCTGCTGCCGGGTGCTGCCTGCATTATTGGTACCTCGAAGAAGGTCGCCGCTGGCGTGGGGGTTAGGTCGAGGTTCCTATCGGCAGCAATGGACAAATGGTTGAGAGAAAATTTTTCAGTGGCCGTCGGCTCCCTCAGAAAGCCCATCCAGTGCGGCGCCAATCCGTGCCAGTGAGCGCTCCCTGCCCAACAGCGCGACACTCTCGAAGATGCCCGGCGAGATGGTCGTGCCGGTGATCGCCACCCGCAACGGCTGATAGACGTCCTTCGGCTTGACCCCCAGCCGCTCGATCACGCCGTTGAGCGCTTGCCGGATCGAGTCCTCGTCAAAGCTCGGCAGCTGCTCCAGCGCCCGTTGTGTGTGCTCGAGCGTTTTGCCTGCCTGCCCTTCCAGCCAGCGTGTGCGGGCCGTACCGTCTTGGGTCGGCTCTTCAAAGAGAAAGCCGCTCAGTGGCCAGAAATCAGCGAGCGTGTGGATCTTCTCTTGACTTATCTGGATGGCTTGGGAGAACCGCTCCGGCTCCGATTGGGCGGCCTTCAGCATTCTCGGCTGCGCCTCAGCGGCGAACTCCAGTAGACGCTCGCCTAGTGCCGAGACGCTCAGGCTGCGGATCTGAACGCCGTTTAGCCAGCGCAGCTTGATCTCGTCAAAGCGCGCCGGGTTACGGCTCACGCGGTCGAGCGTGAATCGTTCGATCAACTCCTCGGTCGACATGACCGTTTGATCGTCACCTGCGCCCCAGCCGAGCAGCGCTAGGTAGTTGCGCACAGCTTCCGGCAGGTAGCCCGCGTCGCGTAGCTCCTGCACGGAGGCGGCACCGTGGCGCTTCGAGAGCTTCTTGCCGTCGGGCCCATGCAAAAGCGGCAGGTGCGCATACACAGGTTGTGCTGCCCCCAACGCCTCCAGCACAAGCAGCTGCTTGGGCGTGTTGGACAGATGGTCCTCGCCCCGCACGACGTGCGTGATCTGGGCGTCGAGGTCATCGACCGCGACCGCGAAGTTGTAGAGAACCGAGCCGTCGGCGCGGGCTATCACCGGATCATCGAGGTGAACATGCTGGAAGCTGGTATCGCCGCGGATGAGGTCGCGTACGATGGTCGATCCCTCGTCGGGCACGCGCAGACGGACCGCACCGAGGTCCTCGGGGGCGCCTCTGAAGCCGCGGTCAGCGCCGTGGCTGACCTTGTACTCCCTTACGTCATCCGCTGTGGCGCTAGAGCGATACGCGTGCCCGGAGCGCAGCAGGCGCTCGAGGACTTCTTGGTGGCGCTCCGCGCGCTGACTCTGGAAGATTGGCCCCTCGTCCCAGTCGAGCTCGAGCCAGCGCAGCGCGTCGAGGATCTGCTCGACGTGCTCCGGGGTGGAGCGCTCCCTGTCGGTGTCCTCGATGCGCAACACGAGCTGTCCCTGGGCGTGACGTGCCGCCAGCCAGTTGAAAAGCGCCGTGCGGGCACCGCCGATGTGCAGAGCTCCTGTGGGGGATGGAGCGAAACGAAGACGCATAAGATCGAGGCATGCTAATCGGAGCTCACGTCTCACCGGCGGGCGGGTTGCCCAAGGCGGTGGAGCGCGGGGTGCAGCTGGGCTGCCGCGCGATCCAGATCTTCAATCAGTCACCACGCATGTGGCGGCCAACCGTGTACCGCGAGGAGGACGTCGCCGCGTTCAAGGAGGCGATCGCAAATAGCCCGATCGATGCGGTACTGATCCACACGGTCTATCTACTCAACTGCGCCAGCGATGATGCGGAGGTACGCTCGAAGTCGCTCGAGTCGCTGACTCATTCGCTTTGCGCCGGGCAGGCCATCGGCGCGTGCGGCGTTGTGCTCCATCCCGGATCGGCGAAGATCGGGAGTGTCTCAAAGGCGATAACTCGCGCTGGACAGACTATCGCCCAAGCGCTGTCCGACAGCGAGGGGTGCGAGCTTCACCTGGAGAACACGGCGGGCGCCGGCGGCACTTTGGGCCGCTCCTTCGATGAGCTGGCCGCTTTGATCGAAGCAGCCGGCGCAGATCGCCGGCTCGGCGTGTGCCTTGACTCTTGCCATCTGTACGCGACCGGCTTCGATATTCGCACCTCGCAGGGGATGACCTCGGTGGCACGCGAGGCGACACGCAAGCTGGGCAAGGGGGTCGTCCGCTCGCTGCACCTGAACGACTCAAAGACGGCGCTCGGGGCCAACCGCGACCGACATGCGAACATTGGCGATGGCGAGCTTGGCGAGGATGGCTGCGCCTCCTTCCTGTCCACACCGTCCTTTAAGGATCTTCCGTGCGTGCTCGAGACACCAGGGGGCGGTGAGGGCCCCCGCGCCGAGGAAATAGCGCTTGCGGTGAAGCTACGCGAAAGCGGGATCGCTGCGCGCAAACATCCTGGGCCTGGCCGAGCGCGCGCTAGCCGGTAGCGGACGCTTCCATCGACATCGCATGCTCCAGCACCTGTTCCAGCTCGGCCCTGAGCGTCGGCGTGTGCTTCACGCGGTAGCGCTCACCTAGCCGCAGACGGCGCATGCCGGAGGCCGTATCCATCTCGAGAACCACATCAGCGCTGCCGGGATGATCGCCGATGACCTCCTTGAGGTCATCGATAACGCTCGGCGGCAGGAACGTCGCTTCCATCCGCAGATGCACCGGCTCGCTGTGCGCTGCAACCGCGTGTAGTTGAGCGTTGGCCTTCTCTATCTCCTCCTCGGACGGTTTGAAGCTTTGCGCCTCCTGCACCACCACGCAGGTCTTGCCAGCCTCCTTGTGGTCTACTCGACCCTTTACAAGGATGATCTGGTCGACTGCGAGGATCGCCTCGTGCTCCGCCAGCGCCTTGCCAAACACGAGAATCTCGACTGACCCTTCCAGGTCATCAATGGTCGCGAACATCATGTGGTCACCGTTGCGGGTACGGATCTTCTTCGCCTCGGTGATGATCCCGCCGACCGTCACCCACTCCTTGTCGCGTCGGTCAGCGAGCCCCGCCAGCGGACAATCGGCCACTGCCAGCATCGCCTTGCGCAGAGGCTTCAGGGGATGCTCGGAGATGAACAGGCCGACCGCTTCCTTCTCCGCGGCCAGCAGCTCCGCTTGGTCGAACTCTTCGCTTGGGATCGGCGGGTTGCCGAGACGAAGTAGACCAGCGCCCGCGGGTTGTGAGCTGCTCCCGCCCGTTCCCGCCATGGCCTGACCACTGGCTGGTTCTAGATCGAAAATCGACCCCTGCCCAATGAGCGCGTCCTGCTGTGACTTTTGTCCAGCGGCCTGGGCCTGAGCGAGCACTTGGAGCATGCCCTTACGGGTGGCGCCAGTGGAGCCGAACGCACCGCACTTGATCAGCGCGTCTATCGCCTTCTTGTTCACGGCACGGCTGTCGACCCGCTCGCAGAAGTCCCATAGTGAGGTGAACTCGCCGCCTTGCTCGCGGGCGCGCTTGATCGCCTCAACCGCCTGGTGGCCGACCCCCTTGACCGCGTCCAGTCCGAAGCGGATGTTTCTCTCGACAACGGTGAACTCATGATCTGAGAGGTTGACGTCGGGCGGGAGCACCTGGATGCCCATCTCCTCGCAGCGAGCGACGAAGAACGGCACCTTGTCCTTGGTGGACATGACCGAGGAGATGAGTGCAGCCATGTACTCGGCGGAGTAGTTAGCCTTCAACCAGGCGGTTCTATAGGCGATCAGCGCGTAACAGGCGGCGTGAGACTTGTTGAACGAGTAATCAGCGGATTTTTCGTTTGTCTGCCACAGGAACTCGACCACTTCGGGGCTGGTACCAGAGGCACGACAGCCTTCGACGAACTCGGGCTTCAGCGCCGCCATCGCCTCGCGATTCTTCTTGCCAATCGCCTTACGCAGATCATCAGCCTTCGCGCCGGAGAAGCCTGCCAGTTCCTTGGAGATCTGCATCGCCTGCTCCTGGTAAAGAATCACTCCCTTCGAGGATTCGAGGATCGGCCGCAGGCGCTCGTCGGCGTAGGTGATCGCCTGCGGGTTGTGCTTGCCCTTTGCGTATACCGGGATCTGGTCCATCGCCCCGGGGCGGTAGAGGGCGTTGAGGGCAATGAGGTCGTTGAACTCGTCCGGGCGCACCTTCTTCAGCGCCTCCCGCATGCCGTCAGACTCAAACTGGAACACCCCGGTCGAGTCGCCGCTTGCCAGCATTTCGTAGGTTCGGGGATCATCGAGCGGCAGCGTGGTCATGTCCGGGCGCTCGCCGGTGGAGCGCTCGATGATGTCCAGTGCGTCCTCGATCACATCGAGGTTGCGCAGCCCGAGGAAGTCCATCTTGAGCAGCCCGATTTCCTCGATCGGCTTCATCGAGAATTGGGTGACAGTGCGGAAGATGCGCTGTCCATCCTCACTCACACCGGCGTCGGCGAGCTGCAGTGGAACGATCTCCGTCAGTGGACGGTCGGCGATTACGACCGCGGCGGCGTGGATCGAGGAGTTGCGCACGATCCCCTCGAGGCCCTTCGCGACATCGATGATCTGCTTGGCTGTCGGATCCTCGTCGTAAGCGGAACGCAGTGGCTCACCTGCCTTCAGGCAGTCGGCAAACGACGGCGGCCTGCCCATGATCGGATCTGGGATGAGCTTGGCCAGCCGATCCCCCATGCCGTAGTCGAAACCGAGCACGCGAGCAGCGTCACGGGTGGCGGCACGCGGGAACATCTTGCCGAATGTCACAATCTGCGCCACGGCCTCGCGACCGTACTTTTCCGTCACATAGCGCATCACCCGCTCGCGCCCGCGCACGGAGAAGTCGATGTCGATGTCTGGCATAGATACACGCTCGGGGTTGAGAAAGCGCTCGAACAGCAAGTCGTATGCGAGCGGATCGACATCGGTGATCTGCAGGCAGTAGGAGACAATCGAGCCAGCAGCCGAGCCGCGGCCCGGACCAACTGCTATCCCGTTCTCCTTGGCGTACTTCACGAAGTCCCAGACGATCAGGAAGTAGGCGTTGAAGCCCATCCTGTCGATCACCTCGAGCTCCATCTCCATACGCTCGAGCGCTTGTGCTGGCGGCGGGTCACCGTAACGCCGACGAAGCCCCTCGTCTACGCGAGCGCGTAGATACTCTCGCTCGGAGATACCGTCCGGGGTCGGATAGCGAGGAATCAGCTGCTTGCCGAGCTCGAGCTCGAGCGAGCATCGTTCGGCTATCTCGATGGTGTTCGGTATCGCCTCCGGCCACTCCGCGAAAGCGTCGAGCATCTCCTTGTTGTCACGCAGATAGAACTCGTTCGTTTCAAAGGTCATCTTCGGAGCCGCGAGCGTGCTCTTGGTCTGCACGCACAGCAGCGCCGTGTGGTGGTCGTAGTCCTCGCGACGGAGATAGTGGACATCGCCGGTTCCGACGAGCGACCCGCCGACTTCGCGCGCAATCCGGACGATCCCCGGGTTGCACTTCTCTTGGTCTGAGATCCCGTTCTTCTGCACCTCGAAGTACACGTTCTCTGGACCGAAGATCTGCATCAGATCGTCAACGTGTGCGCGGGCGTCCGACGGCCGGTCCTCAATCAGTCGCTGGCAGAAGCGGGAGGCCAAGCAACCTGTCAATACGATCACGCCATCTGCGTGCTTTTGTACTTGGCGCAAGTCCACCGACGGCTTGCCACGCTGAAGTCCTTCTAGAAAACCCGCTGAGGAGAGCTCGACGAGATTGCGGTAGCCGGCATCACTGCGGGCCAGCAGCGTCAGATGGTTACGCTCGACGCGCCCAGGGCCATTCGCTGTGTGATCGTCCACGAGATAGATCTCGCAGCCCACGATTGGCTTGATTGAGTGTTTTGCGCAAGCCTTATAGAGCTCGACCGCGCCGTTCATGACGCCATGATCGGTGAGCGCCAAAGCGGGTTGACCGAACCCTGCAGCACGCTCGGCCAGCGCGTCGATCCTGCAAGCCCCGTCGAGCAGGGAGTACTCGGAGTGGACGTGGAGATGGGCGCATGGCTGTGTGCTCACGAATACTGGATGGTAGGCGTCGGCGCGGACGCGGATGATCCCAGCTGTCGTGGCGACACTACCCAAGTTCTCGCGCGATCCCAATGGCCAGCGGCGGGCCTGCCGCCTATCAAGCCCGGAACTTGCGGACGACTATGCTGGCTCACACGTGCACGCCGAGACCCTGCGCCCTGTCGCTCCATGCTATGAGCGTCTGCAGGGCCTGCACGTCTCCGTCTGTGAGCACCATCTCGTCCTTGGGGATGGGCACCGCAGCCAGCAGGCAGGTCAGCGAACGCTCACTCAACTGAACGACCGTCGAGACTTGCTGCTCGCATGTTCGACTGACCATTAGCGGCTCACCGTCGTTTACGTGGACGTAGATCGTGATCACGCTCGGCTCCCCGACGATCGCGAATGCCACGACAAACTTGTGGCCGCGTGTCCACTCGCTGTCGATCGCGACCCCGAGGGCCAGCAGCAGTAGGCCTGGCCAGACGCTCATGCCTGCGTTGGCGACTTCGGAGAGGACTAGAGGCGGCCGGCGCGCTTTGAGCAGCCTACGAGCTTGACGTTTGCTGCCATGAACCTTGATGCCCTTCATTCTGTGGCGCGCGCCGCCGGCTGCAAGCTCGCTGAACGACGCCGCCTGGCCTTTCAGCACGAAAGCGGGCTGACCTGTGTTCTCGTCTGGCTTGAGCTTCTCAATGGTGCTCCTGTCACCATCGAGGTTCACACGAAAACTGCCTACCCCCTCGATTTCAACGATGTAGGACAGCGGTTGGTCGATGACGAGACGCTGCGCGGACAAGAGCTCGACGATCAACTCTCCAGCAAGTTTTGCGTCGGTTCTTTCGGCAACTCGGCGTATCGCAGGAGCAAGCCAGGATGGCGGATCGTTGGGACGTCCGAGCACCCGTGGCCTGAAGCCGAGACCCTCCGTCGGGGATGCTGTAGCTGGCTCAGCCTGCGTGATGGCGAGGTGGTGGGCGGCGTCGTGGCTCTCACTGGTCTCGGTCACCGGCAGCGAGGCGGCGGAAGCCGCCCCTTCTGCTTCCTGACCGGGCGAGTCGGGGTATTCGGACGACTCCTCGGACATGGTGGCGCGGGCGCGTAGTCGCTCGACGGCACTGGCGAGCGCCTCGGTCATCTCTCGCTTGTGTGTCTCCTCAGCCACTTCTGTATAGGCATGGCTGACTGGAGGTGTCGCCGTTGACGCTACCTCTTCGAAAGAGCGCAGCTTGGCAGTCGTGTGCTCGAGCTCGCGTTCTAGCTCGCCGACTCGAATACGCATAAGGTCGAGCTTTCCTTCGTACTCGGACCGTAGTTGCTCACCTTGGCGCTGACGCTCGAGGTTGAGCTGATTGACGTGCTCTATCCTCGCTGCTTGCTCGTGGGTTAGAGCATCGCGCTGAGCACGGGCGTTGTGCGCGCTCTCGCGCTGTACCCGCTCGAGCTCCGCCTCGTGCGACGCAAGCAACTCCTCCCGCTGACGCTCCAACTCCGCCGCATGCCTAGACCCCAACGCCTCAACCTGCGCAGCAACATCCCCCTCACCCTCACGACGAACCCGCTCAAGCTCCACCTCATGCGACGCAAGCAACTCCTCCCGCTGACGCTCCAACTCCGCCGCATGCCTAGACCCCAGTTCATCCTGCTTGCGCGCAAGCTCATCCTCCAGCGCGGCGCGCTCGAGATCGATCGCGCTGCGCAGCTCGTTGACGGCCTGCCCAAGCTCGTGCACGATGCCGATCAAGCCGCTGCGGCCCTGCTGTGCACGGCTGAGCGTAAGCTCAGCATGTTCGCGTGCCATCCTTTGCCGGTCCGTCTCGCGCCCGAGCTCTCCAGCCCTGAGCTCTAGTTCGGCGAGCCGAGCTGCTAGGGCCCGCTCGCGTGCTTGTGACTGTTCGCTGAGAGCCTTGACCTGTCGCTCGAAGTCACGGGCGGCACTAAGATGCTGCTCGATCTTGACCTTCGCCTCTTCGAGCTGGGTCTGGCGTTGCTCTAGTTCTTCTTCGCGCGCGGCGAACTGTGCCTCTTGGTGAGGAGCCAAGCGCTCGGCAGGGACGGAGCCCTGCCGAGCCTTAGCCAGTTCACGTCGAACGTTGTCGAGTTCTTGCGCGAGCTCACGCGCATGACGCTCTGAGATGTTGAGGCGACGCTGTAGATCTTGTACTTCCGCTTGCTTTTCGCGCCCCTGTCGCTCCAAGCGCTCTTCGATCTCGTGGCGCAGCTGCTGCTCGGCGTATTCCCTTTGCTTTACGCGACGTACTTCGAGTTCTCTCTCCGATAGCTGCGCCGAGAGCTGCTTCTGCTCGTCGGTGGCTTCTTCTAGCTGTTGCTTGACACTGCTTATATGAGCCTCCAGCGTGCGCACAGTCGCCTCGGCTGCCTCTGCCCTGCGCATCAGAGCCGGATCGTTCAACTCGGCTCGCCTCGCTCGCCGCTTGGCCAGGAGATCATGCTCAATGCCACCTTTAGGGGGCTCAGGAACAGGTGTCTCGTTGTCCTCGATCATTAGTACGGAGTGCTCTCACTCAAGGAGCGCGACCACAAGGCGTGGTCGTACTCAACTTGACCCTAGAGCCAGGGAGCGAGCTGCAAGCTTAAGAAGGCTCCCGGACACACACCGCGTTTTCCGGGCAGGATAGGGGTAGGATCGCGTCATGAATGCAACCGGGTACAAGGTCCTCGGCTACGTGGTGTGGCACGGCGGCAAGTGGTATTTGCGCCGCAACTACGCTCGCAAGCTTTCCTCCGTGTCGCGCAACGTGGCGGCGGGTGGACTGGTCCTGCTCATCGTGGCGGGCGCGGTCGCTTGGATAGTCCGTCGCTCGTGAACGCTCGCGGGCGGGCTCAAGCGTCATTGTGATGCGGCTGGCCGGGCCATGCGGCCTTGACACTCGGCGGGCTTTGTCTGTCGGGCAGGCGGGTGGCTAGTCGTTGCGAAGGCGCCAAGCCATGCGTGACTGCAGCGAGAACAGCTCGATGAATCCAGGCGATGCCTCTTGCGAGAAGAGACCGCCGGACTGGGCAAACGAAGCAAGGCTGGCGTCGTAAATTGCGTTTGGCGAGCTGCGGGTGACCACGCGTGCATGCCCCTTGTAGAGCTTCACCCCGATCTCTCCGGTGACCCGCTGGTTGACCTCGTCCATGTAAGCATCGAGGTCGGTACGCAGCGGCTCCCACCAAAGGCCCGCGTAGACGAGGTAGGCCCACTGTCGGTCGAGCGCGGGCTTGAAGTGGTTTTGGTGGATGGTGCTGACTAGCTTCTCGAGCTCTTGGTGAGCGAGCAGGATGACGGTTGCCGCCGGCACCTCGTAGATGTCGCGCACCTTCAGGCCAACGATGCGGTCCTCGATGTGGTCGACGATGCCGACGCCGTGACGGGCCGTGACCTCCGCGGCGGCTTCGAGCAGCTCGACGAGCTGCATGTGCTGCCCGTTCAATGCGACTGGGATGCCCCGCTCGAAGGAGATGCTGAGAACCTCCGGCTCATCTGGCGCCCGCTCCGGCAGCGTAACGAGCTCGAAGACGTCATCGTCCGGCGCATGGTCGAGATCCTCGATCCAGCGGCCCTCGGAGGAGCGACCCCAGAGGTTGTCGTCGATCGAGTATGGCGCTATCTCGGTCCCGCCCTTCACGGGGATCCCGTGCTCGCGCGCGTAGGCGATCTCCTCCTCTCGCCCCATGCGCCAGCTGCGTACTGGCGCGATGACCTTGAGCTCGGGGGCCAGGGTCGCGATGGTGGTCTCGATCCGTACTTGGTCGTTGCCCTTGCCGGTGCAACCGTGCGCGATCGTGTCGCAGCCGCTGCGACGCGCATATTCGACTGCGAGCTTGGCGATCAGCGGGCGTCCCAGCGCGGTGAACAGCGGATAGCCGCCGCCATACAAGGCGTTTGACTTGATCGCAAGCGCCACATACTGACTTGCGAACTCCTTGCGAGCGTCGACTATGTGGCACTCGAGCGCACCCAAAGCCATCGCCTTGCCGCGGATCACCTCATAGTCCTCGCCTGGTTGACCGAGGTTCACGGTCAGGGCGACCACCTCGGCGTCGTATCTGTCCTGGATCCACTTGAGCATCACGCTTGTGTCCAGGCCGCCGGAATAGAGCAGCAGAACGCGGTTCACCTGTGCCGGGTCGGCCTCGTAGCTGGCTGTGGGAGTGGGAAGAGATGTGTCGCTCATGGACGCCGGAGCCTACCGACCGATGCCATCACAGCGGCGTCTGGGTGCGTTCGGATGGCGGTCTCCCCGTGAGGGCGAGCGCCCAGTGCCGGTTGGCAGCTAGCTGGCAACGGGACTGGCGCGTTCCATCAGCGTGTAGATGGTCTGCGCCTCGATGAATCCGAGCTTCTCGTACAGTCGCTGGGCGTCGGCGGTATGCAGCAGCCAACGTACATTCCACGGCGGATCGCATTCGAGCATGAAACGCACGAGCTCGACGCCAAGCCCGCGGCCTCGGTGCCCCTCGAGCACGTAGACATCCGCGAGATAGGCCATGATGGTGCCGTCCGAGATCGCTCTGGCGAAACCCATCTGCTCGCCGGAACGGTAGAGGCCGACCACTCTCGCCGAGCCCTCGACGGCGCGCTCGACGAGCTCACGTGGGCGTCCCCTCCCCCAGTAGGACTCGCCGCTTATGAACGCGTGCACCGCCCCGACGTCGACCCGCCGCGGGTCATCGTCGAGCTCGTAGCCGTCGTCGAGTTCACGCCGCACGGTCAGCCCTCCAGCGCTCCGCGCAACCCCGTGAGCGCCCGGTCGATCTCGCTCGCTGTGACGGTCAGCGGAGGCAACAGTCGCAGCGTGCCCGGGCCGGTGGCGTTGACGATCAGGCGCTGCTCGAGCAGTGCCCTGTGCACGACCTCTGGCGCTGGCACGTCCAGCTCGCACGCGAGCATCAGCCCCCGGCCATGCACGTCCGTCACATGGGGCAGTGCGTGTAGACCTGCCGCCAACCTCTGTCCCTGCTCGGCGACGTTGGCGAGCAGCGACTCGTCGTCAATCGTCTGTAGCGACGCTAGCGCGGCGGCGCAGATAGCCGGGCCGCCCGCGAAGGTCGAGCCGTGGTCGCCTGGTTGCAGGACGTCAGCGAGGCGTGGGCCAGTGATGAGCGCGCCGATCGGCACTCCTCCACCGAGTGCCTTGGCGGCTGTGATCGCGTCCGGAACGACACCTGTTTGCTGATAGGCCCATAGCGTGCCGGTGCGGCCCATTCCGCACTGCACTTCGTCGAAGATGAGCGCGGCGCCGTACTCGTCGCACGCCTCGCGGGCGGCGCCCAGCAGCTCCTCGGAGAGCACCCGCACACCGCTCTCTCCTTGGATTGGCTCGAGCATCACCGCCGCTGTGCGCTGGTCGACCGC
Source organism: Solirubrobacteraceae bacterium (assembly GCA_025451035.1). Classification (GTDB taxonomy): domain Bacteria; phylum Actinomycetota; class Thermoleophilia; order Solirubrobacterales; family Solirubrobacteraceae; genus Palsa-744. The sequence goes on from JANWLE010000037.1 coordinate 37,581, forward strand.
GGCACGCAGCGCCCGCTGGTCGGCAGCGACCGCCCTGAACCCCGGTACGAGCGGCGCGAACGGCGCCTGCTTTGACTCTTGCGGTGTGGCAGACAGCGATCCGTAGGTGCGTCCGTGGAAGGCGCCCTCGATCACGACGATATCTCCGCCAGGATGGGCCTTGCGCGCGAGCTTTATCGCTGCCTCGTTCGCCTCCGTCCCGGAATTGCAGAAAAACACCTTTCCCCCGAGGCTGCGGCGGGATAGTTGCTCGGCTAGGAGCATGGCCGGCTCGGTGTAGAAGAGGTTGGAGACGTGCATCAGTCTCGCGGCCTGTTCGCTGAGGGCCGCCACCACGCGCGGATGGCAATGCCCGATGTTGGTCACCGACACGCCGCAGAGAAAGTCGAGGTATTCGTTGCCGTCGGTATCCCACAGGCGTGTTCCCTGGCCGCGGACGAACTGGACGGGCTGGCGCGAGTAGGCGCCGATCACGCACTCTCGCTCGATCCGCTGCAGCTCAGCGAGGGTCATGCGCTCGCCGTTATCTTCGTGCCGATGCCTTCGTCGGTGAACAGCTCGAGCAGCAGCGAATGCGTGATCCTCCCGTCGAGGATGTGAGCAGAGGAGACGCCGCCGTCGAGAGCTTGCAGGCACGCCTCGAGCTTGGGCCTCATTCCGCCCTGAAGGTCGGGTAGCGCGGCGCGCGCCCGCTCGGTCGTCGACTGGCGGATGAGGCTCTGCGGGTCCTTGGGATCGGCTAGCCAGCCGGCTACGTCCGAGAGGAAGATGACCTTGTAGGCGCCCAGTTCGCGCGCCAGCGCGCCGGCGACCTCGTCGGCGTTGATGTTGTAGGAGTTACCTTCGCGGTCCGCGCCGACGGAAGCGATCACGGGAATGTAGTCGCTTGCGACATGGCGCAGCACGTCTACGTTCACCCGCTCGATGCGCCCAACGAACCCGATGTCCTGGCCGCCTTCGGTGGTGCGCCGCGAGACCCGCAGCAGCGAGCCGTCGTCTCCGCACAGCCCGACCGCCGATTGCCCGTGGCGGTTCAGGCGCGTGACGATCTCCTTGTTGACCTTCCCTACCAGCACCATCTTGGCGATCTCGACGGTGTCCTTGTCGGAGACCCGCAGCCCCTCGACGAAGTTGACTGGCAGGCCGAGGCGCTCCATGTAGGAGGTGATCGCGGGGCCGCCGCCGTGCACGATGATCGGATCGATGCCGACGTACTTGAGCAGCACCACGTCGCGCGCGAACTCCTCCCGCAGCTGTGGGTCCTCCATCGCAGCGCCGCCGTACTTGATGACCACTGTCTTTGAGTGAAACTCCCGTATGTAGGGGAGCGCCTCGAGCAGTGTTGCCACGTCACGCATCAGGCGTACCTCCGTCGTCGGGTCGAGAGCCGTCCAGCCAGCCGTTGACCGCCCGGGCGCACACGGGGTGCGGGGGTTTGCGCCTGGCGTTCATGTCGTGTAGTCCGCGTTGATCGACACGTACTCGTGCGAGAGGTCGGAGAAGAACACCTCGGTCTCGGCGCCTTCGCCTGGAAGCCGGACGAGGAACTCGACTTCGGGGCGGGCAAGCAGGCCCGCGAGCTCCTGCCGAGGAACATCGGTTGACGCCCCTGCGCTGCAGACCTGAACGCCGTCTATAAAGACGTCGAGCGCCAGCGGCTCGGCTGTCGGCAGCGCGCCACCGACCGCCTGCACGATCCTGCCCCAGTTGGGGTCGCCGCCGTGCAGCGCCGCCTTCACCAGCGGGGAGTTCGCGACCGCCCTCGCTGCGAGCTCTACCGTGTCGGGGTCTGGGCCCTGGGCGTGTACGCGGGCGATGCGCCCTGCGCCCTCCCCGTCGACGACCATGTAGATCGCGAGCTGGCGCAGCAGTGCGTCGAGCGCTTCGCCGAAAAGCCGCTCGTCCTCGCTTTCGGGCTCGATCTTCACGCCGCTTATGCCCGAGCACATCAGCACGGCCGTGTCGTTTGTCGACAGCTGGCCGTCCACTGAACAGCGGTCGAACGAGCGCTTGACGCAGACGCCGAGTAGCAGATCGGCGGTCTCGCTCGCCATCTGCGCATCGGTCTGGATGTAGCAGAGCATCGTCGCGAAGCGCGGGGAGATCATGCCCGCCCCCTTGCACTGGGCGGTCAGCTCGACTACCCCGGCGTCGAGCTCGACCTGAAGGCAGGCTCGCTTCTCCAGCGCATCGGTCGTCTGGATGGCCTGCTGGAAGCAGGAGTCACCCGCCTGGTCCAGTCGCTCAGCCGCGTTGCGGATACCACCCAACATCCGCTCGACGGGCAGGTAGGAGCCGATCGGTCCGGTCGATCCGAGGATCACCTCCCGCGGCTCGGCGCCGACGGCGATGGCGGCCGCCCCTTGAGTCTTGGCGGCGTCTTCCATCCCGCGCTTGCCGGTCGCGGCATTCGCGCAGCCGGAGTTCGCGAGCACGACCCGCAGCGCGGACAGCTCGCAGCGCTCCCGGCTGAGCAGCAGCGGCGCAGCTGGTGCGCCCGTCGCCGCGAAACGCGCCGCCGACACCGGTTTCTCGCAGTCGCAGACGATCAACCCGAGATCCGGGTTTCCGGACGGCTTGATCCCGCAGGCCACGCCCGCCGCCCGGAAACCCGCGGGCAGGCCATGGTCGGGGCCGAGGTCGCGCACGTGCTCCGGCACCATGACCCAACGTGACGCGAAGAACGGCCGCGGCGGGCCCTGGGTGGGCTGGGCGCCGCCCGCTGCAGAAGTTGCTACCGGGTCGCTCATAGGAGTCCCTCTGTTTCATCGAAGCCGAACATCAGGTTGAGGTTTTGCACCGCCTGGGAGGAGGTCCCCTTCCAGAGGTTGTCGATCGCCGCGAACACCAGCAGCTTGCCGGTGTGCTCGTCGCACGCGGCAAACAGGCGGCAGAAGTTCGTTTCGCGTACCTCGCGCACGCCGGGCGGCGTGGCGGCCAGCTCGATGAACGGCTCCTCGGCATACGCGTCGGTGTACAGCTCGTTCAGCTGTGCGGCACAGATCTCGCGGGTGGGCGTGACGTAGCAGCTGACGAGCTCCCCCTGATCGAGCGGCGCTAGGTGCGCCTGAAACTGCACCGCTAGGCTCGCGCCGAGCGCGGCGAGCTGCTCCTCTATCTCCGGGCGGTGGCGGTGGGCCCCAACCCTGTAGGGGAATATGTTCTCGGCGGTGTAGGCGAAGTGCGTGGTCTCCACGGCGGCTGTGCGGCCGGCACCGGAGACGCCCTGCTTGGCGTCAATCACGACGTCTGCGATCAACCCGGCGCGGGCAAGCGGCGCGAGCGCGAGCAGCGCGGCCGTCGGGTAGCAGCCCGGGTTGGCGATCAGCGCCGCCGTTGCGATCTGCTCGCGGTGTAGCTCCGTCAGGCCGTAGACCGCCTGGTCGAGTAGGTGCGGACACGGGTGGGGTCCGTACCACTGCTCGTATGTCGCGAGGTCTGAGAGGCGAAAATCCGCGCTCAGGTCGAGTACCCGCGCGCCGCTCTCGAGCGCCATCGCGACGGTCGGCGCGGCCGCCGCGTGCGGGTAGGCGACGATGGCGGCGGCGATCCCGTCGAGCTGGCCGCGGTCGAGCTCGCTGACCTGCAGCGGTACGCGGTAGCGAGGGTAGAGGTCCTCCAGGCGCCGTCCGACGTCGGAGCGCCCGCTTATCGTGACGAGCTCGAAACGCGGGTGGCGCCAGAGCAGATATGCCACGAGCGCTCCCGCGAAGCCGGTGGCGCCAGCGACCAGCACCTGTGGCGCTCCTGCAGCGAATTGCTGTTCAGCCACGCAGCTCACCTCCGAGCTCGCTGAGCGCCGCGACGATGCGCTGGCGGACCGGCGCGACGTCCTCATCTGTGAGGGTGCGCTCCGGTGAGCGGAACGAGAGCGCCAGCGCGAGCGAGCGCTTGCCCTCCCCGATCTGCGCGCCGGTGTAAACGTCGAACACGCGCACATCGTCGAGCAGGGCCGAAGCGGAACTGCGCACGACTGTGAGGACGTCTCCCGCCGGCACCCCGGCCGGCAGGACGACCGCGAGATCTTGGCGTAGCGCCGGAAAGGAGATCACGTCGCGGTACGTTCGCATCGGCACCTCGACGAGGAGCTGATCGAGCGTGATCTCCATCACCGCCGCACCATCCAGCCCCCAGTCTCTGGCGATGAGCGGGTGCAGCTCGCCGAGCCAGCCGACGTCGCGCCCGGCGCTGGTGACAGTCGCGGCGCGAGCGGGATGCAAGAACGGCTGGCTGCCAGTCTGGCATTCCAACGGTATGTGGAGAGCGTCAGCGAGCGCTTCGAGCACGCCCTTGACGGCGAAAAGGTCCGCGCGCGGCGGGCTCGGCGAGCCCCACGTGACCGGCGTCACGCGGCCGCTCAACAGCACTCCCAGCGCCTGGTGCTCGTGCACTCCGGTGTCGCTGAGCGCGGCCTCGCCGGTAGGGCGTGAGGCGGCGAGACTGAAGATCGTCCCGAGCTCGAACAGGCGTAGGTCGGCTATCCCGTGCGCGACGTTGCGGCTGGCGGCGTCCAGCAGCGAGCCGAGTAGTGTCGTGCGCAGCAGGGCGTGGTCCTCCGAGAGTGGGTTTTCGAGCGCCGGGGCGTCACGCCGCGGGTCATCGTCGGGCAGGCGCAGACGCTCGAACAGTGTTGGCGCGGTGAACGTCCAGCCGAACACCTCGAACAGGCCGCGGCCGACGAGCGCGTCAACGGCGCGCCTGCGTGCCTGCTGGCGGGGTGACAGACGCCCGTATGCGCCACGCCGTGCGGGCAGCGTCGCCGGCAGCGCCTCCAAGCCGTGGATGCGGGCGACCTCCTCGATCAGATCCGCCTCGCGTGAGACGTCGTTGCGCCGCTCGGGTGGCACTGACACCTCTAGGCCGTCGGCCGCGTGCGCCACACCGAAGCCGAGCGCTCCGAGGATCGCAGCCTGACGCTCCAGCGGGACAGGCATCCCGAGGATCGCCTGCACTCGCCGCTCACGCAGATGTATCGGCGGCGAGGAAACCGTTGGGTCTGCGATGTCGATCGTGCCGGGCATCAGCCGGGCTTTGCACAGCTCGATCATAAGTCGTGTCGCCACGGCCTGGGCGTGGGAGCACTGCTCGGGCGCGAGGTCCTTCTCGAAGCGCGCCGAGGCCTCGCTGCGCAGGCCTAGCGACCAGGAGGTGCGGTGGATGTTGGGGCCGTTCCAGTTCGCGACCTCCATCAGCACCCGTTTGGTCGACGGTTCGACCTCCGAGCGCTCACCGCCCATCACCCCAGCGATCGACGTGGGCCCGTCGGCGTCCTCGATCAGGACCATCTCCTCGTCGAGGGTGCGCACCTGCCCGTCGAGGGTCGTTATCTGCTCGTCTTTGTGGGCGCGGCGTACCGTGAGGCGAGCGCCCGCGACCCTGTCGAGGTCGAATGCGTGCATTGGCTGCCCGGTGAGCAGCATCACGTAGTTGGTGATGTCGACGACATTGTTGATCGGGCGCTGCCCAGACGCCATCAAGCGCGCCTTTAGCCACGGCGGCGACGGTGCGATCTCGACGTCCGCAAAGGCGCGCGCGGTGAAACGCCGGCACAGGTCGGTGCACTCGACGTGCACTTCGGCGCCGGCGACGGGACCGTCCGTGCCTGGGTCCTCACCCCAGGGCTCGGGGGCGATGGGGGCGCCGGTCGCGGCGTGCAGCTCACGCGCGACGCCGTAGACGCCCAGGCAGTCGGGCCGGTTTGGGGTGACCTCTAGCTGGAACACGTCGCTTGAGATCGCGAGCACCTCGGCCAGCGGGGTGCCGGGAGCCAGCTCCGCGTCGACGGTGAGGCCGTCCAAGACCATGATCCCTTCACTGCCGGCCCCCACCTCGAGCTCCTGCTCGGAGAGGATCATGCCGTTGGAAGGCAGGCCCCTAAGCTTGGCCGCCTTGATCTTCATTCCGCCCGGCATTACCGCGCCCGGCAGCGCCACGGCGACGGTCTGCCCGGCCGCGACGTTGGGCGCGCCGCAGACGATGTCGGCCGGCGCGGCGTCGCCGACATCGACCTTGCACGCCTTGAGCTTGTCGGCGTCGGGGTGCTTCTCCGCCACCAGGACCCTACCCACAACGAAGTTCTCGGCCGACGGCACGCCATGGTGCAAGATCGCCTCGACCTTGGTGCCGGTCATCGTCAGGCGCTCCTCGATCGCCGCGGTGTCAAGCGGCGGATCGCAGTACTCGCGTATCCAGTTGAGCGGAACCCTCATCCGAACTGCTCCAGGAAGCGCAGATCGTTCTCGAAGTACAAACGCAGGTCGGGGATGCCGTGCTTGAGCATCGCGATCCTCTCCACCCCCATACCCCACGCGTAACCCTGAACTTTCTCCGGGTCGTATCCGGGCGCGTTGCGCTCGGTGGTGGGCACATAGGAGTAGACGTTCGGGTCGACCTCGCCGGCGCCGAGAACCTCGAGCCATCCCTCGCCCTTGCACAGCGGACAGCGGGACCCGTCGGCCTGAAAGCCCTTCCCTGAGCAGTGAAAGCAGGAGACGTCAACCTCGACGGAGGGCTCGGTGAAGGGGAAGAAGTGGGGCCGCAGGCGCACGTCGCGCTCGTCGCCGAAGACGGTCTTGGCGAACGCCAGCAGTGTCCCCTTCAGATCGGCGAGGGTGATGTCCTCGTCCACCGCCAGCCCCTCGACCTGGTGGAACTGGGGTGTGTGCGTCGCGTCGCTGTCGGGCCGGTACACCCGTCCCGGTATCACCACGTACAGCGGCGGCGGGTGCGCTTGCATCGCGCGGACCTGCATCGGCGAGGTGTGGGTGCGCAGCACGAGGTCCGTGGGCGCGCCCAGGCGCATGCTGTCGTGCCCCGCTTTGACGTCGATGGTCTGCTTGGTGGCGTGCCCTGCCGGTTCGCGCACATAGAAGCTGTCGGTATGGGCTCGCGCGGGATGGGTGGGGCCATGGTTGAGCGCATCGAAGTTGTAATGGACGGTCTCCACCTCCTGTCCTTCGAGGACGGTGAAGCCCAGCCCGAGGAATATGTCCTCGAGTTCGCGCATGGTGGCGTTGATGACGTGCATGCGGCCCACCGGTTGCGGCGGCGTGCCTGGCAGCGTGACGTCGGCGGTGTCTGCGAGCAACCGCTGCTCGAGCGCTTGGGCATCGAGCTCGGCGGCGCGCTGTCCGATCAGCTGCTCGAGCGCCCGCCGCGCCTCGTTTGCGGCCCGGCCAACTTCACCGCGTTGCTGTGGCTCGAGCGCGGCGACGCCGCGCAGCATCTGCGGCAGCTCGGCCTTGCGACCCAGGTAGCGCACCCGCAGCTGCTCTACCGCGTCGCTGGTGACGGCAGCGGCGATCTCCTGTTGGGCTTGGGCGCGCAGTTGCTCGATCCGCTCGATCATGACGTCGAGACCCTAGTCGAGGGGCGGGTCATCTCGTAGAGAGCCACGGTGGCGGCCATCGCCGCGTTCAGCGACTCCGACGCGATCGGGATGTGAGACACCTGCTCGCACAGCGAGAGGACATCCTCGGGCAGGCCGTCACGCTCGGCTCCCACGAGCAGGGTGAGCGGACGATCGTGACCGTCGTTGCGCAGCGGCTCGCCACGGCGCGCAACGAGCGCGACCAGTCGTCCCGGCAAATCGCCTACGTGTTGCACGCGAGCGACCGGGACGGCGAAAATGGCGCCCATGCTTGCCCGCACCGCCTTCGGCGAGTACGGGTCAGCGCAGCCCGGGCCGAGCGCCACGCACGAAGCGCCGAACGCAAGCGCGCTGCGCAGCACCGCGCCAACGTTCCCGGGGTCGCTCACACCGTGCAGGTAGACGCATAGCGGGCCCGTCGGGGCGCTCCACTCCTGTCGATAGACGCCGATCACGCGCGTCCCCGAGCCGAGCATCGAGACAGACGCCAGGACATCGGCGGCGACGTCGCAGAACAGCTCTTCGCCGAGGTCGCTGCCGGCGAGGCGGTAACCCTCCAGCGCCCGCCGGCCCGCGAGCCGCGCGGCTTGGAGCAGGTCCTCTCCCTCGGCGAAGAACAGGCCGCTGCGTTCGCGCTCGCGCCGGCGCGAGAGCCGGCGCAGGCTCTTGAGCTTGGGGTTCTGCGGGGAGGTGATAGTCATCGTGGTGGTCGTGGTCTTTGGGAAAAAGAAAGGGCGCCGTCCTCTGAAAAGCAAGAGGATCGACGCCCGCGATAGGGACTGCTGTTGGCTTTAGCTAGACAGCCAACGACCCGCGGGCGCCCACAGTAAATCGGCGTCGCGCGAACGCGGCGTGGCCGATGGCGATGGTCCCGGCGGGTACGGTAAGCATGGCGAGGTATTCAAGCAGAACCGGGGCGCCGCGCGCAAGCCGACGCGTCGGAGGCGTCTCTGCGCCTGCGCGGGAACTCTACGCGGCTGTCGCCGTGCGGGCCAGCTCGGCGAACTGCTTGAAGGTGTCTGCATCGCGAACGGCGATGTCGGCCAGGACCTTGCGGTCCAGCTCGACGCCCGCCTGCGACAGCCCGTGCATGAACTGCGAGTAGCTCATGCCATTCTGGCGGGCCGCGGCGTTTATGCGTGTGATCCACAGGCGACGGAAGTCGCGCTTGCGGTTGCGCCGATCGCGGTAGGCGTAGGAGTCCGCCTTCATCAGCGCCTCCTTGGCCCGCTTGTAGTTGGAGTTGGCTTCCCCGCGGAAGCCCTTCGTCAACTCGAGCGTTGCACGGCGCTTCTTCTTCGCGTGGACGGAGCGCTTGACTCTCATTTACGGGCTCCCAGCATCCGCTTGATCCGTGGCGTGTCGTCGTCGGAGATGAGCGCCGGCCGGCCAAGCGAGCGCTTGCGCTTCGGCGACTTCTTCTCCAGGATGTGGCTGGTGAACGGGTGTCGGCCCTTCACCTTGCCGTTGGCTGTGAGCTTGAAGCGCTTCTTGGCGCCGGAGTGTGTCTTCATCTTGGGCATGCGGCGGTTGATTATGGCAGACCGCAAGCGCAGGCCTCGCCGCGGCTGACCGAGCGCCGTTAGGCGCTTTCAGCTAGGCGGCCGGCTGGGCCTGGTCGGCAGCGTCGTCCGCCGGGGGGTTCGGCAGGCTCTCGGTGGTGGCAGCTGTTGCGCCGGCGCCGTCGAGGTCGTGTAGTTGCCCGGCGAGCACAGCCTTCGAGGGGCCGAGCATCATCGTCATATTGCGCCCGTCCTGGGTGGGGCGCTGCTCGACGACCGCGAGCTCGGCGAGCTCCTCGGCGAGACGGTCGAGGATCGCCACACCGCGCTCAGGATGCGTGACCTCGCGTCCGCGGAACATGATCGTGACCTTGACCTTGTCCTTGTGGCGCAGGAAGCGCTCGACGTGACCCTTCTTGGTGTCGTAGTCGTGCTGGGCGATCTTGGGGCGGAACTTGATCTCGCGGATCGTGATCTGCTGCTGATGCTTGCGCGCCTGCTTCTGCTTTTGCGCCTGCTCGTACTTGTACTTGGAGTAGTCGAGCACCCGGCACACGGGTGGGCGCGCCTCGGGTGCGACCTCGACCAGGTCGAGATCGCGTTCCTGGGCGAAACGCAGCGCGTCGGCGGCCTTCATCACACCGACCTGGTTTCCCTGATCATCGATCAGGCGCACCTCGGGTACGCGGATGCGCTCGTTGATCCTTGTCAGGTCCCGCTCAGGCGGGCGCCGGTCAAACCTACGCGGAACCGGCACTAGCTGTTAAAGCGACGCGTCAAGTCGTTCTACGCGCTGCGGGTGAGGGTCGGTGTAGCGATCAATGGCTGCGAGTATAGCGGCGCTGCTCGGCTGGGTCGAGTTAGCGGCGTCTAGTTGGCACGATATCGATCGTGCCGTGAGGCAGTGTACTTCCCAAACGCGCGGCGTGTCGCTTCAACTGTCGCCGCCGCGCCCGTTGCGCCGGGCGACCTCGCCGCGCAGTCGCTCGCACGTCTGCTCGAGCGTCAGTGTGCCGATGTCGCCCGTGCGGTGCTGGCGCAGCGATACCGTGCCGTCGGTTGCCTCGCGCTCTCCGACGATGAGCATGTAGGGGAGCTTGCGCAGCTCGGCGTCGCGGATCTTGCGGCCCACCGACTCGCCGCGATCGTCGAGCTCGGCCCGTATCTGTGCATCGCGCAGGCGGGCGCGGACGCGCCGCGCGTACTCGTTGAGCCGGTCGGAGATCGGCAGCACGATCGCCTGTACCGGCGCCAGCCACAGCGGGAACTCTCCGCCGTAGTGCTCGATCATGATCCCGATGAACCGCTCGTAGGAGCCGAACAGTGCACGGTGGATCATGACCGGGCGGTGCTCGGTGTTATCGGCGCCGGTGTAGGTCAAATCGAAGCGCTCGGGCATCGAGTAGTCCAGCTGCACGGTCCCCAGCTGCCAGGAGCGCCCCAGCGAGTCGGTCATGTGCATGTCGATCTTCGGCCCGTAGAACGCACCGTCGCCCGGGTTCAACGCGTAGTCCAGTTTCTGCTCGCGCAGCGCGCGCTTGAGCTTGTCCTCCGCGCGGTCCCACATCTCGTCTGAGCCGATCCGCTGCTCGGGCCGGGTCGAGAGCTCCAGCCGCACGTCGAAGTCGAACAGCTCGTATGTCGCGAACGCGAACTCGAGGCAGCCCGCGACCTCTTGCTGAACCTGCTCCTCGGTGCAGAAGATGTGAGCGTCGTCCTGAGCGAAGTGCCTCACCCGCAACAGGCCGTGGAGCACGCCGGAGGCCTCGTTGCGATGAAGCAGCCCCGGCTCGGAGTAGCGGATCGGCAGTTCGCGGTAGGAGTGACGGCGGCTGCCATACAGGTGCGCGTGGCCGGGGCAGTTCATCGGCTTCAGGCCCATTTCTCGCTCCTCGGCCTCGATCGTGAACATGTTCTCGCGGTACTTGCCCCAGTGCCCGGAGGTCTTCCACAGCTCGGAGTCGTAGATCAGCGGTGTCTTGACCTCCGTGTATCCCCTGCTCTCACCCATCTGGCGCGACAGGGAGACGAGCGCGTTGAACATGCTGGTCCCGGCCGGCAGCCAGAATGCCGCTCCCGGCGAGACGTCGGAGAAGTGAAACAGCTCGAGCTCGCGGCCCAGCTTGCGGTGGTCGCGCAGGGCGGCCTGCTCTAGGCGGTGTAGATGCTCGTCCAGTTCTTTCTTGGAGGGGAAGGCGGTGCCGTAGATGCGGGTGAGCATCGTCCTGGTGGAGTCCCCGCGCCAGTAGGCGCCCGCGACCGATTGCAGCTTGAAGGCGCCAACGGTCTTCGTGCTGGGGGCGTGCGGCCCGCGGCAGAGATCGGTAAACGGCCCGTTGGTGTACAGCGAGACGCTTGTGAGCTCTTCATCGTGGTCCGCGGCCGAGACGAGGTCGTCGATCAGCTCCACCTTGTAATCCTGGCCCTCTGAGGCAAAGCGCGCGCGCGCCGCCTGCGGCGTGACGTCCTCGCGCACAAACGGCTCAGCCGCCTTGACGTGTTCCGCCATGCGGGCTTCTATCGCCGGAAAGTCGGCTTCGGAGATCGAGACGCCGGGCGGGAACTCGAAGTCGTAGTAGAAGCCGTTCTCGATCGACGGTCCGATCGAGATCTTCACGCCGGGGTACAGGCCCATCACGGCGGTCGCGAGCACGTGAGCGGCGTCGTGACGCAACAGCGCGAGCGCCTGCTCCTGGTCTTTGGCGGTGAGTATCGATATCGAAGCGTTGTCAGGCAATGGCCACGAGAGGTCACGCAACTGCGGCGGCTGGCCACTGCCGAGCTCCTCGACACTTACCGCGAGGGCGGCCTTCGCGAGCCCCGGGCCGATCACGCTGGCGGCGTCGGCGCCGGTGGCGCCGTCCGGTAGCTCAAGCGCCCTGCCGTCGGGGAGTCTCACGCTGATTGACATCGTGGTGCAGGCTACAGATCAGCAGTTCCCCACAGCGCCTGCCGGGCTACTGCGGATGCCGCGCGCCTGATGCGGTAGCAGCGTGTTAGCAAGACCGCATCTCTCAAACATGCAGCCCTCAAGAGCAGTGAGCAGCCGCGCCCGCAATATGAGCATCGCATCCGACCTGCCCAGCCCCCGTACCGAGCCGCATAACGGCGCGCAGACGCTCGGGAGCATGATTCTCGCGGCCGCCCGGCGCGGCTCGAGTGTGGCTATGAGCTTCCCCGCAGACGGGCACACGGTTTTCCTTTCCTACGCCGAACTGGGTGTCATCGCGGGTGAAATCGCGCGGGGCCTGATCGCCCTCGGCGTGCGCTCGGGGGAGCACGTCGCGATCCTGTGTTCCACCCGCGCGGAGTGGGCGCTCACCGACTATGGCTGTTTGTGCGCGGGCACAGTCGTCGTGCCGATCTACCACACAAACTCGCCGGAGGAGTGCGCGTATGTGCTTGGCCACTCAGAGAGCAAGGTCGTCTTCTGCGAGGACGCAGCCCAAGCGGCGAAGGTCGCCCAGGTTCGCGGCGAGCTCAAGCAGCTCGAGCATGTCGTTGTGATCGACGGCGAAGCCCCAGACGCGATAACCCTGCTCGAGCTGCGTCGGCGCGGCAGAGACATTCCGCGGGAGCGGGTGTACGCGCGGGTGGACGAGGTCGACCCTGACGATGTGGCCACGCTCGTGTACACCTCCGGCACGACTGGACCGCCGAAGGGTTGCTTGTTGACGCACGCGAGCGTGCTGTTCACGGTCAGGGCGTACGCAGAGCGGCTTCAGCTCGACGACAGCCATTCCCTCTACCAGTTCCTGCCGCTCGCGCATGTGCTTGCGCGTGTCGCGCAGTTTGTGATCCTCGAGGTCGGCGCGCAAGTCACCTTCTGGGGCGGAGAGCCGAAGCTGATCGTGCAGGAGCTCGCGCTGGCCGAACCAACGCATTTCCCGGCGGTGCCCCGTATCTACGAGAAGATCCACGCGACCGTGATCGGTCGGGTCGAGGACGGGTCCGCCCTGCAGCGCATGCTGTTCAAGCGTGCGCTCACGCAGGCGCGCGCGGTCCGCCGCCGCCGCGAACAGGGTGGCTCCCCCGGCCCGATCGAGCTAGCCCGCCACTGGCTCGCCGACATCCTTGTGCTATCGAAGGTGCGCGCGCTCTTCGGCCCGCGTCTACGCGTGGCGCTGGTCGGCGCGGCTCCGGTCGCGGGGGAGCTGCTCGAGTTCTTCGACGCATGCGGGGTGAAGGTACTGGAGGGCTATGGGCTGACCGAGAGTTGCGCCGCGGCAACGCTCAACACGCCCTCTGAGCTTCGCCTGGGCAGCGTCGGCCGCCCGCTGCCGGGGACCGAGGTGAGGATCGCCTCAGATGGCGAGATCCTGCTGCGGGGACCGAACATCTTTACCGGCTACTACAAGAACCCCGGTGCCACGCGTGAGGCGATCGACGCCGACGGCTGGCTGGCTACCGGTGATCTGGGGATGATCACCGACGAGGGCTATCTGCTGGTGACCGGCCGTAAGAAGGATCTGATCATCACCTCGAGCGGCAAGAACATCACGCCGGTGAACATCGAGAACGCGCTGCGAGACACGCGCTGGATCTCAGAGGCGGTGGTGTACGGCGACAGGCGCCCTTATCTGGTGGCGCTGGTCACGCTCGACCGCGACGAGCAGGTCAAGCTGGCAGAGCGTCTGGGGATCATGCCGACGATGGATGTGATCGCGCACGACGAGCGTGTCCACGCCACGCTGCAACAGGACCTTGACAGTGTCAACGCGCGGCTGGCACGCATCGAACAGATCAAGCGCTTCGCAGTCCTCGACCATGAGCTCAGCCAGGACACCGGTGAGCTCACCTCGACGCTGAAGGTCAAGCGCGCGGTGGTCTATGAACGCTATGCGGAGGTGTTCGATGGGCTGTACCGTGAGCAGACGGCGGGCGCCCGGTAGACGCTAGACGGCCAGCCAAAGGGCGTCGTCGCCTAGTGGCACGCGCCTTGCCACACCCTCGCTGGCGAGCTCGACGAGCGCGCCCTCCACCGCGTCGCGGTCCGGCTCGTCGTTGCCGACGGCCATGATCGCCGCCACCTCCTGCGTGACGAGCCCCGCGGGGAAGCGCTCGAGCGCGGCCAGCGGCGTCTGCGGCGGCTGCAGGCGCTCGAGCGAAGGGTCAAGGTTCGCAATCAACACATCGTACGCCTGCACAGGCTGGAAGCCTCCGGCCTCCAGCCGCGTATCGTCTCGCTGGAGCACGAGCGAAGGAGCGGTGTAGCGGACCGGACCGTCTGTTTGGGCGGTCTTGCCCTGCAGCTCGGCGGGGCTGCTCGCGGCGGTGCGCGCCAGCTGGCGATCGGCCTGGTAGGCGGCGCTCACCCGCTCGTCCTGTAGCGTGTCGATGACCGCTTGCGCGTCGAGCCCCGGGACGCGGGCGAGCGCCCGGGCGATGTCGCGGGGCTCGTCGAGGAGGAGCGTGGTGGTGAACCAGGCGATCTGCAGCGCCCTGAACGCCTCGTCCTCACGGGCGGGATCGAGCAGCCTGGTGGCGACGATCGCGCGGCACGCGAGCGCAGTCCCGATGATGCGCTCTCGGGGCTCGGTCGCGAACGGCATTCCGTAGCGGCGGCGGTAGCGCATGTAGCCGCGTGTAGCGCGCACTGGCGTATAGCCCCGCTCGATGTATTGCTCGGCGCTCTCTGTGAGCCCGATCGTGACGAGCCGCCAGTCGAGCTGGGCGCCGTAGCGCCACTTCAGGACCGCGATCGCCGGACTCGCCGAATACGCCCATGGGCACCCCGGGTCGGTGAAGTGAGTGATCTCGATCTTTGCCACCAGAGCACTATACGAACGCGTTTTTGGGCGCCCCGGTGAAACGCCGCTACTGCGGGTCGACGTCGACGCTGAAATGGACGCTCGCGTGCTGGCGTTCCTTGCAGGTGGCACTTATCGCCCGGTCGATGAGGCCGACGGCCGCGGCGCGGTCTTTGGCCTTCACCACCAGTGTCTGCCGCTCCCGTCCGCGCAGGCGAAACAGCGCGGCGGGCCCGAGCACGTTGAGCTCGCTCGAGCAAATCCGCTTGCGCATTGCGTTCGCCGCGGCGCTCGCGCGCTCGCTCTCGAGCGCAGAGCAGATGATCCTGATCAGGTGACTGAACGGCGGGTAGGACAGCTCGCGGCGACGCTCGAGCTCCCCGGCGAGGAATGTGTCGCTGTCGTGGCTGGCCGCGAACAGGATCGCGCGGGCCTCCGGGGCGGTGCTCTGCACCAGTACTCTGCCCTCCCCTTTGCGTCCGACGCGTCCGGCTAGCTGCGCGATCAAAGCGAATGTGCGCTCCTCGGCGCGAAAGTCGGGGAAGCGCAGCGTGGCGTCTGCGTCGAGCACGACCCCGAGCGCGATATCGGCGAAGTCGTGCCCCTTGGCGACCATCTGGGTGCCGATCAGCACACCCGACTCGGCCTGCTCGAAGGCCCTGAGCAGAGCGCCGATGCCGCCGTCCCGCTCGCTGGCGAGGGCGACATCGGCGTCGAGACGAAACACCTTGAAGCCGTCGCGGCCGAGCACCGCCTCGAGCTCGTGCTGCATCTGCTCGGTGCCGACGCCGTGGCGCGCCACCGAGGCCGAGCCGCAGCGGCAACGCAGCGGCACGCCCTCGCGATGACCGCAGTGATGGCAGGCGATAAAGCCGGATGCGCGATGGAGCACGAGCGCGACATCGCACTGCGGGCAGCCCCACACCCAGCCGCATGTACGGCAGGAGAGGAAGTTCGACCAGCCGCGGCGGTTCAGCAGGACGATCGCCTTTGACCGTGCCCGGCGCACGTCGGCGAGCGCCTGCACTGTCAACGGGTGCAGGGCGTGGGCGCTGTGGCGCATGTCGAGGATCTGAACGCGCGGCAGCGCTCGCCCGTCGATGCGGCTTGTGAGCCGCAGGCGGGGAGCTGAGTGGTAGCTCTCGGCGCGAGGCGTTGCGCTGCCCATCAGTAGCAGCGCGCCGGCTCGCTGGGCACGTGCCGCGGCAACCTCGCGGGCGTCGTAGCGAGGGTCTCCTTCGTGCTTGTAGGAGGCGTCGTGCTCCTCGTCCAGCACGATCAGTCCCAATTTCTCGATCGGCGCGAATACCGCTGAGCGAGGCCCGACACAGACCCGTGCTTCGCCGGAGCGCAACCTGCGCCACTCGTCGTAGCGTTCCCCGATGCCGAGGCGGGAGTGCAGCACGGCGACCGTGTCGCCGAAACGTGCCTGAAAACGCCCCACTATCTGCGGGGTCAGCCCGATCTCGGGGACCATCACGATCGCGCCGCGCCCGCTCTCGAGCGCCTCCGCGGCCGCCCGCAGATATATCTCCGTCTTGCCGGACCCGGTTATCCCGTGCAGCAGTCGTTGAGCGTAGGCGCCCGCCGTGAGCGCCGCCGATAGATCCTCCAGAACGACTTGCTGTTCTGTGCTCAGCTGCGGTGGGGCGGCGCTCTGCACACCTACGGGCAGGTGGCTGGGCCGCCGCGCCACGGCGCGGCGCTCCAAAGTGAGCAGGCCCCTGTCGGCCAGGCGCCGCAGCGACGCGTGCCCGCACGGCATGATCGCCGCCGCCAGTGGGCCGTCGATCAGCACCTGCAGCGTCGAGATCTGCCCGTCGGTCAGGCGTGGCCTCAGCGGTTCGGTGGCGCTCACGGCGCGTCTTCCGCTATCGGTCAGCTGCGCCGTCAGACGGGATAGTGGCTTGGTCCCTCGCGTCAACCCTGGGGGCAGCATCAGGTTCAGTGCGCGGGCGGTGGTGGAGCAGTACTCGGCCGCGATCCATGCGGCGAGCTCCACGAGTTCGGCCGGGACCGACACTCCCATCGCTCGCCGCGGCTCGAGCAGCCGGGCCTGGTCTATCTCGCTGTGGTCGGACAGGCCGACGACGACGCCGAGCGCCTGGCGCCTGGCGAAAGGTACCTGCAGCAGCGAGCCGACACGCACATCGGTGAGCTCGCCGGTGAGCTTGTAGTCGAACGGGCCGCGCAGCGCGCGGGTGCTCTTCAGGGGCTCTACCTGAGCGATTGACGGCATCGAGAAGGTAAGGCCCGCCCGTGCGTGATTCGAGGGCCTTCGGAAATGGACCGCGGGATCACGCGCCCGCAGGAGTATCTACTCTAGATCGCCTGCCGGACCGCATCGTCGAGGCCGGCGGCCTCGCGCAATGCGCTCACCTTGTCGGTCCTCTCCCACGTGAAGTCGTGGTCGTCGCGACCGAAGTGGCCGTACGCGGCGGTCTTCTGGTAGATCGGCCGGTGCAGCTTCAGCTCCTCGCGGAAAGACCCGGGACGCAGATCGAAGTTCTCCTCGACTAGCTTGGCGATCTGGGCACGCCCGATCTTCTCGGTCCCGAACGTCTCGACCATGACCGACACGGGGTGCGCCACCCCGATCGCGTACGCAACCTGGATTTCGGCCCGGTCGGCAAGACCGGCGGCGACAATGTTCTTGGCCACCCAGCGGGCGGCGTAGGCGGCGGAGCGGTCCACCTTCGACGGGTCCTTGCCGGAGAAGGCGCCGCCACCATGCCTGGCCATGCCGCCATAGGTGTCCACGATGATCTTGCGCCCAGTCAGGCCGCAGTCGCCCATCGGGCCGCCGATCACGAAGCGACCGGTCGGGTTGACGAGGAAGTTCTTGAGCAGCTTCTTCTCGTCGTAGAGCTCGGTCGGCAGGACCGGTCGCAGTACGTGCTCGAGGAGATCTGGCTTGATCAGCGTCTCGGGGTCGATGCCGTCCGCGTGCTGGGTGGAGATCAAGATCTTCTCAACCTCCACAGGGCGACCGTCCAGATAGCGGACCGTCACCTGGGTCTTGCCGTCGGGACGAAGGTAAGGCAACACCTCCGCCTTGCGAACCTCCGCCAAGCGCTTTGACAGCTTGTGCGCAAGCGAGATCGGCAGCGGCATCAGCTCCTCGGTCTCGTTCGTGGCGTACCCGAACATCATTCCCTGGTCGCCCGCCCCGGCGATGTCGAGCTCATCTTCGTCAGCCGGGTCGTGGCGGGTCTCATAGGCGGTGTCGACGCCTTGGGCGATGTCTGGCGACTGCTTGTCGATCGCGTTGATGACTGCGCAGGTGTCGCAGTCAAAGCCGAAGGTGGCGTTGTCGTAGCCGACCATCCTGACCGTCTCGCGCGCCACTTCCTGGATGTCAACGTAGGTGGAAGTCGAGATCTCGCCGGAGACGACGATCAGTCCTGTGTTGACAAGCGTCTCGCAGGCAACACGTCCGTATGGGTCCTCACGCAGGACGGCGTCGAGCACCCCGTCGGAGATCTGATCGGCGATCTTGTCCGGGTGTCCCTCGGTCACCGACTCCGAGGTGAACAGGAACTCGTTGTCAGAAAGCTGTGTCATGGCGCGAAAGTGGGCTCCTGGCTGGCTTAGAGAAGTCGAGGAAGTCTAGGGGAATCGACTTCGTTAGCGCGGAGTCGTCGCTGCCTGAACCTGCCCTGTGGTCGACTCGGAGGAGTCGCTGGCTGCCTCGGCGAGCGTCGACCGGCCGACCGGCCGCGGCTTTGTACTTTCCCGTCCACGCTGGCCACGCTCGACGAAATCGACGATCAGCGGCACACCATCCATCCCGTATCGGGCCCGCAGGCGGTTCTCGATGAAGTACGCGTAGTCGCGCGTCACCCGCGCGCGCGAGTTGACCTGGATCGCAAACCTTGGCGGCCGCTCGCCGATCTGCGTCATGTAGATCAGCTTGAGGCGATGCTGGGAGGAGCCGCTGCGCGTGCCGATCGGGGGCTGGCGGACCTGCACTGTCTCGGCGAGGAAGCGGTTCAGCTCGGGGGTCGGAACGCGCCCGCTCATGCGATCGCCGAGCGCGATGACCTCGGAGAGTACCCGCGAGATGTGGCGGCCGGTCTTCGCGCTGGCGGTCAAAACTCTCGGGCGCAGCCGGAGCTTGTCGTTGACCTTCGCGCGCTCGTGCTCGAGCTCCTTCTCGCCGCCTTCGGTCAGATCCCACTTGTTCAACACGATTGCGGTCGCGCAGCCGACTTTCATCGCCAGATCGGCGACACGCAGATCCTGCGTGGTGACGCCGTCGACGGCGTCACAGACCACGAGCGCAACGTCGGCGCGCTCGGCCGCGCGGCGCGAGCGCAGCGCGGTGTAGTACTCCACCGAGTCGGCTACCTTCGCGGAGCGGCGTATGCCGGCGGTGTCGACCAAGACGAGCTCGCGCCCCTGCACCTGCAGGGGCGTGTCGATCGCGTCGCGTGTCGTGCCTGCGACATCCGAGACGATCACCCGCTCGGAGCCGAGGAAACTGTTGACGAGCGATGACTTTCCCACGTTCGGCCTACCGATCACGGCGAGGCGGATCGATCCCAGGTCAAGCTCGTCCTCTCCGGGCGGCAGTAGCTGCACAATCATGTCCAGCAGGTCCCCGGACCCCAGCCCCTGCGTGGCTGAGACGGGGATCGGCTCGCCGAGGCCGAGCCGGTGAAACTCAGCGGAGAGCGACAGATCCGCGACGCCGTCGATCTTGTTCGCGGCGACGATCACCGGCAGCGGGGAGCGGCGCAATAGGTCGGCCATCTCCTCATCCCCTGGCCTGACCCCCGCGCGGGCGTCGACAACGAGCACCACGACTTGCGCTTCGGCCAGGCCGGCGCGCGCCTGATCGCGAATCGAGCCCGACAGCGGGTCCTCGTCCTGGAAGTCGACGCCTCCGGTGTCGATCAGCTTGAAACGGCGGCCGTTCCATTCACAGTCGAGCTCCTTACGGTCACGCGTCACGCCCGGGCGCTCGTGCACGACCGTCTCGCGGCTGCCGGTGAGCCGGTTGATCAGCGAGGACTTGCCAACGTTTGGATAGCCGACGACAGCGACCTTCATCTGACCAGTATGACCGGGCGCTGGCTTGGCGCCACTCAACCCCCGTCTGCCGCGTTCTGGGCGAGCGCCACGATTCGCTCGACGACCTCGCGCACGTCCACGTCGCTCGTGTCGATACCCACCGCGTCCTCAGCGGCCCGCAGCGGGCTGTGCTGCCGCGTGGAGTCGCGCTCGTCACGCCTGGCCTGCTCGGCGAGGATGAGCTCTGCCTCGGCGCCGAGCTCGCTCGCTCTCCGACGAGCCCGCTCCGCGGGGGATGCGGTGAGATACACCTTCAGCGCGGCGTCGGGTGCAACGACCGTCCCGATGTCGCGTCCCTCGGCGACCCAGTCGCCGCGGGCGAGCAGCTCGCGCTGCTTGGCGACCAGCTCCTCGCGGACGGCCTGGTCAGCGGCGACACGCGAGGCCCACTCGGAGACCTCTGGGGAGCGGATCTCCTCGGTCACGTCGCGGCCATCGAGCAGGACGCGTGCGTCGGTCAGCTCGATCTGGGCCTCGCGCGCCAGCTCCCCTGACGCCCGCGCAGGCTCGTGCAACTTCAGCAGCCCAACACACCGGTACATCGCGCCGCTGTCCAGATAGGTGAAGCCAAGCCTTTGTGCGAGGGCGCGGGCGACAGTGGACTTGCCGGCGCCGGCCGGACCGTCGATCGCGATCACCATCGCTTTGCGGATCTTGGTCGTGACCTGTGCGGCTTCACCTGAGGAGTCCTCGTATGTCTCGCTCAAAGCCCGGGTAGGAGACTGCTGCGCAATCCATGCCGTTGACCTGGACCCCCTCGCGTGAGGCCAGCCCCGCCACGGCGCCCATCATCGCCAGGCGGTGGTCACCATGAGCGTCGATCACGCCGCCGGGTAGGCCGCCTGAGCCGCGAACGACGAACCCGTCATCGGTCGCCTCGATATCCGCGCCTAGGCCACGCAACCCTTGCACGACCGTTGTGATCCTGTCTGACTCCTTGACGCGCAGCTCCTGCGCTCCCCGGACGATGGTCTCCCCCTCGGCGAAGCAGCCGAGAAGCGCCACGAGCGGCAGCTCGTCGATCGCCGCCGGCACCTCCTCGGGGGTCACGACGGTCCCCTCGAGCGCGCCCGCGGCTACGTCGAGGTCGCTGGTTGGCTCTTGGCCGCACAGTTCACCCGGCTCCTCCTCGAACTCGCCGATCACGATCCCCTGCATGCGCCGGAGGATCCGCAGGAAACCGGTCCTGGTCCAGTTCACCGAGACGTCTTTGATGAGCAGGCGCGAGCCCGCTATCAGCACGCCGGCGGTGATCATGAAGGCGGCGGAGCTCGGGTCTCCCGGCACCACGACCTCATCGAGCACGAGCTCATCGGTGTTGGTCACGGTCACGTGACGCCCATGGCGGTGAATGCTTACCCCGGCACGCAGCAGCATCCGCTCGGTGTGATCGCGGCTGAGCGATGGCTCACCGACGGTGGTCGTGCCGTCAGCGGTCAACCCCGCCAGCAGCACACAGGACTTCACCTGGGCGCTTGCAACCGGCAGCTCGTAGGAGATCGAGTGCAGGCGTTTGCCGCTGATCGTCAGTGGCACGAAGCGCCCTTCGGTCTCCGCCAGCTCCGCGCCCATGAGCCGCAGTGGTATCGCCACCCTGTCGACCGGCCGGCGGCGGATCGACTCGTCCCCGTCGAGCGAGAATCTCCGCCCGTCCTGTGCCGCGAGCCATCCGGGCAGCAAGCGCAGCAGGGTCCCGCAGTTACCGACGTCGATCGTCCCTTCCGGTTCGTGTGCGTCGCGCAGGCCCGTGCCTCGCATGACGATTTCGCCGTCGTGCACCTCCACGAGCGCGCCGAGGTCGTGCACGGCCTGCAGGGTCGAGTTGGTATCCGCGGCGTGTAGGTAGTTGTGGATCCGCACCGGCTCTGAGGCCATCGCGCCGAGCAGCGCGGCGCGGTGCGATATCGACTTGTCGGCCGGCGGCGTGAGCGCGCCGGCGAGCTTGGCGGCGGGTTCGAAACGCACGTTCATCCGCGAGCCCTCATGCCTGCGCCACGGGAAAGTCGAGGCCCGCGATGAGCTCCCGCGCACGCGCGGACTGCTCGTCTCCCCGCAGCCACAAGGCGACGACGCCTTGGCTGTTATCCGCGGATGGGGATAGCGCCATATCGACGATGTTCACGCCAGCGCGGCCCAGCTCGAGCGCGATTTCCGCGATCACGCCAGGGCGGTTTGGCACCGCGACCCGTAGCTCGTGCACGGCTGCTCCGACTAGCCCCTCGCCGAGCAGGCGCTCGCGTGCGGCCCTCGCGTGCTCGTTCCAGTCGGTGATCGCCTGCGCGTCACCGGCGGTGAGCGCTTCGCGGACCTCCCCTAGCTTGGTGATCGTCTCTTCGATGCTGTCTATGAGCGCGTCCCTGTTGGAGAGATAGATGTCGGTCCAGATCCCGCTGTTGGCGCCGGCGACACGGGTTGCATCCCTGAAGCTAGGCCCGGTGCTGGGCAGTCGCCCGTCGGCCTCGACGGCGTTGGCGGCCTCGGCGACGAGAACGTTCGCGAGCACGTGCGGGAGATGCGATACGCATGCCATCAGACGGTCGTGAACCTGCACGTCGATCGCGGCTGGCTGGGCGCCGAGGCCGACGAGGACACGGTGCAGTCGCTCATACAGGACCCCGGAGGTTCCCTTCGCGGGCGTCAGATACCAGCTCGCCCCGTCGAAGAGATCTTCGCGCGCGTGCCTCACGCCGGAGGTCTCGGCGCCCGCGAGAGGATGCCCGCCCACGAACCTCTCATCCGCCCCGGCGGCGGCGAGGACGCGCTTTGTGGAACCGACGTCCGACACTACGCAGTCTGAAGGGGCGCAGCGCAGCGCCTGCTCGACTGCGCCCGGCAGGGCACCGACCGGAGCGGCGACGAAGACCACCTGGGCGTCGGCGACGGCGTGAGCGATGTCGTGGACGGCGGCGTCGATCGCGCCGAGCTCGAGCGCCGCCGAGAGCACCGCCGGGTCCGGGTCATAGCCGCATACCGTGGCGTCCATGCGTTTGCGCGCAGCCATGCCGATGGAGCCTCCGATCAGCCCGACTCCGATGATCGAGATCTTCAGTTGAGGGCGCTCGCTGGCGTTGTCTGCGCCACGGCCATTTATGTCTGCTGGCATTAGCCCCCGCGCAAGATCAAACAGTGCTGAACGATTTTCCGGCCAGTTCCGCCGCGCTGCGCACGGCGGATGCGTACGCGGCGAACCTATCAGTTGGGAGCGCCTGCGGTCCGTCGCAGACTGCCCGGGATGGATCGGGATGAACCTCGACGATGACTCCGTCCGCCCCGGCCGCGGCTGCGGCGAGCGACAGCGGCTGAACCAGCTCGTGTCTGCCCGCTGCGTGGCTCGGATCAACGATCACCGGCAGGTGGGAGAGCTCTTTCAGGACAGGCACTGCCATCAAATCGAGTGTGAAGCGGTAGGAGGTCTCGAACGTGCGGATTCCTCGCTCGCACAGCATGACGTTCGGGTTCCCCTCGCTGAGGATGTACTCGGCAGCCATCAGCAGCTCCTCGAGCGTCGAGGAGAGCCCGCGCTTGAGCAGCACCGCGCAGCGTGTGCGGCCGACTTCCGCGAGCAGCGGATAGTTCTGCATGTTGCGTGCCCCGATCTGCAGCACGTCGGCGACATCGAGCACGGCCTCGAGGTCGCGCACATCCATGACCTCGGTGACGATCGGCAGGCCTGTCTGCGCCTTCGCTTGGGCGAGCAGTCGCAGTCCCTCTCGGCCGAGTCCCTGGAAGGCGTAGGGCGAGGTTCGTGGCTTGTAGGCGCCGCCGCGGAACATGGTCCCGCCCACCTGCGCGACCACGCGCGCGGTCGTAAGCG
Source organism: Solirubrobacteraceae bacterium (assembly GCA_025451035.1). Taxonomy (GTDB): domain Bacteria; phylum Actinomycetota; class Thermoleophilia; order Solirubrobacterales; family Solirubrobacteraceae; genus Palsa-744. Next base: position 61,092 of record JANWLE010000037.1, read on the forward strand.
TTTGCTCTTGCGACTCGACCGTGCACGGTCCCGCTATCAGCACGAAGTGCTCCCCACCTACCTTGCGTCCAGCTATCTCGAGCACCGTGCGCTCGCCGTTGCGGATCTGTGAGCTGGCCAGCGTGTAGGGCTTGTCGATCGACAGTACCCGCTCGACACCGGCCTGCTGGTGCAGGGGACTGACGTTGCCCTCGGGCGCGAGCGCGCCGGTGGTGCCGATCACCGTGACACGGTCACCGTTACTTCGGTGAGCACGCGCGCCCGAGCGCTCGACGTTGGCGAGGACAGCCTGCACCTCCTCCTCGCTCGCGTTCTCCTTCATGACGATCACCATCAGCTTTTCCTTTCGTGCGTCTAAGGCTTAAAGGGAGCCGTGAGTGGCGCGCTCGGCGCGCTGCGTGAAGGCCTCAAGCGGCCTGTTGACGGCGCTCGGTCCGACTGGACCCTTGCGGCCGGTGGTCCCCGCTCACGGACGGGTGCGGCCGAAGCGCCTAGCTAAATCGCCAGTAGCTGAAAAAGCGGTGCGGCCGGACATCCGCGGAGGCGGACTCGCGGGGTGCAGCGAATGCCTGGCCAGAGACGTTCATGTACAGGGTTTGTAGCAGACCCGGAGCGTCTCGTCGAGGGGCGCTTGCCCTAGAGAACCTCTGCTAGGGCGGCGAGAAAGCGCACGTTCTCCTCAGGCGTCCCGTAGCTGACTCGCAGCGCACCCTGCTTGCCGAGCGCGCTACCGCCGCGCACGAGCACCCCCCGATCTTCCAGCCCCCGCATTACCTGAGTCTCACGCTCGGCGGCATCCTCGGGCCGTTCAACGGGTAGCTCAAACCAGCAGAAGTTGGCCTGCGACTCCGCCGGCGTGAGCCCCAGACCGCGCAGCCCCTGCTCCATCGCGCCGCGCTCGGCGATGGTCCGCATCACGCGGTCTTCGACGACATCCTGGTGGTTTAGCGCCTCGATAGCGGCGGCCTGGGCCAGCGCGTTGCAGAAAAATGGCTGGCGTACCTGGTCGACAGCCCGCGGCAGGTCCTCGGAGCCGCACAGCGCGAACCCAACCCGCAGTCCGCACAGCCCGTGGACCTTCGAGAAGGTGCGCAGCAGCACAAGATTCGGGTGATGCTCGAGCAGCTCGATCGAGTCGTCGGGGTCCTCCAACAGGTTGAACTCGCAGTACGCCTCGTCGAGGATCACGCAAACGTACGGGGGCACCCGCTCGACGAAGTCCTTGATCTGCCCGAGCGCCACCGCGGTGCTGGTCGGGTTGTTGGGGTTGCAGACGATCACGAGCCGCGTCGCGACCGTTATCTGCTCGAGCATGGCATCTAGGTCGTGGCGTTCCTCGCCGTCGAGCGCCACCGCAATGGCCCGGGCCCCGGAAGCAGCCGAGAGGTGCGGGTAGACGGAGAACGACGGCCATGCGTACACGACCTCGGCGCCGGGCTCGAGCAGCGCCTCGCCGGCCGCGAGCAGGATGTCGCAGGAGCCGTTGCCGATCGCGATCCTCGCCGCCGGCACGCCGTAGCGCTCGGCTAGACGCCCGCGCAGAAGCGCGTTGGTGGGATCCGGGTAGCGGTTCAGGCCCGCGAGGGATCGTGTGATCGCGTCGATCACGGGCTGGATCGGCGGGTAGGGCGACTCGTTGCTGGCCAGCCGTACCGGGGGTGCGCTGCCGGCGTACGCGCCCGCTGCGGGATAGACCGGGATGCGCCGGATCCGCTCTGAGAACTCGATCGCCACACGCCAATTGTGCCCGAAAGCGGGCCGTGTGACATCCAGCACGGGCTCGCTCAGGCTCGCCTCAGAGGCTGCTGCGCCGCGGTGCGGGAGCGAGGATGAGTTTGCGGCTCAGATTCCAGGAGTGCCCCTGCGGGTCGCTGACGGCCACGCTCAGACTCACTGGGAGCCGCTTGTGGCGGCGCAGCAGCGCGCGCCCGGCGCGGTTGAGGTGCACCACGAGCACGCGTAGCTGACCGCGGGCGAGCGTCACCTGCAGCGACCCAATTATCTGGCGGCGAAGCCCGTGGTGTGAAAGACGTATGTAGAGGTAAAGGCTCATGGTCAGCGAGCAGGCGGGAGCGCAACGGGCGTGACCCAGCCGCGCACGTGTGGCGACCCTCAGCCGGCTGCCGTTGCGCGGCAGGCCGAGCAGTCCGGCTATCTGGGCCGCGCTATATGCGGTGGGGCTCGAGGCAGACGCTTGCACGCCGGGCGCAGTCGTGCTCGGGCTCACGCTAGTGGCGGGCGCTTGCGGGCTGGACGGCTGGGTGAGCGTGCTCGCCGACGTGGTGGATGCTGTCGTCGTGAGCGACCCCGGCGACGAGCAGAGGTTCGTCCCGGTGACCGTCAGCGGGTGGCTAACGCTCGCCGGGTCGCCCTGCGCGTCTTCGGCGGCGAGCTTCACTTCATAGCTACCGGGCGCGCAGAACGAGTGCGTCACCGACTGGCTGCTTGCGCTGTCAGGGCCGTCGACCGTCGTGTTGCTGTCCGCGAACGTCCACTCATATTTCGTGATCTGACTGGCGGCGGAGTCGGTGCTCGCGTTGCCCTCGAGGGTGGCGGTCTGACCGGTGGTGAGTGAGGTCGGTGGCCTGAAGGCGACAGCGGGGAGTCGCTGCTCGCAGCCGCCGGCGCTGTCGCTCCACTCGCGCTGCAGTAGGTATTCGGCGTTGCCGATCAGCTGGTTGAAGGCCCCGGAGGTCCCATACTGGGTGCTGCCTGAGAGCAGTGGCCCGTACATCACAGACGGATCGGATGTGACGCACAGATCGCCGTTCTCATAGCCGTAGTCGGCGTTCGCGGTTTCGCTGCCGATGCTGTCCCACCAGCCCTCCCCGGTGGGATCGGTCACCGACTCGTTGTGCTCGTGGCTGCCCGAGTTGATCACTGGCCCAGCATCGCTGCCTTCCGGACGGGCGCCGTCGTCGCAGGCTGGGGTCGCGCCGTAGGGCATGTTCGCGAAGATGACCTCGGTGTTGCCAGCGCCGAAGCTGAACGCGTCGTGGTAGGCGCAATAGCCCTGTTCGCCGGTGTAGGCGCAGGAGTTGCCCGTTGTGGCCGAGTTTTCGCCTGTACTGAAGCAGCTGCCGACTCCCTTGGGGGTGTAGATGAAGAAGATGCTTTCCGGGCCAGCCGTCCAGTGCTTGGAGTTGATGGCGGTGACTATCTCTTCGGCGAGCTGCCGCGCGGTAAGGCACACCGGCAGCGGCGTGCTCAGCGTTTCGTCTGACAGGTCCGTGCAGGAGAGCCCAGTGGTGGCTGTGGGGGGAAATGATTTGGTGTCTGTGTAGGTGTCTGCGGTGGGAGAGAAGCTGACCGCATAGCTCGCGTAGCTCTTTGCGCCATTTGCGATTTCGTAGTACTGCGTGGCGACGGAGAAGACGTTGCTCGGCAGGCCGCTGTCGTGTGCGAGACGATCAAAGTAGGTGCCGAGCGCCGCCTGATAGGAGACCGGGCTGCTCGAGAACGGACTGACACCG
>JANWLE010000038.1 GCA_025451035.1 Solirubrobacteraceae bacterium
GCATGCCCCGCGTACTAGGAAAGCCCCGCCGGAGCGGGGCTTTCCCTTAGCAGATCGATAAGCGGGATTCTGTCGTGGACAGCCATCCATCTGAGCGGCCTACCTGGACCTCGGCGGGCAGCCTACAAGCGGACCGGTTTGGCCTTGCATCGGGTGGGGTTTGCCCAGCCGCCGCGTCGCCGCGACGCTGGTGCGCTCTTACCGCACCATTTCACCCTTGCCTGTAGCCGTTCACGTGGGACGGCCCATCGGCGGTTTGTTTCTGTGGCACTTTCCCGCGGGTTTCCCCGGGTCGATTCCTCGACCACCCTGCCCTTTGATGTCCCGACTTTCCTCGAAGGCCGAAATCGACCTCCGCGGCTGCCTGATCTACACCTCTACGGTAGCGCTAAAGCGCGAAATAGCGTGGTGTAGGTCTCTGCAAGGGGCCTCAGGAGAGACTCGCTCCGCAGTCGCCACAGGCGCATTCAGCACGCTCCGCGCGTGCGGCGGGACACCACTGCATCGTCCCGCCGCACGCCGGGCAAGCGACGGAGCCATCCAGCGAGAGGCCCTCCCACACACCGGCGATCACGTCACCGAGCGTAAGCCTCCGGCCAGGCTCCGACCTGCTGGAACGAGAGCTCGCCGCAAGCACCTCGCCCTGGCCTTCGAACAGAAGGTCCAGCTCAAGCTGCGGATCGAGCAGCAAAGTGCTCATCTGACGCTCCTCATCAAGCCCACCACGCGCCCGAGGATCTTGACCTCCTTGCTGCGGATCGGCTCCAGGGCATCGTTCTCAGGCTGCAGCCGGATGTGGTCGGATTCGCGGAAGAAGCGCTTCACCGTCGCCTCCTCTCCGAGCAGCGCAACGACAATATCGCCGTTCTGAGCGGTGTCCTGCTGATGCACCACCACCAGGTCACCTTCGAGAATCCCGGCATCCTTCATCGAGTCTCCGCGAATCCGCAGAAGATATTGCCCTTCCTCTCCTCCGGCGATGTCAGGTACCGAGACGTATTCTTCGACGTCCTCCTCCGCCAATATGGGCTGACCAGCTGCGACAGCGCCCACCAGCGGCAGGCCATCGCTGCGAACGATGCTGCGAACGCTGTCCATCGCGGAGCCCATCGCCCGATCGAGCAGCTCTATCGCCCGTGGCTTGGACGGGTCTCGCCGCAAGAGCCCGATCTTCTCGAGGTTGGCTAGATGGGCATGCACGGTCGACGACGAGGCCAATCCCACCGCCTTGCCGATGTCTCGCACCGTAGGGGGATAACCATACTTCGCGGAGTACTTGCGGATGAAGTCGAATATCTCTTGTTGACGCTTGGTCAGATCCATATCGGGGCCCCCATTAGGACGGGAATTGCCTGTGCGGCGAACGTATGTTCGTAACATAGCGTTGGCACTGGACGGATGCAACCCAATACGCTTCGACCCCGCCCATCCTGGCTATACTCGCCCACTCTGCGCTCGTGGCGGAATTGGTAGACGCGCAAGGTTGAGGGCCTTGTGGACCGTATGGTCCGTGGTGGTTCGAGTCCACTCGAGCGCATAACAGAAGCCCCGGAAATGGGGAAATCGGGGCTTCTGTTATGCGCGTTGCTTTCCTTGGGCCCCTGCGCCAGTGTCCAGATTTGAGGAGGCGCAGATGAGCCGCACCATTGAGCGCGTGAGAAGTCAGGTGGTGGGACTCGAGCGAACAAGCGACGAGGTGGCACTTGCCGGAGACGACGGGCGTCCCGCTCATGGTGCGTATCTGTGTTACGGATGCAACACGAGCGCTCGGGATCGACTCACGATGAGCCATGCTCCACTCGTGCCCCGCACGACCGCGGCTCGATACCCCACCTCGCCGCCATTTCACTTGCCACTGACCGATACCGTGGTCGGTCGTGAGGCGCAGATGGCAGATGACGAAGCGCTCGGTTGTGTCCTTCTACGACGATCAGGGCACGCATCACGCCGCCGCGCTCACCTACTACGCACTGATGTCGCTATTCCCGACGCTGCTTCTGGCCGTGTCGCTCCTGGGGCTGCTGGGGGAGTTCCCAGCCACCTACAACGCGATCATCAATCACCTCCGGGGCGTCGTGCCCGCTGCCACCCTCGCGCCGATCGACGTCGCGGTGCGTGCAGCCCTCAAGAGCAAAGGCACCGCCGCAGCAGCGCTTGTACTGGCGATCCTGACGGCCTTGTATGGCGCTACTGGCTACCTTGAGGCCGCGCGGCGCTCGCTCAATGTCGTCTTCGAGGCGCGACAGGGGCGCAGCTTCGTGCGCCGTAAGCTGATCGACATCGCGTCGACCCTCGTACTGCTAGCGCTCGTGCTCACGACGCTGGTCCTAGTGTTCGCCGGCGGGGGCGTCGCGGATGACGTGCTCGGAGCCGCCGCAGCCTCGGTCTGGCGGATCGCCCGCTGGCCAGGCGCGTTCGCGAGCGCGCTGCTCGTGTTCTCCTTCATCTACTACGTCACGCCCGACGTGCAACAAGGCGCGTTCCGATGGATCACCCCAGGCGCCCTCGTAGGAGTGACGATGTGGCTCGCGGCTTCGGCCGCGTTCTCCGCCTACATCGCCAACTTCAGGAGCTTCAACGTGACGTATGGCTCATTCGCGGCGGCGATCATCCTGCTCGTCTGGCTATGGCTCACCAACGTCACGCTGCTGTTCGGCGCGGAGGTCAACGCGGAGATCGAGCGCGCCAAGGAGATCTCCGAAGGAACGCCGGAGCAGGAGACGCTCAAGCCCCCGATGGGACGATGACCGCTGAGCGTCCGCACGCGCGCTCGATGCCCACCGGAGGGCGCACCTGTGCACTCCGTGCGCTACGAAACGAATGATTCACCGACTGCCGGCAGCGACGGACCGATCAGTCAGCGTAGGATGTTCACGGCCCGCGCGGCCACCAGCAGCACGGTCGTAGCCGAGATCGCCGACTCTGCCAGCATCATCATCTTCACGCGCCTAGTCAGCGGCATCGCATCCGTCGGGCTGAACGCGATCGCGTTGGTGAACGAGACATACACATAATCGGCTAGTCGCGGATGCCAGTTCGGCTCGGCGAGCGTCGGATTCTCATCCTGTGGAAACTGGAAGTCACGGGCCGGCGGACCGGGTGCACCCCGGCGTATCGGCCCGCCGCGATCAAACTCCCAGAACAGCAGCCCGAACGTGACGACGTTCGTGCTCCAGATTGTCACGCCCTTGAACAGCAGCTCTCCGCCGCTCTTCTCCTGCCCGCTCAGCACCGACGCGATGAGAGCGACCAGCGCGAGCGCGTTGGCCGCCGTGACCACGCCCACGAGTGCGAGGGCGACCGTCCGGCGATGGCCCATCTGCTCCAGGCGATGGCGGGGCGCTGACCAGGAGAGCGCCATCAGTAGAGCTGTCTCGGGGAGGGCTGGGATCAGCCAGACCCACCCCGGGAGTTCAATCAGTCGCCAGCCTCCCCCCAGACTCACCAGCGCAAGCGTCAACTGCAGGCCGATCACGAGCCCGACCGCGAGGGCCGCCTCAAACCGCGACTCGATTTCCTCCTCGTGCACGTCCGCGCTACCCACCTCAACATTGTCGACCATCAGGGCGCGGCTCCGCATCCGAGTCGCGGCGAGACACGCGTGGCCCCGCGTCAGCGCTTACGGAGGCGCCCCGAACAGCCGCTGTAACCGAGAACAGGCGGGGCCATCGTGGCCCGTCCGCAGTGCGGCCTTCAGCGCGGACCGCCAGGGTCTCGGCGTGGATGGCCGGCGCCCGCCGACCTCACCGCGGACGGACGCCGCTTCCGGGCCGCCTCGCGCGTGAGCCGGTCAATCAGCACGTCCACGGCGGCGCTCGCCGTCTCCAGCGCAGCCGCTTCGTCGTCGGCGCAGGTGATGAACAGTGCGGCCTCGTTCAGCGCGGCCAGCAGCATTCGCGCGAGGATCTCCTCCTGCCCTGCAGGCACTCGACGTTCCCGAGCCAGGCGCCGGACGCTCGCGTGCAAGTCTCCCAGCGAGTGTTGCTCGTCGAGCGCGCGCCAGCGCACCCACCCGAGAACCGTCGGCGAGTCGAGCAGGACGATCCGCTGCACAGCGCGATCACAGGCGATCTCCAGCCACGCGCACGCCCCCGCCCGCAGACGCTCGAGCGGCGTCGCGCCGCCGCGGGCCGCCGCGTTCGTCAGGTTGGCGACCTCTGCGAACACCGCCTCCGCGACCGCATCGAACAACTCAGCCTTGCTCTGAAAATGGTGGTATAGAGCGCCGCGGGCAACGCCTGACGCCGCCAGTACATCCTCGATCGAGGTGTCCTCGTAGCCGCGCTCGCCGAACAGCTCGCGAGCGGCCACGACCAAACGCTGCCGCGTCGCCTCGCCCCTCATTCTGCGGCCATCAACCATCCCGCTAAATTATAAACCGACCATCGGTCTGATATCTTTCTGGCGCGACGCGTTATCAGCAGCTCCAGTTCGGAGTAGTTAGGAGCGCCTAGTGAAGATCGAGATGTTCAACGTCGGCTGGATCTCCTCCTCCGCAGCTATCTGGCGCCAAGGCGAGGATCCCAACCAGCGAATCCGCTTCCCCGTCCCCGCGTATCTCCTGGAGACCGAGCGCGAGCGCATCCTCATCGACACCGGCCTCCACCCTGCGGCGGTGGACGACCCGCAGAGCTACTACGAGCGACCCGAAGCCGGGCTCTTCGAGCTGCGACTCGAGCGAGACATCACCGCACAGATCGACGTGGGCACACTCACCCACGTAGTCCTCACGCATCTACATTTCGACCATGCGGGCGCCCTCGCGCTGCTGCCGCCCTCGGTGCCTGTCTTCGTCCAACGAAGCGAGTGGGAGGGGGCTCACGACGAGGCGACCGTGCGACGCAACTTCTTCTACCCGCGCGACTACCAGGCGCTCGACGACCGCAACCTCGTGCTCCTAGATGGCGACCATGATCTGCTCGGCGACGGATCAGTCACACTGCTGCTGACACCCGGCCACACCCCCGGGCACCAATCAGTGAAGGTGGGTGAGCGCCTGGTGCTCGGCGGGGATGTCGCCCACTTCAGCGCCACCCTCGACGACAAGCGATTTCCCGTCTTCGCCGAGGACTTCTCCGCGCAGGCCCGCTCGGTCGATCGCCTTCGCCAGCTGAGGGACTCTGGCATCACCGTCCTTCCCGGTCACGACCCGGGGGTCCTGCGGCCAGGTCCGCTCACCACCTGATGTGGAGCAAGCAGCCTGGCCCGCACAGGAGCACTCGCCAATCCCAGAATCGACTCTTTAACGTTAATCACTGGCTACTTGACAATCTTGCCCGCCGGCGTGATCACATACCAATAGCCACCGTTGACCTTCAGCCCTTGACCTCTCGCCGTACCCGACCGAACGTCGGCCACATAGCTATACAGAGGCCAACCCGCGTAAGTCACCACCCGCCCGCCTTCGGGATCAGAGACGCTACCCAGCAGAGCAGGCTTCGCCCGCCCACTCACAGACGCCCCGCCCTGCTCCGACAGGAGCTTCAACGGCGGCCACACCGAAGCGCACGACCCGACACACGTGACCTTCCTGCCCCCATCAGGCGCAAACACATACAGCGTCTTGCCTTCAGCGTTGACCAACACCGTCCCCAGCGAAGGCAACGACCCACTCGACACCAACGCCGGAAGACCCGACGTCGCAGCCGCGGCCGCACCACCAGTTGACGACGGAACCTTGGTGGAACTCCCGCCGCCCCCACAGCCCGCGAACACAACCACCCCAACAACGAGAACAGACGCGGCAACTAGCCTCTTCAACGAGCCTCCCGATTGACGCGATAACCAGCGATCGCGCTAGTTCTACCCGCTCCGAGCAGTCGCCATGCAAGCCGAACTCCCATTCACCTCCATGCTCGCGGTCGTCGGCGTATCGCTGGGAGAGCCCGGGATGCCCGAAGGCGCATGGGTAAGTACTAGGCCAGTGGCAGACTTCACCCGACCAACTTCGATCGCGCCGTTCATCGTGCACTCGTAGTGGATTTTGCCGGCTTGCCATGAGCATGGTGCGAGCAAGGCCATGGCTCGTCCTCAACCTGGAGGAGGACCGCACCCGCGGTCGTGGACTTGATCGCAGGTGTATTAGAGGAACTTTATGCGAGGCGAGTAGCTTGCTCGAGCGCGTTGAATTCGTTCAGCAGAGGGTTATCGGAGGGGAAAATCTATGAGTGAGTCGAGGCGTTTTTGCTTGCGCTCGGCGGGGATCCTTGTGATCCCGCTGCTTTCGCTTGGTCTGGGTGCATGCGGCGAGAGCAACCGGTCAACGAGCCCGACGGGAGTTGCCTCGGTGGCGTCTCCGGCGACTACGACCGCGACTGTCACCGCTGCCGGAAGGTCCGCTGAAGCACCGCAGCCGACCGCCCCCACTTCTCGTCCCAGCCATGGCCCGGCAGGTTTTCGTGTGCACGAAGGCGACAACAGCATTCCCAACTTCGGCCGTGAAGCCGGCACCTCCGACCGGGAGCGCGCGCTCGCGGCGCTCGCGGCGTTCCTACACGCGCGCGCCAGCGGTGAATGGTCACGTGTCTGCTCCTATCTCGCCCGTCCCACCCTCCACATGCTGGAAGGCTTCGCCAAGCACTCCCAAGGAAAGCGTGCTGGCTGCGGCGCGGCCCTGAAGGGGCTGTTGACAGGTCCCGCTTCAGAACGCGCCTACCCCCTCACCAATGGCCTGGCGGCACTGAGAATCCATGGCAAGACAGCGTTCGCGCTTTTCTACGGCCCGCATGCCCAAGAGTTTGTAATGCCGATGCAAAGCGAAGGCGGTGCCTGGAAGATGACCCAAGACGCGCCATTGCCCTACCCGCTAGGAAAAGACGGCACCAGCTGACACTCGGTCGAGTACGCGCGAGTTCAAGCACACCGCCCATGGGCTATAGGGCGCGCCTCGCAGTGACCAGAGCACCCGCCTCGAGCACCAGTATTACCCGCTACCCATACAACCAAGGGGCTGGCGACAGCACCCGGCTACGAGCTGCGCTTCTGGTTCGCGCTTACACGAGGAAGCCGCTCATGCGTAGCTAGACTCTCGAGGCGATGACCAGCGATGATCGTGGCTCATGGTTGCGGCGTCAGCTGGCCGAATTGCGCAGGGCCGCCAGGCTGCGTGTTTTGCCACCAAGGGTTGCGTGGTTTCACTGGCGCGCGCATCGCCTCGCGTCCCGGCGCAGGGACCTGTTCACGCTCCGCTCGGCGACTCGTCCGGCGGATTTGCGCGTGCTGCTTGAGTTGGCACGAGATCGCCGCCGGGTTGTCGAGCTCGGAACTGCGACAGGCTGGACCGCGGTCTCGCTTGCGCTGGCCGACCCCTGCCGGGAGGTGGTGACCTACGACATCCTGGCGCGTGAGCCGCGCGAGGACTACCTGAGGCTGGCAAACAACCAGGCTCGCCGAAGGATTGAAATGGTGACCGAACCCGGCAGCTCCGGACCGCGGGATGAGCGTCCGGTCGACTTGCTCTATATCGACAGCTCCCACGACCGGGCTGAGACTATCGCCGAGGTCCTCGCATGGCGCCCTGCACTCCTCCCGGGGGCCATGATTGTGTTCGACGACTTCACACACCCCGAGTACCCCGGCGTGCGAGAAGCCATCTGCGAGCTGGGGTTGGATGGAGAGAGGCGCGGCACTCTCTATGTCCATACCGTCGCTGAGCGCTCGAGCTGACCAACGGGGTCACCCATCCCGTGGCGCGTGGAAGAGCTTCCTTAGCTGAAGCCAGATCTTCCGCACCCAGAAGTCAATGATTAGCCTCCGGCCATTGGGGTAACAAAGATGGGCAATGACGGTTGGCACTTCACTCGTCTTGGTTGCTATAGGCGCAGTTCTGCGCTACGCGGTGACCGCCACGGTTAGCGGAATCGACCTGCAGACGGTCGGGCTCGTGTTGATGATCGTCGGCATCGTGGGCCTCGTGCTGTCGCTGCTGTGGATCGGTCTGTGGGCGCCACGCAGAGCGGGACCTGCCGCGGGTCCAACCGAACGCGAGGTCGTTCGCGACCGCGAACTCCCTTACTAGAGCTAGCGCCCGCTCACCTCATCTCTGATCTGCGAGCCACGCCGGTTTCCGCGCTATTTGCGTGCGACACAGACGGCGTCCGGCTTGCTAGCTGACCCTATCGGCACAATGGGTGTCGTGCGTGTGCTTCACCTAGCCGACCTTCACCTGGACAGCCCGATGCGAGGCATGGCGGCGCATGATGGCGCACCGCAGACCGTGATGAGCTGTACGCGTGAAGCGTTTGTGAACGCTGTGCGCTTTGCGCTCACCGAGCAAATCGACATGGTGTTGATAGCCGGCGACGTCTACGACAGCGACTGGCAAGACTTCAGTACCGGGGTGTTTTTCGCAAGCCAGCTCAGCCTCTTGCGCGAGGCCGACATACCGGTGATCCTGATCCGCGGCAATCACGACGCCGCGAGCGTCATCTCCCGGGATCTACCGCTGCCGGCCGGGACAACCGTCCTTTCGCACGAGCAGCCACAGACCGTGGCGCTCGAGGATCTCGGCGTCGCGGTGCACGGGCAGAGTTTCGCTAGTCGCGAGGTTCGCGCGAACCTCGCGAGCGCCTACCCTCCCGCGCTCGCGGGACTGCATAACATCGGCTTGCTTCATACGAGCCTGGCGGGACATCCAGAGCACGATCCGTACGCGCCGTGCTCACCGGACGACCTCGAGCGACTCGGCTATGACTACTGGGCGCTCGGGCACATTCATGAGCCGAGCCGTGTCGCGGAACCGGCGCTAGCCCATTACGCCGGGTGTGTGCAGGGACGCAGCGTTCGCGAGTGCGGACCTCGGGGCGGCCTGGTCGTAGAGTTGCAGCCCGGTGAGCGGCCAGAGGTGCAGCCGGTCGCCTTCGACGTGCTGCGCTGGGCGGTCGCAGACGTCGACTGTTCGCAACTGAAGACCTTCGAGGAGATGCACGCCGCCGCCAGCCACCGTTTGGACGAGATGCTCGCGTCCGCCAGCGGCAGGCCGCTGGCCTGTCGTCTACGGCTAGTCGGCGAAAGCGAGCTCCACAACCGGCTGCTCGGCGAAGGTGACCGCGTGCGCGCGGAGCTGATCGCCCTCGCCAACGATCTGGCCCCCGAAGCCATCTGGCTCGGCGCGGTACAGGTGAACACCCTCCCCACCAAAGCCCGTGAACGCCACCTGGACCCCGAACTGCAGAGCACCCTGGAGGATGTCTTGGGCGACCCTCAGACGCTCGCGGAACTCAGAGCGATGCTCGTGCAGATCCGCACACGCGTGCCGGAGGCGCTAATCGTCAAGCGTGGGCCTCTGGCGATACTCGACCACGACGACGCGGCCATTGCGCGGGCGCTCGAGCTCGCGAGCGCCCGCCTGGAGCTGGCACTGGATCCGGTGACAGGAGAGGCGGTTCTCTAGCGTGCGCTTCCGAGAGCTGCGCCTATCCGCGTACGGTTCGTTTACCGATGAGCTGCTCGATTTCGGGGAACCGGAATCCTGTGACTTGCACATCTTGCTCGGTCCCAACGAGGCTGGGAAGAGCACGACGCTACGCGCGATCGACGCGCTGCTGTTTGGCTTCCCCAGCCAAACTACAGACGCGCACACCCACCCCTATGACCGTCTGCGGGTAGGCGCCCTACTCGAAGACAGCGACGGCGCGGCGATCGAGCTCACCAGAGTCAAGCGGCGCCAGAGCTCGCTGCGCGATGGGGACGATGAGCCGGTCGAGGAGTCTGTGCTGCGCGAGATGCTCGGCGGCACCGAGCCGGCGGCCTACCGGCGTTTGTTCCTCATCGACCAGGACCAGCTACGCGTGGGCGGTCAAGGTCTACTCGACGGCGGCGGCGAACTAGGCATCTCGCTCTTCGGCGCCACGCTCGGCACGGGGAACCTCGCGGGCATCGTAACCGAGCTCAAGGAAGCTCACGAGGGCCTGTTCAGCATCGACGCGAAGGCACGCAAGCCGCCGCTGAACGCCGCGCTGCGCGCCTACCGGGAGCATAGTGAGCAGGCCCGCAAGCTGGCCGTACGTCCACGCGAGTATGACCAGGCGCGCCGTGATGCAAAGCGACTGGCTGAAGAACGCGCGGCAAGCGAAACCCGTCTAGCCGAACAGGAACGCAACCTGCGCAGGCTGGAACGGCTGAAGTCGGTCGCGGGCCTGCTGGCACACCGACGCTCGATGCTCGCCGAGCTCATAGACCTCCACGGTGTGCCTGAACTCGAGCCCGATACACCGCAACAGCGCAAGCTCCTCACAGAGCGACTCGCCTCCGCCGAACAGAGGCTCAAGCGCACCAAGGAAAACCTCGACCGCCAGGCGCAGGAGATCCAGGGGCTCACGGTGCCACAGGACCTCCTGGTTCACGCCGATGCGATCCGCGCCATCGCAGACCAAGCGAACACGCACGAGTCCGCGCTGAGAGAGCGCCCGGCCCAGACAAGCGAACGCGACGCCCTCAGAGACGCGCAGCAAGCCGCTCTCAAGGCGCTGGCGCAACCGGCGGCGGTGCTCGCCGCGGTCGACGGGCAAAGTCGCGAGGAGATCGAGACCCTCGGGGAACAGTACGTCTCGCTCAGCGAGCAACAACGCGCTAGCCGCCAGCGCTTCGAGCAGGTGAAGAAGGCCTGCGAGCGCGCAGAGCTCGCGCTCGCGCAAAAACAACAGCCGCCCGAGCAGCCGAGCGAGCTGGCCCGTTGGCTTGAAGCGACTAGCGCCAGTTTGTCTAGCGCCAGCGCAGCCGAAACACAGCTAGCGAGAATCGAGCGGGATCTCGCGGCGCTGCGGCGACGGGCCGAGGATCTCAACCCGCCCGCCAGGCTCGACGAAACCCAACCCGACCCTCCATCCGCAGCCACGATCAGCTCCTATCTGAAGGAGTTCCAGGCGCTCGATCACACCGAGCACAAGCTCGCCCTCCAGCTAGAGCAGTTGGCTGAGCGTTCCGCCGAGCTCCAGCGCCAGCACGGTGCGCTCGGCGGAGATCGAGCTCAGGCCCTGGCCGGCCAGCTCGCTGACGCTCGCTCTGACCGCGACCAGGTCCTCACCACGCTCGAGACAGCACTCTCGAAAGGAGAGCTGGCTCGCGCGAGTGAACAAGCGACCCGACTGAGAACGCTCATAGTGCGAGCCGACAGCCATGCCGACCTCGCCCGAGAGCAGGCGGACACGCTGGCACGCAATTCGCAGACATCAGGCGAGCTGGTTGTGCTCAGCAAGCAGCTCGAGCAGGTCGAGCAAAAGCTCGCAGCCAACGCGAAGCACCACGAAGACCTCGCTGAACGGTGGACGACAGAGTGGAGTGCCTGCGGGCTATCCCCCTCCACGCCGGCCGCGATGCTCACCTGGCGCGAAAGGTATGAGCAGCTCACCACCAGCCAGCTCGAGCTGACAGCCGATCGCGAGCGCGAAAAGAAGATCACGACAGACGCCGAGAAGACCCGGCTCGAACTGCAGGCCGCCTGTCGAGCCGCAGGCGCGCCCGCCGCAAAGAACCTTCCCCTCGCCGCGCTTTGCACGCACGCACGTGAGGCGCTGGAGCAGATCCAGGCGCGGATCGAGACAGACGCCGGTCTGCGCCGCGCAGCCGCGGAGGCGCTCAAAGCACAGGAAGAGGCGCTAGCGCACAACCAGGCATGCGACCAGGCGCTAGAGGCCTGGCAGACCAGCTGGGCACAGGCGCTGCACCCGCTGGGACTGAGCGGTCAGCTGACACCCGCGCAGGCGCGTGCACAGATAGCGGCGCTCACCGATATTCACGCAAAGCGTCTGGCCGTCGAAGAGCTGGAACGCCAGATCGAACGCGTCGAGAACTCGTATGCCGCTTTCGGCGAGGCGACGGCTGAACTCTGCAGTGGCCTCGCACCGGACCTCTCCGGTAGGGAGCCGGTCGACGCCGCCAGAGAGCTCCGCGGGCGCCTGGAAGCAGCACTCGCCGACCATGCGAAGCTCGCGCAATTGCAGCTAGCGAAGCAGGCCGAGCAGCAGACGGCCCGCGAACTCGAAGACGAACTCACGCAAGCGAGAAGCCAGCTCCACTCGTTGCTGAGTCAGGCTAAATGCACAACGATCGAGCAGCTCGTACCTGTCGAGGAGCAGTCGGCGCGCCGCGCGGCGCTCAGCCAGGAGCTCGCAGCCCTCGAGCAGCGCATCACCGAACAAGGCGAGCAGCAAGCACCGGAGCTGGAAGAGGCACTGAATGGCCGTACCAGCGACGAGCTCACAGCCGAGCATGCCAGCCTCGAGTACATGCTGCTCGAGGTTCGCCAAGAGTGCGACGAGCTGATCAGCGCTCACGCCCAGGCCAGCCAGCGCCTGCTGCAGCTAGATCACGGCACCCAGGCAGCCGGCGAAGCCGAGCACGCCGAGCAGCACGCGGCGCTCGC
>JANWLE010000039.1 GCA_025451035.1 Solirubrobacteraceae bacterium
CCGCCTTCGTTGATCGCTTCAACCAGCAACGGTTCAGAGCTAGCGACCCCCGGCAGCACCGCAAGCGCAGCACCGAGTACGGCCGCCAGCAGCAAATGGCGCCTTGAGGGGAAGCTGCCTTTTGTCTTTCTCACCCGTCAGCCCGCCTTTCCGCTCGACAGTCCGGGGCCGACGGCCCCACCGCACCCGCTCGACAGTCTGGGGCCAACTGGCCCCACCCCACCGGTGCCTGTGCCACTTACCTGTCCTGACGCCGCCGCGCCGCGATCCTTCCCGGAAATGGCCTTGCTCCCTCGACAGCGCTACAGTCGCAGGATGGCCCCGAGCATCTAGCGGTGGCGCGGCGGCCGCCCAGTCGACTTATGCGCACCCTCGATCCGCAGTCGCTCAGCACGCACATAGACCGCCTGTATCGGGCGGCATGGGCGCTGTGCGGCTCGCGCGAGGACGCTGAGGACATCGTCCAAGAGACGTTCGCGCGTGTGCTAGCTCGTCCACGCGTGCTGCGCTCCGACGACGATCTGTCCTACTTGATGCGCGTGCTGCGCAACACCTTTCTGACCAGCAGGCGCACAGCCAGCCGCCGACCGGTGACCGCCGCGACGCTGGATGAGGTCGTCGCGGCCGACCCGAAGCCGACGGCGCTGCCCGAGCAGGCAGTGGAAGTCCACGCGCTGTATGACGCGATCGCCACCCTGTCGGATGATTTTCGCCTGGCGCTGGTCGCGGTCGACGTGCTCGGCCTCTCTTACCGCGAAGCGGCCCGGGCGCTGCGCGTACGCGAGGGCACGATCACCACGCGCGTCTTTCGTGCGCGCAAGCAGGTGGTTATGCGCCTCGAAGGCACGCAAGCAGCACAGTCCGCCACACCGCCCCTGACCGGTGCAAGCAAACCGCAGAGAATCAGTCCTCCCGCGCGGGAACTGAACAAGGCCAGCGGAGTCTTGTTTAGTGGAGAAGAGCAATGAGCGACCGGTCACCCACAGAGTCAGAGCTCGCCGCACTAGCGGATGGGTCGCTCCCGCCCGAGCGCCGCGAGAGGCTGCTTGCAAGCGTGCGCAGCTCGCCGCAGCTGCAGGCGACGCTCGCGGCGCAGCATCGCGCGGTCGAGCTGATCCGCGCGGTTGACGTCACGGCGCCCGCTCGTTTGCACGAGCGGATCGCCGCGACCCGAGCGGCGCCCGCCCCCGCGCGGGCGCCGATACGACCATTCGCTCTAGGCGGCGCGCTCGGGGCGGCTCTCGCGGCCGCCTCGACGGTGATCGTCCTCGTGCTCGGCTCGGGGTCAGCTCACGTCCCCAACCTCACGCAGATCTCCGCACTCACGCTGGCGAGCGCGACGGCGCCCGCCCCGACCGAGAGCACCGTCGACAACAGCAAGCTGGCCGTCTCCGTGCAGGGTGTCGCGTTCCCCTACTGGGGCGGGCACATAGGCTGGCGCAGCACCGGCATCCGCGTCGACCGGGTGGCTGGCCGCAGCGTCACGACAGTCTTCTACGAAAACGAGCGGCACCTGCGGGTCGGCTACGCGATCCTCGCGGGTGGCGCACCGAACACGACGGGCGGCAGCGTCACTTGGCGGGACGGCACCCCGTTCAGGTCATTGAGCATGAACGGCGTGCCCACGGTCACCTGGCGCCGCGGCGGCCACCTGTGTGTGGTCTCCGGCCGTGGCATGGACGACGCGACGCTGCTTGCGCTTGCTAGCTGGAAAGGCCGGGAGACCGGGGCCTAACGGCTCGCCGACAGTTTTCGCCTGCCGGCGGGAAGGTTTCGCGCGTCGCCGGGATCTTTCACAGCAGAGGCTAACGACAAGGAGCTCGATATGCGGTTCAGCGCAAAGGGACGCATGGCATTGGTGGCATTCGCGGCGACACTCGCCGTCGCGATTCCCGCGACCGCGTTCGGCGGTGGGAGGAGCGCCTCCACCCACACGGTTACGCTCAAGAACATCGCCTTTCATCCCGCCAACCTGTCGATCAAACGCGGCGATAGCGTCACCTGGCAGTGGCGTGACGGCTCCACGCGGCACAACGTCACAGGTTCCGGCTTCAAATCGCGGACCATGTCGCGGGGGTCGTTCACGGTGCGCTTCACGCGCAAAGGCACGTTCAACTACCACTGCACGATCCACGTCTCGCTGGGCATGAAGGGCAAGATCGTCGTCCACTGAACCGACGTGCGGAGAACCCCGGCCGACGGGGTAGCTCGAGAATAGAGTCGAGAATAGAGGGGTCTGTCCCGCACGCGGGACGGACCCCTCTATTTCGACCATCTCTCTTCCGAGCTAGGAGAGGTCTACCTTGGCGCCCTTGGCGTTGAGCACGTACCACCCGCCGCCGAAGGCGTTCACGCCCTCGCCGTAGGAGTCGCCCGCGTCTTTGTCCTTCATGAAGTAGTACAGCGGGTGGCCCCTGTAGGTGAGCTGCTTGGTGCCATCCGGGCGGGTGATCACGCCGAGGTCGCTTGCGAGCGCGCCGCCCATCGCGTGTGGAGCGCCGCTAGTGGTGACCGGCGGCCATGCCTGCGCGCACGCGCCCTGGCACGCCGACTGGCCCTGCTTGTCGGCCTCGAACAGGTAGACGGTCAGCTTCTTCGGCCCGGCGTCGAGGATCTCGCCCAGCTTGCCGGCACGCTTGGTGGCGACAGCGACCGCGGGCTGGCCGGTGCTCGCGGCTGTCTGCCCGCCGCTGGAGGCGTTGACCGAGGCGCCGGGGGCTGGACTGGAGGTGCTCGAACTGCTCGATTTGCCGCTTGAGCCGCATCCGGCGAAGGCGAGCGCCGCGGCGCAACCGACGCCGAGCACGCGAACATCTGCTCTGATCATTGGGGTCTCCTGTGAACGTGGGTTTAGGCCTTCGAAAAGCTCAAGACCCCCACTGCGGGTGATCCTTCCCGGTCGCTCTAGACCTCGAGCGGCGGGCCGGCCCAGCGGACGCCTTCGCTCACAGGCAGCCGCGCAAGCGCGTCGGCGAGGATGCTGCCATCCGCCAGCGTCATCTGAAAGTCGAGCTCGAGCGCTGGGATCAGCACGAAGCGCCGCTGCAAGAGCTGCTCGTGCGGAATCGAAATCCGCTCGTGCGAGAACTGCAGATCACCGAGCGCGAGGATGTCGATGTCGATCACCCGCGGGCCGTGCCTGACGCCGTCGCGGCGTCCCAGGGCGTGCTCTATTCCCTTCGCCACTTCCAGCAGCTGCAGCGGGTCAAGACCCGTACTCACTCGCAGGCAAACGTTCAAAAAGCTCGGTTGGTCTGTCACCTCGCCGACCGGGTCGGTGTCATACACCGAGGATGAGGCGAGCACCTCGATGCCGCGCTCGGCGAGCGCCCCGACGGCGTCTTGCAGGTGAGCGCGCCGCTCACCGACGTTCGAGCCCAGACCGAGTAGGCCGACGCGATCGCTCATCCGCGCGCCGCTATTCGGACGCCTCGCGCCAGATCTCGACCGAGACTTCCTCGACGGCGAGCGGGATCGGCGGCTCGGGCTTGGCGGCCTTGACCCACACGCCCTCTAGCTCGTAGTCGACCAGCAGGCGGTCGGCGATCGTCGAGCACAGCCGCTCGAGCGTCTTGTGAGAGCGCTGCTGGCAAACCAGCGCCACGAGCTGGCACACCTCGGCGTAGTCGATTGTGTCCTCCAGCCGGTCGGTCACGGTGGCGTCAGACTCGCCGATGTCCAGGCGTATGTCGAGCACCAGCCGCTGGCCGATCTCGCGCTCCGCCTCGCTGACACCGTGATGGGTGTACAGCGATAGGCCAGTGATCTCGATCGTTACCGACTCACGCGACTCGTCGTGCTCGCCGAGATCGTCTTCTTCGAGCTCGTGCTCTTCCTGGCGCTCGCCGCCATCGCCTTGGGGATCCTCGCGCTCACCCCCGCCGTGCTGGTGGCCGCCGAAGTCGAAGTGCTCGCCGGACCCCTGATCCTCCGGCCGCTCGGGCTGCTCGCTGTCCATCAGGCGCTCAACGTAGCAGCCGCCACGGCGAGCGCGTCGCGAACCGGGGTGACGTCGTGCACGCGGAAGACGCGAGCGCCTCGCTCGAGCGCGATCACGCAGGTCGCGATCGTGCCCGCGAGGCGTTCCTCCGGCGGGGGCTGGCTGGCGTGCGGGGCGGCCTCGGCGAGCGTGCGGGCGATGAAGCTCTTGCGTGAGGGGCCAATCAGGATCGGCCTGCCGAGCGCGCAGAGCTCATCCAGGCGGCGTAGCAGTTCAAGGTTCTGGGCGACGGTCTTGCCGAAGCCGATACCGGGATCAAGCATGATGCGCTGCTCGTCGATGCCGCTTTCGACAGCGTGGCGCAGACGCTCCTCCAGAAACGCCTTGACGTCGTCGACGACGTCTGAGTAGCGTGGGTCGGCCTGCATCGTGCGGGGCTCGCCCTGCATGTGCATCAGACAGCACTCCGCCCCGGCCGAGGCGATGACCCCGGCCATCGCGGGGTCTGAGCGCAGCGCGCTGACGTCGTTGACGAGGCTCGCTCCGGCGGTGAGCGCGGCGCGGGCGACCGCCGCCTTGCGTGTGTCGATCGAGATGCGCGGGGCCTCGAGCGCGGCGCCGAGAGCGTCGACCACCCCAATGACGCGCTCAAGCTCCTGCTCCAGAGAGACCGGCTCAGAGCCCGGACGTGTCGATTCCCCACCGATGTCGAGGATGTCAGCGCCCTGCGCGACGAGCTGCAGGCCGTGTGCGACCGCGGCGTCCCGGTCGAGGAACAGCCCGCCGTCTGAGAACGAGTCTGGGGTGACGTTGATGATCCCCATCACCTGAAAGCTGGGCGCCATATCGAAAGTCATGCTATGGCTCTCCGCGCGGGAACGGCTCGCACCAGCCCTCGCCGCGGCGAGGGACTGGACGGGAGACGCCCTCGAGCTGGATCTTTCAGATGATTTCTGGCCGCCGCGGGCCGCTCGAGCGCATCTCGGCGGCCCCGCCGGCCAGACCAGGCCTGGGCAGCGGTCGCGGCGCTTCACGCCCGGGACGGTCCGCTGGCGTGGCGGGTGGAGCGTCGAGCTCGGGCTTGGTCTCCTCGGGCCCGAACACTTCCTCCTCGCTCTTGCCGGCGAGCAGGCCGAGGAACTCCTCCTTCTCGATCGTCTCGCGCTTGAGCAGGACTTCAGACAGGGTCGTGAGGTTTTCGCGGCGCTCTGTCAGGATCTCTGTCGCGCGCCGGTGCGCGGACTCAACGATGCGCCTGACCTCGTCGTCGATCTCGCGGGCGATCTCGTTGGAGTAGTCCGGCTCGGTCGAGAACTCGCGGCCGAGGAACGGCTGGCCGTGCTCGTGACCGAAGACGCGCGGGCCGAGCTTGTCGCTCATGCCGAAGCGCATCACCATCTGCTTGGCGGTGGCGGTGACCTTCTCCAGGTCGTTGGAGGCGCCCGTCGTGATCTCGCTGAAGACGATCTCCTCCGCGGCGCGCCCGCCGAGCGTCATCGCCATCGTGTCGTTGAGTTCCGCGCGGGTGGTCAGGAAACGGTCCTCCTGGGGCATCGAGATCGTGTAGCCGAGCGCTTGGCCACGAGAGATGACGGAGATCTTGTGCACGGGGTCTGAGTGCTCGAGGAAATGCGCGACGATCGCGTGGCCCATCTCGTGGTAGGCAGTGATCAGCCGCTCCTTCTCGCTCATCACTCGCGTCTTCTTCTCCGGGCCGGCGATCACGCGCATGATCCCCTCCTCGAGCTCGTCCTGCCCGATCTCGCGCTGACCGGTGCGAGCGGCGAGCAGCGCCGCCTCGTTGATCAGGTTCGACAGGTCAGCGCCGGTGAAGCCGGGGGTCTGGCCGGCGAGCGCGTCGATGTCGATCACCTTCGCCAGCGGCTTGCCGCGCGTGTGGACTTCGAGGATCTTCGCGCGTCCCTTGCGGTCGGGGCGGTCAACCGCGATCTGGCGGTCAAAGCGACCGGGACGCAAGAGCGCCGGGTCGAGGATGTCGGGCCGGTTGGTGGCCGCGATCATGATGATGTTGTCCTTCGCCTCGAAGCCGTCCATCTCCACCAGCAGCTGGTTGAGGGTCTGCTCGCGCTCGTCGTGGCCGCCGCCGAGGCCCGCGCCGCGGTGACGCCCGACGGCGTCGATCTCGTCCATGAAGATGATGCACGGCGAGTTCTGCTTGGCCTGCTCGAACAGGTCCCTGACGCGGGAGGCGCCAACACCGACGAACATCTCGACGAAGTCCGAGCCTGAGATCGAGAAGAACGGCACGCCCGCCTCACCCGCGACGGCACGCGCGAGCAGCGTCTTGCCGGTGCCGGGCGGGCCGTAGAGCAGGACGCCGGTCGGGATCCTGGCGCCCAGCGCCTGGAACTTCTTGGGGTTCTCGAGGAATTCCTTGATCTCGTGCAGCTCCTCGACGGCCTCATCCACGCCCGCCACGTCACGGAAGGTGATCTTCGGCGAGTCGGCCGACATGCGCTTGGCGCGCGACTTGCCGAACGACATGACCTTCGAGCCGCCGCCCTGAACCTGGTTGATGAGGAAGAACCAGAAGCCGAGGATCAAGACCAGCGGCAGGATGTAGGTCAAAAGCGACGGCCAGATCGAGGTCTTGTCCGACTCGATGTTGTAGGCGACCTTGGCTTCGTTGAGCTGCTTGATCAGTTCCGGCACAGCCTGCGGGACGAAGCCCGTTTCATATTTTTCTTTGTTGGTCAGTTTGACTTCGACGACGCTGCCCTTGTTCTTGATGTCGACGGATTCAACCCTGTGACCCGGGATGTCGCTCGTGACGAGCGTCTGGTAGGTGTGCGGGTGCGGGTTGGGCGAGCCCGAGACCAGGAACTTCGAGGCGAAGAACGCCAGCACGAGGACGATCGCGATCGGGAACGCAGCGCTCTTGATGAAACGGCTCATGAAGGCATCCTAGTGACTGCGCCAGTACTTGAGATCAGTGCCGGCGATCTTCAGCGTACCATGGCAAGCCTGGCTCTCCGGCGGGCTGCGTGCGCTCGGCTACCGCTGCAATACGGCGACGTAGGGCAGGTTTCGGTAGCGCTCACCGTGGTCCAAGCCGTAGCCGATGACGAACTGGTTTGGCACCTCGAAGCCGATGTAGCGGGTCGGCAGCTCGACCTTGCGCCGCTCGGGCTTGGTCAACAGCGCGCACACTTCGAGCGAGGCGGGGTTGCGCGAGCCGAGGTTGCGCAGCAGGTATTGCAGCGTCAGGCCCGAGTCGACAATGTCCTCGACGATCAGCACGTCGCGCCCCTCGATCGCGATGTCGAGGTCCTTGAGGATCCGCACGACACCGGAGGAGTCGGTCGCCGAGCCGTAGGAGGCGACCGCCATGAAGTCCACCTCGACAGGAATGTCGATATAGCGCATGAGATCGGAGAGGAAGAACACCGCGCCCTTGAGCACCCCCACGAGCAGCAGGCGGCGTCCCTCGTAGTCGCGCGAGATGGCCTGTCCCAGTTCGCGTACGCGGCGCTGCAGGTCCTGCTCGCTGACGAGCACTTCGCCGATCTCAGAGGCGGTGCTGCTCGCGCCGTCTGCTAGCGGACGCGCACCGGTCTCAGGGCTGAACACCGCTCGAAGTCTAGTGATCGCGCGAGGACGGGTAGTGCGGCTCGATCTTGACCATGCGCAGAGCGCCTTCCTCGACTACGGCGCTGACCAGGCCGCCGATGTGAAGCTGTGAGCGTCTGCCGCGGTCGGCTAGCTCGAGGATCTCCTTGACGCGGCCGCCGGCCTGCGGGACGAAGTCCCGGGCAGCGTCCTCGGCCAGGCGCACCACGACTAGCCGCGCCAGCGCCGTCGGCAGGCTTCGCAGGCGCTCGATCGAGATCGTCTGGCGGCCGTCGAGCTCGCGCTCGACGAGCCCCTCGAGTAGCTCGGTCTCCTCGCGCAAAAGCTGCGCGGTACGCAGCACGCTCGACAGCGCGGCGGGGTGTATCGCCTGCAGCGCCGGCAGCAGCCCGCGACGGACGCGCCCGCGCGCGTAGCGGTCGCTGTCGTTGCTCTCGTCGTCATACCAGCGCAGACCGAGCGCATCGCAGTAGGCGGCGGTCTGCTCGCGCGTGACGCCCAGCAGCGGCCTGATCAACGGCTCCTCCCTCGCGGGCATTCCGAGCAGCGCGCGCCGCCCCGGCGAGGCCGCCAGACGGTAGAGGATCGTCTCGACCTGGTCGGTGGCGGTGTGCCCCGTCGCATAAACACCGCCGCGGGCGCGCGCCGCGCGCTCAGCCGCATCGTAGCGGAGCTTGCGCGCCCACGCCTGTAGGTTGCCCGCGGGCGCCTGCGGGGCACGCACCACCTGCAGCGCCACGTCGTAGCGCTCGCACAGCTGCTCGCAGTAGCGCTCCTCCTCGCGCGCCTGCTCGCGTAGGCCGTAGTTGACGTGCAGCGCAGTCAGGCGCTGCACTGCGCACAGCGTCACGCACACGTCCAGCAGGCAGACCGAGTCACGCCCCCCGGAGAGCATGACGATCACGCTCCGCTCACCCGAGAGCAGTCCCCCGTCGCGTACGAGCGCACGGACCTCTTCGACCACCGGCCGGGTCTGCCGCTGCGCGTCGGGAGGATCGCTCGAGCTCATGTCGCTCGCGTCGGCTAGACGTCTGACGGCAGCGCCAGATAGAGCTCGGTCGGCTCGGAGAAGCCCTTCAGGCGGATCTCGCCGATCAGGTCGAACCGCAACCGCTCGACCGCCGTCGCGGACTCGGCGACCGCCCTGGTCGCGAGCACCTCGCCGCCGGCCGCCCTGGCGACGACCCTGGCCGCCTGGTTGACCTCACGCCCGTAGTAGTCGCCGTCGCGGTAGAGCACCTCGCCGCAGTGGATGCCGATGCGCGGCGGCGGGGTGTCGGTCGGGTAGTTGCGCTGGAAGTCCACAGCCCATTCGATCAGCGCCACCGGGTCGGGCCCGACGACCATCACCTCGTCGCCGAGGGTCTTGATCACCCGTGCGTCGTGCGGGAGGGTAGATTCGACCGCCTCGACGAAGCGCTCGACCATGCCGACGGCCTCCTCGTCGCCGCGCTCCTCGGTCAGGCGCGTGTAGCCGGCGAGGTCGGCGAAGGCGATGCCGACGCGCACCCGCCCGAGGTCGGGCGCGTGCTGGGCCATGTCGGTTTCCATGTGCCCGATCACGTCCTGTTCGATGAAGTGCCCCAGGTAGCGCCCGTGCGCATAATCCATGAAAGGCGAGGCGAGCGGCAAGAGCCGACTGACCAGCCCGGTCATCGCCTCGGCGATCTGCAAGCCGGGCACCCCGTCGCGCATCATCGGCTCGTGCACATAGATGTGAAACAGCCGGACCTCGGCGTCGGCGATCTGGGCGAGCGCCTGCCCATACACGCGCAGCATCTGCAGCAGCGCGACGAGCGGCAGCCCGAGCTGCAGGGCCTGCTCGGCGTAGCGCAGGATCTCGATGTCCTGCTCGGTGAGAGCGTCGAGCGAGAGCGTGCTGAACCCCATCGCGGTGTACAGACGCTGGATCAGGGCGGCTTCCAGGCCTGTCACGCGCGCTGCCTGCTGCAGGTTGTAGCCGCCTTGCGAAGGTGCCAGCAAGTCGTCGATGTAGCCCGCCAGCGCGCCGCTGTCGACCGCCTGGCGGATCTCGCCGAGCGTGTGGCCACGGGCGCGCAGCCGCGCGACGATGCGCACCTGGGCGGCGGCCGCCGCGGTCCAGTTCCCCTCGTACTGCGGCACGAGCCGTTCGCCGACCCAGCGCCGCACGGTGCTCACCGATACGCCGGCGCGCTCCGCGACCTGGGAGAGCGTGGGCTGTGGAGCCTGCTCGGCCTGGGCGTCCGCGAGCACCTGCGCCGTCGCACTCATCTGCTCAGACCTCGAGATGAGGGTACTCCGCTCTGATGATCTCCCTGTAGTGGGCGTAGACGGGCCTGGTGATCGGGATCAGCTCGAGCGCCGCCTTGATGTCTCCCCCGGTCTTGATTCGTCGCCTGGCGATCGCGAGCGCCACGTTCTCCTTGCCCTGGAAGTAGCGGTTGGCGATCTCCGAGGACATCTTCATCCGCACCTTCGGCTTCCAGTCGACCTCGTCGGTCCACTCCCAGTAAAGGTTCCCCGGCTCGCCGGGGAGGGCGGCGCGGACGTTCATCACCATGTCGAGGTCCTCGAACTCGAAGCGCTGCGGCACGTCGGCGTCCCGCAGCGCGGGGCCCATCTCCGGATCCTCGCTCATGATCGCGAACAGCCTGTCCATGACTTCGCGGAATTCAGCGGGGCTTGTAAAGGACGCTGTCATAGGTTGAGAGTCTAGAGTCGTAGCCGGTGAGCGACCAGCGAACATTTCATCTACGCCCTACCGCCGAGCTCGCCGAGCGGGTGCTGCTGCCGGGCGATCCGGGCCGGGCGCTGGAGCTGGCGCAGCTGTTGCTCGAGAAGCCGTTGATGTTCAACCACCACCGTGGCCTGTGGGGCTACACGGGCGTCGCGATCGACGGTCAGCCGTTGAGCATCCAGAGCACCGGCATGGGCGGCCCGTCCGCCGCGATCGTGCTGCATGAGCTGATCGTGCTCGGAGCTAGGCGGGCGATCAGGGTCGGCACCTGCGGAGCGCTCAGCGGGGAGCTGGCGCTTGGCGATCTGGTGATCGCGCACGAGGCGATCGTGGCGGACGGTACGAGTAGCAGGCTCGGGCGCTCGGAGCGCATCGCCGCCGACATGCAGATCAACCAGGCGCTCCTGCGGCTAAAGCCGCAGCGACAGTCGCATGCGGGCGCGGTCGTGAGCACCGACCTCTTCTATGAGCACGACGCCGAGCGTGAGCGTGACTGGCGCGCGGCGGGGGCGCTCGCTGTGGAGATGGAGGCCGCGACGCTGTTCTCGCTGGGTGAGCGCAGCGGCATCCAGGTCGGTTGTGTGCTGACGGTGTCGGACACCTTTGACGGCGAAGGCGCCCGTGAGCGGATCTCAGACGAACGGCTGCTCGCCGCGGCTGAGGCGATGGGGCGCCTTGCGCTGCAGGCGCTCGCCTGTTAGCGGGAGGCTGGCCCTACCTGTCGGGGGCGCCGCGCTGGCGCTAGCCGGCTGTCTTTGGCTTCGCGGAGGATCGCTTGGTGGCGCTCGCGCGCTTCTGCGTCGCCGGCTGGTCGTGCCGCTGCGCGACCAGCCCGGTCAGCTCCTTCAGCTGCTGCTCGATTCCCTCGAGGCGAGCCTCCACGCTCTGCGTCGCCGGCGGGCGATCGAGCCGGTGAATGGCGTCCTCGATTCCCTCCAGCCGCTGGGAGATCGAGCGCAGCCTGCGCGTCAGGCGCTCGATGTCGGCGGCCGACGGGATGTTCAGCGCTCCCATCGCGAGCTCCTGCGCCTGCGCCGCCCGCTCGCGGGCGTCGAACGCTCGGCCGATCGCGCCGGTCAGGAGCGGGTTGTCGAGCAGCTCCGATAGCGCGCGCCCCAGCCTTTCCTCCGCGCTGTAGGTGAGCCGCTCCTTCAGGCCTTGGGGTGCGTTTGCGTTGGGCATCTGGCGCTCCTGTTCGTCGTCAAGCGTGGGCCAGGAAGGATACGGTGCATTCGTGGCAGACCAGCTTTTCTTGTTCACGCAGATGGAGTTCCCATGGAAACTCGGGCCGGCGGACGGCCGTTACCTGCTGCGCAACTCCGCCGGGGAAATCGAGCACATCGTGGTGCTCACCACTATCGCGGCGCAGCGGCGGCGCCCGGGTCGGGGCGCCGGGCGCGTCGACCAGCCCGCCGCCCCGGTGCCGATTACGCGCGTGACGATCATCGACCCGGCTCCGCTCGCCAGCGAGTCGCAGGCCCGCAGCTGGCTCGGCGGGCTCGACGAGGAGCTCCACGCCATGCGGCCGACAGTCGTGCTCGACCGTTTGCTGTTCGCGCAGCGTATCGCCGAGGCCGACCCTTACACACACGAGGTCTCCCCCGCCCAGGCGAGCGTGACCCGTGTCGGCTGGGGCAAGGGCCACGAGCTCGCCGAAGGGCGCTTCAGCCACGCACGCGAGCTCAAGCCGACGAGGTCGCCCAGACGCCGCCGGGTGGCGGCGCTGCGACCGCAGGAGCGCCTGGTTGAGCTGCTCGGCGGCCGCGACGACGGGCTGCTGTGCGAGGAGCTTGCGCTCAGAGCCCGCGCCGATCTTGACCAGGGTCGTTCTGCGCACGCCGCACTCGAGCTCGACCGGGCGCTCTCTGCCGCGCTGCGCGAGCTGCCGGCTGAGGGGCCGGCGGATTTGGGTGAGCGCCTGCGGGAGCTGGCGAGCCTTCACGAAGGCGTGAGCGAGGCCGCGCGCAGCGTGCTCGCCGGCGAGCTGCCGGACCTCCCAGGCGGGCCGGAGGAGCTCCTAGCCAAAGCCCTCGGCCGCCTGGAGGCCGCATTGCGGGCACGCACCGCGGCTGGGTTCACCGGCAGACAGCCCCTGTAGGGCTTGCTGGCTCGCCGATGGGTGTATCGTCAGCCGGCGCCGGCACACGCCCCTGAACCAGTTCGCCAAGGGACTTTCGGGACGTCTGGAAGGCGTAGAGATAGGTGGGTAGCTCGACACCGTCGAGGGTTGCGGACACACAAGGGGGTCGTTGGGGTGAGCCTGGACAGAGACGCCTTCAAGCAGGGGCAGCGGACGATGTGGGCGATGGGCGACTACCCCCAGATCGCGCGCAGGATCAGGTCGGTCGGAGAGCTGCTCGTGGAGCGGCTCGGAGCCGGCCCGGGCATCGAGCTGCTCGACGTGGCGACGGGAGCGGGCAACGTCTCGATCCCCGCGGCCAGGACGGGAGCAAAGGTGAGCGGATTGGATCTCACGCCAGAGCTGCTGGAGGTTGCGCGCCGCCGGGCACGGGAGGCCGATGTCAAAGTCGACTTCGTCGAGGGCGACGCCGAGGCGCTCCCGTTCGGCGATGGCTCCTTCGACCGCGTGAGTTCTTGCTTCGGCGTGATATTCGCCCCGCACCACGAGCAGGCGGCCAGGGAGTTGTTGCGGGTGACGCGCCCCGGCGGGATGATCGCCGTCACGGCGTGGACCCCTGACGGCCTGATCGGGAGGATGTTCGCGCTGAACTCTTCCTTCATGCCTCCCCCGCCCCCGGAGTTCCAGTCGCCGGTGAAGTGGGGCGAGGAGGAGCACGTGCGCGCCCTCCTAGGTACGCCGGGCGGGGAGCTCTGCATCGAGCGCCGGGAGGTGGTCTTCGAGCACGACTCGGCTGAGGCGATCGTCGAGGAAGACGAGCGGCTGCTCGGACCGGCGATGATCGCGAAGGCGATGCTCGAGCCACAAGGCCGCTACGAGGAGGCCCGCAGCCAGCTTCTCGAGCTCTACGGCTCCGTCAACGAGTCACACGACGGCCGCTTCCGGGCACGGGCGGAGTACCTGCTCTCGATCGCCCGCCTTCCCGCGTGAGGCCCTCTCCGGCGGACCAGTCAGGCGGCCTTCAGCTCTGCGGCGAGCGCTGAGAGCTCCTCCTCGACCTCGCCGCCGAGGCGCACGACGGCGCGCTCGTCGAGGGGGGTGGGGCCCTTGGTGATGATCGCCACCCGGCCGCCAGCGCGATCTGTCAAGAGCGGCAGCCCGGCGACCGGGTGCACTTCGAGCGAGGTGCCTATGCACAGCAGCACCTCCGCGTCGGCGCACAGTTCCTGCGCACGGCTCATCTCGCTGGCGGGCAAGAGCTCGCCGAAGAGTACGACGCCGGGCTTCAGCGCCGCTACGCAATCGGAGCAGCGCGGCACGCCGTCCTCGGCCAGCTCGATGCGCCGCCTGACGTCCTGCAGGTGGACCTGCTTGCCGCAGTCCGGGCAGGCGCAGCGCTCGATCGAGCCGTGCACCTCGAGCAGTTCGCCGGTGCCGGCCTTGCGGTGCAGCGTGTCGATGTTCTGGGTGATCACGGCTTGGAGCATGCCAGCCCGCTCGAGCTCCACAAGCGCCCGGTGGGCGGCGTTGGGCTGCTTGCTGGCGAGCGTCGCGAAGCGCTGCCCGTAGAAGCGCCAGAAACGCACCGGGTCAGAGCGGAACACGTCGATGTGGGCAACTTCGATCGGGTCGACGTTGCGCCACAGGCCACTCCCGGGAGTGCGGAAGTCCGGTATCCCAGATGGGACCGAGATGCCCGCTCCGGTCAACGCGACGACCGACCTCGCGCCGAGGATGAGCTCCGCCAGCGCCGCTACCGCGTCCGCGGCCAGCGTGTTGGCCACCGCTCAGCGGCCTTCCCAGCTGGGGGCGCGCTTGCCCAGAAAAGCGGAGATTCCCTCCTTGGCGTCGGCGCTACCGAAGGCGGTCGCGAAGCCCTGCTTCTCCGCCTCGATGCCCTCGTCGAGGTCACCGCCGGTGGCACTGACACGCTTGATCTGCGCGACGGCGACGGGCGCCTGCGCGGCTAGCTTGCGCGCCCACGCGAGCGCCGTGTCGAGCAGCTCGTGGTCCTCGACGACGCGGTTGACGAGCCCGAACTCGAACGCGTCGCTGGCGAGTACGGGGTCCCCGATCAGGTTCATCTCCAGCGCCTTGTTGGCTCCGACGAGGCGCGGCAGGCGCTGCGTGCCGCCGAATCCCGGGATGATCCCGAGCTTGATCTCGGGCTGGCCGAACAGCGCCGAGCGTGCGGCGATCCGCACGTCGCACGCCATCGCTAGCTCGCAGCCGCCGCCAAACGCCAGGCCGTTCACCGCGGCGACGGTCGCGATGCCGTCTGAGCCGAGCTCGCGGAAGAGCGCGTGGGCGGTGTTGATGAGCTCCGCGCCCGCCGTCTCGTCCATCGAGGTGAACGCCTTGATGTCGGCGCCCGCCGAGTAGAGGAAAGGGTTGGAGGAAGCTATGACGAGCGCACGGACACCGGCCTGCTTCGCTGTCTCCCACACCTTGCCGAGGTCCTCGATGACCTGCGGTGAGATCGAGTTCATCTGCCCGTTCGCGAGCCACGCGATCGCGACGCCGTCGCCCCTGGTCTCGAGCTTGACGACCTCCGCCGGCTGCTCTGGATCGGCCTGCGGGTAGGCGTAGAAGCCCTGGCCGTGCTTCTGCCCAAGCCTCCCCTGCGCGACCATGCGCCTGAGAATCGTCGGCGGCTCAAACCGCTCGCCGTGGCGCTCGGCGGCCTGCTGTAGGCGCTCGAGCACCGTGTCGAGGCCTTCGATGTCGGCCTTCATGAACGGCGGCAGCAGACCCCTGCGCGGGTCGAGGCCGGCGCCCGCCATCAGCCCGAAGTCGATGTCGCGGTGGGTGGCGACGCCCTCCTCGAGCACCAGGCATGCCTCGAGGAACGTCTTCAGCGTCAGGAGCTCCACGAGCTCGGCGACGTCCGGCTCGTGCTCGCCCTCGATGTTCGGCTCCCCTTGGGTGTTGTAGAAGCCCTCGCCGCCGGTCTTGGCCCCGAGCTTGCCTTCCGAGACGAGCCTCTTCATCCCCTGGGGCACGTAGAAGCGCTCGTCTCCGTATGACTCCGCTAGATGCTCGGCGACATGCAGCACCGTGTCGAGCCCGAGCAGGTTGACGAGGAAGTAAGGGCCCATCGGCACGACGTTCGCGGCGCCAACGCCCTCGTCGATCTTCCTGATCGAAAGCCCCTTCTGCTCCTGCTCGCGCCATATCTCGGAGATCCCGGAATTCAGGATGCGGTTAACGACAAAGCCCGGCACCTCCATGCACGTGATCGGCTGCTTGCGGATCGCCTGCGCGAACGTGACGGCGCCGGCCACGGTCTCGGCGGAGGTGTCCTCGCCTTCGACGATCTCGATCAACGGCATGATCGAGGCTGGGTAGAAGTAGTGAAAGCCGACGACCTGCTCTGGCCGGAGCGTCGCTTCGCCGATCTCGGTTATCGACAGCGAGGACGTGTTAGAGGCGAGGATCGCGTGCCCGGGGGTGACCGCGTCGAGCTCGGCGAACACCGTCTGCTTTATCTCCATGCGCTCGGGCACAGCCTCGACCACGAAATCGACATCCCCGAACTGCTCATAGGTGGTGGTGCCATGGATGCGCCCGAGGATCTCCTCGATCTGCTCCTGCGCCTGCTCAGAGGTGATCTTGCCCTTCTCGGCGAGCTTTGAGACTTGCCCACTGGTGACGTTGCGTGCCTCCTGCAGGCCGGCCTGCACGAGCTCCTCGTTTATGTCCTTCAGGACAACGGGTATCCCGGCGGCGGCGATCGTCTGCGCGATCTGTCCACCCATCGTTCCGGCACCGACGACGGCGGCTCTAAACACGAACATGCTCTATGCGTCTCCTCTGACAGTTTCCCGGGCACCGGAGCCTAGCGCCGCACCGGCGCTCGCGCCCTGCCCGCGTTAGCCAGGCACGCCAGCGGGTAATTGGGCTGCCATGAGGGCGAGCAGAGCAGGATGGCGCGGCCGGCGCCTACCGACGGGAGCGGCGAGGCTGATCCTGCCCGCCGGCCTGACTGCGCTCGTACTCTGCGCGTCTGTCCAGAGCGCCTGGGCGGCGGGGCCCACCGTCGACACCGGCGCGGCGACCCAGGTCACCTACAGCAGCGCGACTTTGAACGGGACGCTCGACCCGAACGGCCAGAGCACCACCTACTATTTCCAATACGGGCCGACCAAGGCCTATGGGCAGCAGACGCTGATCGGCGGCGTGGCCGCTGGCCAGAGCCCGGTCCATGTGAGCGCGCAGATCACGGGGCTTCAGCCTGCGACCGTCTATCACTACCGGCTCGTCGCGCTCAACAGCGCGGGCGCCCAGAGCGGCAAAGACAGAACGTTCACCACGCTGAAGGTCCCGCTGTCGCTGGCGATCCTGGGGGCCCCGAACCCCGTCCCCTACGGCACTCCCGTGACGATCGAGGGCACCCTCTCGGGGACCGGCAACGGTCAGCGCGAGGTAATCCTGCAGTCAAACCCATTCCCCTACACCCAGGGTTTTCTGAATGTCGGCAATCCGGAGCTGACGAGCTCGAGCGGCAGCTTCTCCTTCCCGGTGCTGGGGCTGACCGAGGCGACGCAGTTCCGTGTGCTGACCACGACAAAGTCGGTGGTTGTCAGCCCCGTGCTGACCGAGGGGGTCGCCGTCAGGGTGAGCGTCCACTACAGGCACACCCGCCGACGCCACCGGGTACGGATCTACGGCACTGTCGTGCCGTCCGAGCCCGGCATGCAGGTAGGGATCTTCAGGGTCAGGCGCGGGCACACCAGGCTCGTCGCCGGCACGATCCTGCACGCCAAGGGCACGACCAGCTCAGCCTACAGCCGCGTCGTGCGGGTCGTCCGCGGCGGCGTCTACATCGTCCTGGCGCGTGTCACCGACGGCTCTCACACCTCCGCCTACAGCACGCCGATACGGATCCGCTGACCCGGAGCGGGGACGCGCGAACGCTGCGCCCCCGCTCCACGCCGGCGTCTAGGCCATCGCGGCGGCGGGCTCCTCCGCGCGGCGCGGCAGTAGCGTCTCACGCGCGATCACCAGGCGCTGGATCTGGGAGGTTCCCTCGTACAGCTGCATGATCTTCGCGTCGCGGAAGAGCTTCTCGACGGGGTACTCCTTGATGAAGCCGTAGCCGCCGTAGACCTGCACAGCGTCGGTCGCGACCTTCATCGCGGTGTCGGCAGCGAAGCGCTTGGCGTGCGAGGAGACCAGCGTGTTGCGCTGCCCCTGGTCGAGCATAACCGCGGACTTCCACGTCAACAGGCGCGACGCTTCGATCTCGGTCGCCATGTCGGCGATCATGAACTGGATCGCCTGGTGCATTGCGATCGGCACGCCGAACTGGACGCGTTCCTTGGAGTACTCGGTCGCGAACTCGAATGCCGCGCGGGCGATGCCCGTGGCCATCGCCGCAACCCCCGGGCGGGTGCGGTCGAGTGTCATCATCGCCAGCTTGAAGCCCTTGTTTTCCTCGCCGAGCAGGTTCTCAGCGGGAACCTCCACGTCGTTGAAGGAGATCGTCGCGGTGTTCGACGCACGCTGACCGAGCTTGTCCTCCTTCTTGTCGACGACCACGCCCCAGTCGCGCTCGACGACGAACGCGGAGATGCCGCGGTGGCCGGCCTCCTTATCGGTCTTCGCATACACCGTGTAGTAGTCGGCGTAGCCGCCGTTGGTGATGAAGCACTTCGAGCCGTTAATGACGTACTTGTCGCCCTGCTTGACGGCGGTCGTGCGCATCCCCGAGACGTCGGAGCCGGCGTCGGGCTCGGTCAGGCAGAAGGAGGCCAGCTTCGGCTCCTCGGTGAGCATGCCGAGGTACTTCTTCTTGGTCTCCTCCGAGCCGCCGAGGGCGATCGGCGCGGTCGCCAGGCCGTTGCAGCCGAGCGACGTCTGGATCCCCGAGCAGCCCCAGGAGAGCTCCTCCTCGATCAGGCAGCCCTCTAGGTAACCGATCCCGGGGCCGCCGTACTCCTCCGGAATGTGCGTGTTCATCAAGCCGACCTCCCAGGCCTTCTTGATGATCTCAGCCGGCCAGGTGCCGTCCTTGTCGTACTCCCAGGCGACGGGGCGAATCTCTTTCTCGGCGAAGTCGTGCGCCAACTCGCGCAGGTTCTTCTGCTCATCGGTGAGCGTGAAATCGACCATGACTGTTTGTGATCTCCTCAGGCTGGCGCGGCTGAGCGCTCGCCGCTCACGACGGCTCGCGGCTCCCCGCGCGAAAATAGATTGACTGGTCAGTCAACTTGGCTTTTGAAGCGTAGCGAAGGCGTTTGACGCCGACAAGCGCGCGAACGCGCACTGAGCGACAATCTGCGCATGACAAATGGGCTGGCCGTCGTCGTCGCCGTCATCATCATCGTGGTCGTGCTGGTCGGCCTGATCTCCACGCTGCAGAGCTCCAGCGCATACGACCAGATCGGCCGGGGCGGAACCGAGCCCTCCCCTTCCCGGGGTGGCGGCGCGGCGCCGGCACCCCGGGCAGCCAGCGAGCCCCACGACGCGCGTCAGCAGGAGATCAGAGAAATCCTCACCGCGCGCAGCGAACGGCTGGTGCGCCAGGGCAAGGAGCCGCTGGATATCGAGGCGGAGATCAAGGGGCTCTCGGACGGCCACGGCCTGTCACCGCCGGGCGCCGAGGCGCAGGAGCAACACGATCCGCAGCTACTCGCCGAAGCACGTGCGCTGATCGCCGCGCGCAACGAGCGGCGTCTGCGCGCGGGGCTCGAGGCGCTGGACGTCGAGGAGGAGCTGGCGCGGACACTGAGCGCGCTGAGAGCAGGCGGCTCCACGCCGGGCGATCATGGCTAGAGCCCGGCCGAATCAGGTATAAAGGCGCACGATGGCCGAGCACCGTCGCTTTGAGCTCGAGGAGCTAACCAACCGCCCGGGGACCTATTTCAACCCTGTGACGGAGGTGCTGATCGTCGTCGATGACTCACCCGTCGTCGACCACGAGATCTTCAGCGGCGAGGAGTTCGACAGCGACGAGTGGGTGCAGATCTCCGAAGAGACACCGCTCGACGAACGCGCTCGTGACGAGCTGCTGGAGCGCTTCCAGCTGAGCGGCAAGCGCGCGCTGGCGGTCGGCGAGGGCAGCGATGAGGAGGAGGAGCTCGACGAGGAGGACGAGCTCGAACCCGACGAGGAGAGCCCCGACTACGACTAGGGACGCTCGCGGCGGCGCGAGCGGATCACAGTAGGCTCGTGCAGCGCTGCAACGCAGCGACGTTCTGGCCGGCGCGCCGGGCGCACGCCTGGTAGCCCTCTGCAGGTGCCGTCGCCGCGCCTGACGGCGGTGGCGAGACTTCGCTGGCGGCGGGCGCCAAGCCGAGCTGGCGCAGCGCCGACAGGAGCCTCGAGATCGGCTGGGGGTTCGCCGGCGCGAGAATCGTCTGCTTCTGGTTTACGCGCGTGAAGCTCACCGCCAGCCGCAGCGTCGCGCTGCGAAGACCGTGCAGCACGGTCCGCTCAGCGGGCGCGCCGAGCACCGACGCGTCCACCGACAGCGAGCGCAACAGGTGATCTTCGCTGCCGGTGTAGAGGTCCACGCGCGCTCTGCGCAGTGAGCGCACGAGCGCCCGGGTCTCACGCCCAGAGAGCAAACCCGCAGCCTGGCCCGAGGAGAGGCCGAGTGTGCTCGAGGCGCCCTGCAGGCGCGCGGCGTCGGCGAGGAAGCGGCCCAAATCGAGTGCGGCGACGATGTGGATCACGCGTGTGCCCGCCAGCTCGCTGGTCCCGACCTGCGCCGGGTGTTTCAGCCACATCCCCGGGTCGATGCCCAGCGAGCTGAACGCCGCAACGCTCTGACGCGAGGAGGCCGCCCTGCCGGCCTGGGCGTAGCTCTGCTGCAGCGCGCTGCGCGTCTGGGGTGGCGTCAGGAACGCCACGCCACCCAGCTCGAGGAAGAAGGCGCCGGCGGTGGAGACCGCGCCGGCCTGCAGCTGCCGCTCGCCGCTGGAGAGGTCGAGGTTCAAGTCAAAGCGCGGCATCGCGGTCGAGCCCTCACTCTGAAACGGCCCGCTCAGGCGCAG
The DNA here is from genome assembly GCA_025451035.1 of Solirubrobacteraceae bacterium. Taxonomy (GTDB): domain Bacteria; phylum Actinomycetota; class Thermoleophilia; order Solirubrobacterales; family Solirubrobacteraceae; genus Palsa-744. Next base: position 20,331 of record JANWLE010000039.1, read on the forward strand.
CGACACAGGCGCGGCGAGACCCTGCAGGCCGTGGGCGGACAGCGAGAAGGAGAGGTCGAGCTCGCCGCTGTTGATCTGCCGGTGGGCGTTGAAGGTTTCATCGACGATCGACTGCGCGCTCTGCTTGGGACCGCACGCCTGCACGCCACCGGCCAAGAGCGCGGCCACGAGCAACGCAACTACGGCGCGGCGGCGTGTGTTTCTGTGGCGTGCGGCCATGTTCTGAAGGGCGCGCTGCAAGTACGCGTGCAGCCCGAAAGCCGATCGAGCGTAGCATCAGCCAAGTGCGCCGCAAGCTCACGCGGATAGTCGCTTCGGGCCTTGTGCTGGCCGTCGTCACCGGCGGCCAAGCCGCGCGCGCGCAGAGCCCAGTGGCGCGCGCCGACGCTCGCAGGCAGCTGCTGATCCTCACCCCGTCCGGGCGAACCTACCTGCGAGCGGCCCCGTTCCTGGCGGGCGCAGCGCGCGAGCCTATGCCTACCGCCTCCGCCGCCCCCGTGTCCAAGCGCGGGCGCGGCGGGCTGCGAGCACGGTCCAGCGCACACCGGCTGAGCGCGGCCGGCAGCCTTCAGCGTCTTGAGCGCAGCGGAGCGATCAGCTCGGTCGCATATCAGTCCTACCGTTCCAGCTACCTGGCGGCGCAGCACACGCTGCGCAAACTGTCGGGCACCCGCCGCGGCGAACTTGGGGCTGTGCTCGCGAACATCGACGCGATGGCCGGCGCCGGGCAGTTCACACCGTCGCGGCTACCCGCGCTGATGCTCACCCTGGAGCGTAACCGCCAATGGTGGAGCACCGGGCCGCTGCTGGGCTCAGACCAGCGTGTCAGCTTCCCCGGCTCGCGCATCGTGTGGGAGTACTACCCCGGCCAGGGAATCGAGATCCAGTGGCTTGCCACGTTCGGCGAGGCCAACGGCTACTTCCTCTCGCATCAGGACAGCGCGCTCAAAGAGCTGCTTGACGAAGTGCTCGGACTCGCCACCCAGCGCGCGGGCGGGATCGCCTGGGAGTACCTGTTCTCTTTCGACGGCGGCTCGCCACCGTGGACGAGCGGCCTGTCCCAGGGAACGGCACTGCAGGCGTTCGCGCGTGGCTGGCAGCGCCTGCAGGAACCCGCCTACCTGCAGGCCGCCAAAGCGGCGGTGGGGATCTTCCAGACCGCGCCCCCGGCCGGCGTGCGCGTGCCCACCTCCGCCGGCGCGCACTACCTGGAGTACACCTACGCCCCGAGCGAGCGGATCATCAACGGATTCGTCCAAGCGGTGATCGGACTGTATGACTACACCAAGATCACCGGCGACCCGCTCGGCCTGGAACTCTTTGAAGCCGGTGACGCGGAGGCGCGCGCCGAGCTGGTGCACTACAACACCGGCAGCTGGTCGATGTACGACCAGCACTCCGAATCCGACCTGAACTACCACGAACTGCTGACCGAATTCTTGGAGCACCTGTGCCAACGCACACGCCAGGGTCCGCCGATCGCCGCGCCCGCAGGCACACCGCCGAGCGGCCCGGCCAGCGGTACGCCCGTCGGGCAGAGCGGCGGCTCATCGCCCGCCAGCGCCAGCACCGCCCACGCCGCCGCTGCCGCTGCCGCTGCCAGCGAAAACCAGATCCCGGGCGATGAGGTCTACTGCACGACAGCCGAAGAATTCAAGGCTGACTTGCACACGCCGCCGGCGATCACGCTGCTGAGCCACACGCTGCGGACCAGCTCGCGTGCGGGCGTGCAGTTCTCGCTGTCGAAGATCTCGAGCGTGAGCATCACCATCCGCCGCGCCAACCACACCGTGTGGAGCAACAGCGCGAGCGTGGAAGGCGGCAAGCCGCGGATCCTGTGGGTGACGCCGTCCAAGCCCGGCGCTTACACCCTCACCGCCCGCGCCGTGGACCTGACGGGCAACGCGACGACGACGAGCGCCACGATCAGGCTCAAGCGCCACTAGCCCGGCGGCTGCCGGCCAATCAGGCGCGGGTGAGCCGTAGACTGGCGTGACCGATGGCACCCCGGACGATCCTCTACACGGGCAAGGGCGGCGTGGGCAAGACCTCGGTCGCGGCCGCGAGCGCGCTGCGCTGCGCGCAGGCGGGACAGCGTACGCTGCTGATGAGCACCGATCCCGCGCACAGCCTCGCAGACGCCTTGCAGGCGCCGCTCACAGGTGAGCCGACGCTGGTCGCGGACTCGCTGTGGGCGCAGCAGATCTCCTCCCAGGAGCAGCTCGAGCGCAACTGGGCCGGCGTGCAGGACTGGCTCGGCGAGTTGCTGATCTCACGCGGGGTGAACCGCATCTCGGCGGAGGAGCTCACGGTGCCACCGGGCATGGATGAGCTGTTCAGCCTGCTCGCGCTGCGCCGCCACCACGACAGCGGCGAGTTCGACGTGATCATCGTCGACTGCGCCCCTACGGGCGAGACGCTGCGGCTACTCGCCTTCCCGGACGTGGCGCGCTGGTGGCTCGAGCGCGTGATGCCAGCGCAGGGACAGATCATGGCCGCCGCGCGGCCGTTCGCGCGCGCCGTGCTGGACCTCAGGCTGCCTGGCGATGAGGTACTCGATGAGGTCCAGCGGCTGGGACGGAGCCTCATCGCGCTGCACGAGATCCTCTCCGACCGCGAGCGGGTCACGATCCGCTTGGTGATGAACCCCGACCGCATGGTCATAGACGAGGCGCGACGCACTTTCACCTACCTGAATCTGTATGGCTATCTGACCGACGCTGTGGTGGTCAATCGGGTCTTCCCAGTGCAGGTCGGCGAGTACTTCGAGAACTGGCGCTCGCGCCAGCAGGAGCACTTGCAGACCGTGCGCGACGCGTTCGCGCCCGTGCCGGTGCTGTGCGCCCCCTACTTCGACGAGGAGATCATCGGCACGCTGATGCTCGAGCGCCTCGGCACGGAGCTGTTCGCCCAAGGCGACGCCGCGGCGGTGCTGCACGACCGCCTCGCGCACGAGCTGACGGTCACCGAGCAGGGCGCGACACTGCGTCTCGATTTGCCGTTCGCCGAGAAGGAGCGCATCTCGCTGAAGAAGATCGGCCTCGAGCTCGTGGTGAAGGTCGACTCGCACAAGCGCACAATCATGCTGCCGTCCGCGCTAGCGGACCACCACCCCTCCGAGGCGCGCTTCGACGGCGGCTCGCTGCACGTGAGCTTCGTGGCGTGCGAGCAGACGATGGCGGCGAGGACAGTTGACTGAGAAGGACCCCGAGGACCCGCTGGAGGTGCTGCGAGCGCATCTGCGCAGCGCCCAGGCCGCCGCCCAGCGCCTGCTGGACGACAGCGAACGGACCCCGCCCGCGGGGTGGGAGCCGTTGAGTTCAGAGCAGGTGCACGAGCGGGCGAGCCAGCTGCATTCACTGACCGACCTCGTGCGTTCGATCCGCGAGGCGCTTCCGGAGGACGTGCTCGCCCAGCTGGCCGATCTGATCCGCGCCGTGCTGAATGTCCTGCGGGCGCTGGTGGACCTGCTGCTCTCACGTCTGAGCCCACAGGAGCACGCGCCGCGCAGCGACATACAGGAGATCCCGATCGTCTGACGCCGGCGGGCGCGCCGGATGTTCCGCGGGCCGCCCGCCGTACAATCGAGCCATGGCAAGCGAGAGCTCCCACACCTGGATCCTCACCGCCTCCCCCGAAAACCACGAAGCGACCCGTGCGCACGGGTTCTCGGTGATCGGTATCAAGGAGCGCAACCGCACGCGGGCGCTGCAGATCGAGCCCGGCGACCGCATCATCCTGTACCTGACGAAGGTGATGTGCTTCGCGGGCGCGATCAAGGTCACCGGGGAGATGTATGAAGACCGCAAGAAGCTGTGGCCGGGCAAGCCCGGCAAAGCCGACGCCTACCCTTGGCGCTTTCCCACCGAGCCAGAGATCGTCCTTGACGAAGACCAGTGGGTACCGGCTGAAACGCTTGCCACAAAGCTCGAGCACATCAAGAAGTGGCCCCGCGAGCACTGGAAGCTCGCCTTCCAGGGACAGTTGCGCACGGTCTCCGCGGCCGACTCGCGGCTGCTGCTGGAGCGCATGGGAGCGTCCGCCGCAGCACGGGCGTAGCCCGCACCAGAACTCGGAGCAAACCCGACTCAACTCCAAGTTATTACGAAGTCGGACTAAGTCGCTATCTATTCCGGCCTGGGCCACTTCGTAACCCACCGCTGAACCAACCGGCACGCCCAGCGCCTCTCCTCAACTGAGCCAGCCCCGCGCCGCCCGCTTGCGCTCATACAATCGCTCCATGCAGCTCAAACGCTCTCGGGCAAGAGCATGACGCGGATCGGACGGGCGTGGGGCGAGTTGCGCCCCGAGCAGCGTCTAGCGGGACTCACGGCGCTCGCGCTGTGGGTGACGCTGCTGTTCCCCTGGTATCACGAGAACATCACCGAGAGCAGTCACGGCAAGCTTCAGGCCGTCGGTCACAACGTGACCGGGTTCGGGGCCTTCTCGTTCGTCGAGGCGGCGGTGCTGGTCGTCTCGCTCGGCGTGCTGACGATGCTCTTCGCGCGCGGCGAGCGGCGCGACTTTCACCTTCCGGGCAGCGACGGCCTGGTCGTCATGCTCGCCGGCGGCTGGACCGCGCTGCTGGTCTTCTACAGGACGCTTGACACGCCGTCGCTGTCGCAGAAGGGGTCGAGCATCGTGACCGACGTCGGTGTGCAGTGGGGCATCTTCCTGGCGTTCTTGGCCGCCCTCGCGCTCACGTATGCCGGCTGGCGCATGCGCGCCGCCGCCAAGCCCGAACCACCCGCGTCTCGCGCCGGCGTGCGCCGCCGTCGCGAGGACGAGCCGACGGAGACGCTGGCGGGCCAACGCCCCATGCAGGCTGAGGCTGAGCGCTCGCGCTACCCGCCCGCGCCCGCCGCCGCGCGGCCGCTGCGCACGGCGCCCCGTGGCGGCCGTAGCAGCCCCGCGACGAAAGCTAGGCCAGCCGAGCAATTGTCACTGGAAGACGAGCCGCCGAGCGGGGAGCCCCGTTAGGCGTTCGATAGCACGAAGACGGCTGCCGTAACGGCCACCAGCGCGATGCCAGTCACGATCATCACGGTCGCTTTGACCAGGTGCCCGATCGCGCCGACGAGAAAACCAAGGATCAACCCGGCGAGATAGAAGCTCACCGAGTACGCCGCGGCAAGCGGGGGAAGGAAGCTCGGCACAACTTGAGTCCTATCATTCTCTGAGGATGAGCACCGCAGCCGGCCCCGCCACCGCCAACGACGTCGCCGAGGGCCTGCGCTCGGTCGACTACCTCCCGAGTGAGGCGACCGCGCTCGTCTCGTTCCTCGCCTTCAAGCTCGGCAAGCCGGTGCTGGTCGAGGGCCCCGCGGGGGTTGGCAAGACCGAGCTTGCGAAGGCGCTCGCCCGCTACCTGCAGCGCGAGCTCGTGCGGCTGCAGTGCTACGAGGGCCTGGACGAGGCGAAGGCCTTGTATGAGTGGAACTACCGCAAGCAGCTGTTGCGCATACAGGCGGAGGCCTCCGACACCGGCTGGGAGGATGTCCAGGAGGACATCTTCAGCGAGGATTTCCTGCTGGCGCGCCCGTTGATGAGCGCAATCACCTCAGAGCGCCCGGTGGTGCTGTTGATCGACGAGATCGACAAGACAGACCAGGAGTTCGAGGCGATGCTGCTCGAGCTTTTGTCGGACTTCCAGATATCGATCCCGGAGCTGGGCCAGCTTTCCTCCCGCACCCATCCGCTGGTGCTGCTCACGTCGAACAACTCGCGTGAGCTGACCGAGGCACTCAAGCGTCGCTGCCTGTATTTGTGGCTGGACTACCCGGCGCTCGAGCACGAGCTCGCGATCGTGCGTCTGCACGCGCCGGGGCTCTCGCAGACCCTCGCCCGCCGCCTGGTCGAGGTGATCGGCATGGTGCGCGAGCTGGACCTGAAGAAGCCGCCTTCGATCGCGGAGTCGATCGACTGGGCCAGGACGCTGCTGCTGCTCGGCGCGCGCGACCTGGACGCCGACACGTTCAGGCAAACGATGTCTGTGATCGTCAAGCACCGAGCGGACATGGACATCGTCGCCGAGCGCGTGGGACTGAAGCTCCCCGGCGCACTCGATGCCGTCTGATGGCCTAGCCGCCGCTCTGCTTCAGTTCGGCGAGGAGCTCCGCCGCGAAGGGGTCGCGCTCGGGACCTCCGAGCTGCTCGACGCGTTCGCCGCGCTCGAACAGATCAGCTGGACAGAGCCGCAGGATTTCCGTGAGGCGCTGGCGGCGACGGTCGCCAAGAGCCAGGAGGACCGCCGTATCTTCGAGCTCTGTTTCGAGCGCTTCTTCTTCCGTGCAGCGGAGATCGCCGCGGTGCGCGAGGACATCCGCGAGGCCGAGCGCCACGGCGAGGGAGCGCTGCGGATCGAGGAGCTCTCCGCCGAGGAGCTCGACGCGCTGCGAATGCAGATCGCCGCGGCGCTGCGCGACGGCTCAGAGGGCGTGATGCGCGACATGGCGCGGATGGCGATAGCCGCGCTGGGGCGCGCGCAGGAAGGCTCGGGGGTGATCGGCGTAGATGTGCAGCGCATCCGCCGCGCGCTGAATTTGCGCTCAGAAGCGCAGCCGGATCTGCCGGCGGGCGACCCACGCCGTGACGGCGTGCCGCGGGCGGCGCTGCGTCGTTTCGAGTCGCTCTTGCGGCGCGAGCTCGAACGCGCGCAGATCGAGCGCACCGGGACGCTGCCGGCGGCGCGCCCCTTGGGTGAGCTCGACCGGGCGTTGCCGTCCGGGCCGCTGGCCGACCTGGCGGCTGTGCATCGCGTCGTGGCGCAGCTGCGCCGGCGGCTTGCGACCCAGGGCCAGCAGCTGCGTGGCCAGCGCCGCCACGCCCACGTCGACGTCAGGCGCACGATCAGAGCATCGCTGCAGACGGGCGGCGTCCCGGTCGTGCTGAAGTACCGTCCGCGGCGCCCGCGGCGCCCGGAGCTGTATGTGCTGTGCGACGTGTCCACCAGCGTCACCTCCGCGTCGGTCTTCTTCCTGTCGGTGCTGCACGCGCTGCACGACTCGTTCCGCAAGATGCGCTCGTTCGTGTTCATCGAGCGCATCTCGGAGGTGACGGACATCTTCGAACGCGAGCGGGACTTCAAGACGGTGAACGAGCTGATCTCCGCCGACGCGGGCGTCGCGGACATCTCCGGCTACACCGACTACGGCCGTGTGTGGTCGGAGTTCCTCGAGCAGGTGCAAGACGACCTGCACCCGCGGGCGAGCGTGATCGTGCTCGGCGACGCCCGCACCAACGGCCGCGACCCGCGCGCGGACATCTTTGCGCGCATCGCGGCCCGCGCCGGACGGACCTTCTGGTTGAACCCCGAGCCACGCCTGTACTGGAACTACGGTGACTCGGTGATCGCCGCCTACGCGCAGTACTGCACCGCTTTTGAGTGCTGGACCACCTCTCAGCTCGAGGATTTCGTGCGCGCGCTGACGCGCCCGGGGCTGTCCACGAGCACGCCGCGCTAGGAGCGCCGGCCAGCGCGCTGCCGGCCTTCACGCCCGCTAAGATCGGCCCCCGTAAGAGAAAGCAGGGGAGCTGGCGGGAAGGCCGGCTGAGATGGCGCCACTGTATTTGTGCAGCCCGGCGTCGACCCTCAGAACCTGTGGGGTAATGCCCGCGAAGGGAGCGACATGACAACCGGACTGACTGATCGCGCGCTGGCGACGCCCGGGACGATGAGCGACTACAGCGCGACGCTTACCTCGGTCACCCACGGCTACCGCGACGAGCGCGGCGAGGAGCTCACCGCGCTCGAGGATTTGTCGCTGCGCGTGCGCCGAGGGCGTGTGCTGGCGGTCGTCGGTCCGAGCGGCTGCGGCAAGACGACGCTGCTGGAGTTGATCTGCGGCCTGCAGCAGCCAGCAGCCGGCACGATCGCGTGCCAGCCAGCGGCGCTGATGCCCCAGCGCGACCTGCTGATGGGCTGGCTGAGCGCGCTTGACAACGCGGCGCTGGCGCTGCGCATCGCCGGGCGCTCCCGAGCGCAGGCGCGCCTGCATGCCGGAGCGCTATTCGCCGAGTTCGGCCTGCAGGGCTTCGAGCGTGCGAAGCCGCACGAGCTTTCGGGCGGCATGCGCCAGCGGGTCGCGTTCCTGCGGACGCTGCTTTCCGGCAAGGGACTCTTGTGCCTGGACGAGCCGTTCGGAGCGCTTGACGCGATCACCCGCCAGCAGATGCAGCGCTGGCTGATCGACGCGCTGCGCCGCCAGCCACGCACGGTCGTGCTGGTCACCCATGACGTCGAGGAGGCGATCCTGCTCGGCGACGAGCTGATCGTGCTCTCGCCGCGCCCGGGCCGCGTCGTCGCCCACCTGCAGGTCGCGCTGGAGCACCCGCGTTCGCACACCGACCGGCGCGTGGTAGAGCTACGGTCCCGCGCGCTGCGCTCGCTTACAGCCTGCCAGGAGGCGCCCCGGTGAGGCGGCGGCTGCGCACGACACTACCGCCGCTGGCGGTGCTCGTCGCGATCTTCGCGCTGTGGGAGGCGTACGTTCAGGTGAGCGGCGTCAGCCCGATCCTGCTGCCCGCGCCGCACGAAATCGTGCCGGAACTGTGGCGCAACGCGGACCTGCTGTGGTCGAACTTCAAGGTCACCGCCGAGATCGTGGCCCTCGGCCTGGCGATCGCGCTGCTCGTCGGCTTCGTGCTGGCGCTCGCGATCCACCTCTCGCCGCCGGTGCGCCGCGGCGTCTACCCGCTGGTGGTGGGATCCCAGGCGATCCCGATCCCGGTGATCGGGGTGCTGCTGGTGTTCTGGCTCGGCTTCGGGTTGACGCCAAAGCTCGCGGTGATCGTGCTGATCTGCTTCTTCCCCGTTGTCGTGACGACCGTCGACGGTCTGGCCTCGGTCGACGTCGAGCAGCTGAAGCTGCTGCGCACCTTCGACGCTTCGCGCTGGCAGCTGTTTCGTTTCGCGGAGCTGCCGGCGGCGCTGCCGGCGGCGCTGAGCGGCACGCGCATCGCTGTGGCGGTCGGCGTCATCGCAGCCTTCATCGCGGAAATCTCGACCGCCGGCACCTCGGCGGGATTGGGCTACGAGATCATCACCGACCTGCGCAACATCCAGCAGCCCCGGGCGTACGCCGCGGCGATCGTGCTGTTCGCGTTCGCGATCGCCTGCTTCGGGGTGCTGGGGCTGCTCGAGCGCAGGCTGACGCACCAGCCGGCGCGGCCGGTCCTCGCCTTCACCTACAGACAAAGACAACTACCGACAGGAGACAACAGTTGAAACGCCTAGCAACCGCACGCCGCGGCGCCATCGCCGCCCCGCTGGTGACGCTGTGCCTCGTGCTCGCCGCCTGTGGGCAGAAGACCGACGTCATCACACCCGGGGCGAGCAAGCCGTTCACGGTCATGCTCGACTGGTTCCCCAACGCAGACCACGCCGCGCTGTATTCAGCGATCGACCACGGCGACTTTCACGCCGCCGGGCTGGACGTGCAGCCGCAGGCGCCGGCTAACCCCGCCGAACCGCTCGAGCTGCTCGCGGCGGGGAAGGTGGACATGGCGATCTCCTATGAGCCTGAGCTGCTGCTGGCGCGCGACCAGGGCCAGAAGCTGGTGTCGGTCGCGGCGCTGGTGCAGCGGCCGTTGACGTCGATCATCGCGCTGCCGGGGCAGCACGTGCGCAGCGTCGCCGACCTCGCCGGCAAGCGGGTCGGCACCGCCGGCATCAACTACCAGGCGGCGGAGCTCAGGACCGTGTTGCGCAAGGCGAAAGTCAACCCCGGCACGGTCAACGAAATCAATCTCGGCTCGGACCTGGTGGCGGCGATGCTCTCCGGCAAGGTCGCGGCGACGCTCGGCGGCTTCTGGAACTACGAGGCGCTGCAGCTAGAGCTGCTGCACAAGCACCCGGTGGTGATCCCGGTCGACCAGGCCGGGGTCCCCAGCTACAACGAGCTGGTGCTGGTGGTGCGCGAAGACGAGGTGCGCCACGACGGGCAGAACCTGCGCGCTTTCCTGGCGGCGCTGACGCGCGGCGAGAGCGAGGTGAAGGCCAACCCGGCGGCCGCCGCGAGTGCGCTGGCGCAAGCCAACCCGGCGCTGAAGAAGGAACAGAAGCTGCAGCAGGAGTCGATCGTACGCACGCTCGCCGACGTCTACCCGGCGACGACGAGCGAGCCGTTCGGCTACCAGGATCCGCTCGCCTGGGCGTCGTTCTCGCACTGGATGTTCGCCGAAGGGCTCCTGCACACCGACCCGGCAAGCCTCCCCCAGCCATACACCAACGAGTTCCTCCCGGGCCAGGGCGCCTGAGGCCTTCTTGCGCGCGGGGTGCGGCGCTGGCCGCGCCCCGCGTGCTGCTCAGCCGATCAGATGGGCGGCCGCGAGCGCGGCCCAGCGCCCATACGGCGCGAAGAAGGCGCGTACTTCGCGTTCGCCCACGCGGGCCTTCGGGTCGCCGCCGCTGAGCATCCGCCCGACGAGCTTGAGCAGCCCGACGTCGCCGGCGGGGAGCTGATCGTGACGGCCCTGCCCGTACAGCGCGAGCATCTCTACGGTCCACGCCCCGACGTGCGGGATCGCGCGCAGCCGCGCCCAGCCCCGCTCGTGGTCTGGGTGGTGCAGATCGACGCGGCCGCTCGCTACCTCGCGCGCGACGCGCCGCAGCGCCAGCGCCCGGGCGCCGGCGAGGTCGAACGACTCAAGCCGCGCGGGCGCGACCGCGGCCAGCGTCGCGGCGGACGGCAGGTCGCGCAGCAGCGTCCCGTCAGGCGAGCGCCAGCTGCGTCCGAGGCGGTAGACCACGCGCCGCTCGATCGCGGCGGCGCGCTCGAACTCGATCAGCTGCTCGCAGACCGCCCATGCCAGCGCCTCGAACGGCTCGGGGCGGCGCGTGACGCGCAGCCAAGGGCGCCGTCGCAGCGAGGAGCCGATCAGCGGATCACGCTCAAAGCGCTTGCGGAAGGAGTCGAGATCCTCATCTACGGCGAGCGCGAAGCGCATCCGCTCGATCCCATGAGCGGCGGCCCAGCGGCTCGCTGCCAGCGCACCGAACAGCACCGTGTCCGGCGCCGGCTGGCAGACCCGCACCCGCACCGGCTCGTGCTCGTGGTGGAGCAGGCGTTCGAGCACGCCTGCTCGGCGTCGCAGCACGCCGTCCATGCCGGCCCGCAGCGGCAGGCGAAAGGGGCCGGGCGGCCGGACCTCGACCCGCAGCTCGTTCAGCTGTTCCTGCCAGGGCTGCCGAGCAGGTGCACGTCCACGAGCAGCGAGCGGGAGGCGACGATCTGCGCGATCTCGCGGCCACCCGTGCGGCGGCGAGACCGCCCGCCGCGCCCGAGCGCGCGCTGGCCACGGCGGTGCGCGAGGGAGACGACCGTCGCGCCCGCCACGAAGCCGGTCGCGGCGACGGCGGCGGCGAGCGCGACCTGCGTCGGGGCGATCAGCGCGCGCACGGGCAGCGAGCCGGAACGGTAGGGCTCGAGCTCGGCCTCGCCGCCGACGATGACCGCATCCAGCTCCTCGGTGTCCCCGCTGCGCGGCGCCGGCGCGCCCTGCGCTGCGTGAGGCGAATCGTCGTGCGGAGGCTCGCTCACCCGCCGAAGTGTAGAGGGCGCACCCGACCGCTAGTCAGAGCAGGCGCTCGTACACGCGGTAGCGCTTGACGATCCGCCCACTCATCGCCTCCATGCCGCGGTTCATGGCGGTGTTCGTCTCGAGGATCCAGCCCATCTCCCCGCCCTTCTGCGGGCGCGCTTCGGCGGCGTTGAAATGCTCGACATACAGCTTCGCAGCAACCCCGGTGTGCTGATACTGCGGCTTTACGCCAAGAAAGCCGACGCGCACGCGATCCATGATGCGACCCTTGCGCAGGAAGTGCCACCAGCCGAAGGGCAGCACTTTGCCTTTCATCTTTTCGAGCACCTGGTTGATGTCGGGGATCGTGATCGCCATGCCGACAACCTCCCCGTCGGATTCGCGCTCGGCGATCATGAACCAGTGCTTGTCGAACACCAGGTGCAAATCCCAGGCGTAGGCGTCGAGGTCCTTCTTGGAGTACGGCACGAAACCCCAGTTGCGCGACCACGCGGAGTTGTAGACCTCGGCGAAGGCGTCCATGTCTTTGCGCAGCTGACGACGGCGCATCGGCCGTACGCGGATCCCGTGCTCGCTTGAGACCTTCTCGGCCAGGTCGAACATGACCGGCAGCACCTTCTCCCGGTTGTGCACCTCGACGTTCCACATCAACAGGTCCATCGCCTTGGCCATCCCCGCCTCCTCCATGCGCTGCTGGTAGTAGGGGGGGTGCCAGGGCTGCCGGATCATCGGGCGCAGGTCGAAGCCGTCGATCAGGATGCCGCTCTCGTCGTTCATCGAGAAGTCGGCGGGGCCGACCATCCGCTCGCAGCCGCGCTGCTTGAGCCAGCCTTCGGCGGCGGCGAGCAGGCTTTCCAGCGCCTCGATGTCGTCCTCGAACTCCAAAAAGCCGAACCAGCCCCATTTGGAGTCGTGGTACTCGTTGTAGGCGTGGTCGATCTGCGCACTGACGCGGCCCACCACGCGACCGCGGCGGCGGGCGAGGAAGTACGCCGCTTCGCCGTGGCTGAAATAGGCGTTGATGCGACGGTTCAAGAACAGGCGGCGCTCGATCTTCAGCGGCGGTACCCACACCGGGTGCTGGGCGTGCAGCCGGAAGGGCAGGTTGATGAACTCTTTGAGCCCACGCCCGCGGGAGACCTCCTGCACTTCGATGCTGCTCGAGGAAACGTCGCTCAGCTGGACGCTCATGGTCGCGCACCCTATACCGCTCAGCGGAATCGTGCGTCCCCCAAAGGCGGGTCAGGGTGGCCGCTCGTTACGATGCAGCCAACAGCCCCGCTCTGCGCGCGGAACTGTTTTTCCGATGCCCACGTCGATCGATCTTTTCGCGAAGGTCTCAGGCCACGAGCGGGCCGAGATGCTGCGCGCCGCCCGCGAAGCGGACCTGCTGCCGTTCTTCAGGACGGTCGAGTCGCCCGCGATGCCGGTCGTGGAGATGGAAGGCGCGCCGCGGATCATGCTCGCCTCCAACAACTACCTGGGGCTGACCGGCGATGAGCGTGTGATGAGGGGCGCCGAGGATGCGCTCCACCGCTACGGCACGGGGCTGACCGGCTCGCGCCTGATGAACGGGACGACGCCGCTTCATCTGCAGCTCGAGGCCGAGCTCGCGGACTGGATGGGCACCGATGACGCGCTGGTGTTCACGACCGGCCATCAGGCGAACGTTGGCACGCTCGGCACGCTGCTGGACGCGAAAGACACGGTGATCGTCGACTCCGCTGACCACGCCTCGATCCTCGACGGGGTGCAGCTCTCGAAAGCGAAGATGCGGCCGTTCCGGCACAGCCGCCTGGACAAGCTCGAGCGTGCGCTGCAGCGCGCGGCGCTCGACGGCGGCGGCGTGCTGGTGGTCGTCGACGGGGTCTTTTCGATGGAGGGGGACGTCGCGCCGCTGGTGGATGTCGTCGAGCTGTGCGAGCGCCACGGGGCGCGGCTGATGGTCGACGAGGCGCACGGTGCGGGCGTGCTCGGCGCCCGCGGCGCTGGCGCCTGCGAGCTGCTCGGCGTCGAGGAGCGCGTCGATTTGCGCATGGGCACGTTCTCCAAGTCGCTGGCCGCCTGCGGCGGTTTCATCGCCGGCTCCGCCGAGGTCATCGACTACCTGCGCTTCTCCAGCCGCGCCTTCTTGTTCACCGCCTCGGGCGTGCCGGCCGCGCTCGGCGCGGCGCTCGCGGCGCTGCGCATCATCCGCTCCGAGGAGGGCCCGGCGCTGTTGGCGAAAGCGCTGGAGAACGCGAGCTACCTGCGCGAGGGCCTGACCAGCCTCGGCTTTCTGACGTTGGCGGGCGAGCCGGTGCGCGTCGCCGGGCAGGACGCTCCGCGGTCGGTCATCACGCCGATCGTGCCGGTCGTCGTCGGCGACGACTGGAAGGCGGGGCTGTTGTGGCGTGCGCTGTATGACCGCGGCGTGTTCACGAACTGCGCGCTTCACCCTGCGGTGCCGCCGGGCGGGGCGTTGCTGCGCACGAGCGTTATGGCCACCCATGACCGCGCGACACTCGACCGTGCACTGGACGCGTTCGCTCACGTCAAGCGCGAGTTCGAGGCCGAGCACGGCCCGCTGCCCGCTCCCGGCGAGCACTAGCGCTCGGACTGTCTCGGCATCCTTCGGCGGCGGCGATGGTCAATTGAACTTGTCCGTTTCTTCACAAGTCCGATCGACAACAAAAAGGTCGCTTTTAGCGTACGAAGCGGACGTCATGCTGTTGACCGCCGACCCCCTGCTGGCGTAGCTTCCGAATTCGTTCCGCAAGACCGCTGAGGCTCCGCCCGGGGCAGTGCCCAGGCGAAGAAAACGGTGGGGTCGCCGTGCCTGGCACAGAAGGGGTTGGGGCCGGTTTTGCGGACGTGGACTACCTGCAAATACCTAGCATGTCGGCCGCGGCGGGACCCGCGTGCGCGACGGGGAGTGAGTACACATGACCGCGACAGCGACGATTGCCCCTGCCGATCCTCAATACATGCGCGCACTGGAACGAGCTAACAAGGTGCGACTCGCCCGCGCCGAGCTCAAGCGCGGCGTAGCCACGGGGGAGATCGATGTCGCTGATGTGATCCTCCGGTGCCCGTGGGAGGCGAGCAGCATGGCTGTCGCCGACCTATTGATGAGCCAGCGCCGCTGGGGACAGACGCGTTGCCGCAAGTTCCTGACGCAGATCCCGATGTCGGAGAACAAGACGGTCGGCTCGATGACAGAGCGCCAGCGCAACACGCTCGCCGCGCTGCTGTCGAGCACCCGGCGCCGCGAGGACTCACTGACCGCGACCCACACGGTTTCCGCCGCGGGCGGCTACTCCCCCGCTCGCGCCCTGGCGGCGGTCTAGCCGCCGCGCGCTCGGCCACGCGGAGGCGCTTTGGCGGCGCCTGTGTGGCTCGACGCGGGCGCGTGCTGGGAGGCGGCGCTCCCGGCGAGTAGTTCGCTCGCGTGCATGCGCAGCTGTGCCAGCGGCGGGGTGAGCGCCGGCGGGACGCTCTGCAGCGCCCCGCCGGGGTAGATGAAGTCGACCTGGGGGCAGCTCGCGAGCCTGTAGAGGCCGGCGAGTGCGCCATCGCGGTCGTAGCCGACCGGGATCGTGAGGCGGCGCTTGGCCACAAGCGCCCGCAGCGAGGCGCGCTGCCCCCTTATGGCGACGGCGGCGAAACGCACGGACGGCATCGACCGAGCAAGCGCCTGCAGCTCGTCGAGGATCTTCGTGCAGTCGCCGCCATCGACGAACAGCGCGAGCACCACCGGATGGTGTTCGTAGAGTTCGCAGATGTTGAGGATCTGCGCGCCACGGACCGTGCACGCCGGCTTGGCGCCGGCCTGGCCTTCGTGTGAATGGGTCGCGATATTGGCGTCACCTTCGAGGCTTGCGGCCGCCAGGGGCACCGCGAACGGCGGCGCGTGCTGCCCGGGCCGCAGGCCGCTGAAGCCGCTTGTTTTGGCCAATAGCGCGCCGAGCGTCAGCGCCACGAATGCGATCAGCCCGAGCAGACTGACGTAGTGGCGGTAGCGGGGTGCGTCTTTGGACTGTGACTCAGGCTGGCTCATGGCGCGCCCTGCCGCGCAGGCGAAGGCGAGCGATCTGCGCCCCGCGGCGCTCGCGCTCGGCGAACACCAGTGCCGAGGGCAGCAGCAGCAGCACGCCCAGCAAGGAAACGCTCAGGTCGATCAGTGTGACCAGGCCAAAGTCGCGCAGCATCGTGATGTTCGAGAGCACAAGCACGCCGAAGCCGGCGATCGCCGTCACACCCGAGGCGGCGACGGCGGCGCCCGTACGGCGGTAGCTGCGCTCGAGCGCCTGTGCGAGATCGTGGCCCGCGCTGCGCTCCTGGCGATGACGCTCGCACAGAAGCACGCTGAACTCGGTCGAGATCGCGGTCACGAGCGCCGCGAGCGTGACCGACATCGGGTTCAGCGGCACCCGTGTCAGGAACAGCACGAGCGCGGACCAGCCGGTCGCGAAGACGACGGGCACGATCGGCACGAGCGCTCTGCGGCGGTCCCCACCGAAGGCGACCAGCAGCACCAGCGCGACGGCCGCGATCCCAGCCAGGCCCATCACCAGCCGGCGAGTGTTGGAGGCGACCGCGGCGGCTGATTGCGCGGCCAGCACAGGCAGTCCGACGAACTGAGCGCTGATGCCCTTCGGCGGGTGCAGGTTCGCGCGCAGCCGTTCGATCAGCCGCTGCTGCTCCTGGAGGGACATCAGGCGGATCCCGAAGGCGAGCGTCGCGACCCGCCGGTCGGGGCTGATCACGTCCTGGGAGAAATAGGGTGGTATCAGCTTCAGCAGTTCGTTCACTTCGGCCTGGGTCGGCGTGGGCCCGCTGGCGGGACTGTGCTTGCCCGCGGCGCCCGCCGGCGTGCCCTGACTTACCTGGAACAGGTCGGGGAGCGAGAAGGCGGGGCAAAGCTGCGCCTGGCCGCAGCCATTGGAGTCCGAGTAGTGCAGTTGCGCGAGCACCGATCGCTCATAGGACGCCATCCATCTGATCACCGAGGCGTTGGTCAGGTCCGCGCCGCTGACCATCAGGTCGATCTGGCCGCCGACGCCGGAGTCACGCTCGAGCGTTTTGAGGTTTTCCAGCGAGGAGGTGTTCTGCGGCACGAGCTTGGCGATGTCCGTCTGCACCGGCGTCTGGGTGCCGAGCCCCCAGCCGGCGAGCGCAAGTACAAACCCGACCAGCAGCACGCGGCCTGGGTTTCGCATGGCGGCGCGCAGCGCTGTTTGTGAGACGAGGCGGTTGAGCGGGTTCTCGAGCAAGAGCTCGCGTGCCCCGCGCCAGGCGGCGCCCAGGCGCGCGTCAAGGTTCAAAGCTACACGTGAGCCCGAGCGCCGCGAGCTCACGCCCGCTGGCCTGGTGGCGGTGAGCGCGAGCACTGCCGAGCCGATGCCAAAGGCGCATATGAGCGCGATCGCGATCCCCGCGACCAGCAGCAGCCCGAAGCCGCGCACCATCGGCACCGGGCTGAGCAGGAGCACCAGCAGCGCCGCGGCGCTCGCGATCCCGGCGGTGCCGATGACGCTCGCCGCGCTCCTTGCCGCCCGGCGTACCGCCGCGGCGGCCTGCAGGCCCCCCTCGTCCGCAGCCTCCTGCACCCGAGACTGGAATTGGATCGCGTAGTCGACGGCGAGGCCGACGAGGACTGGCAGCACCGCGACCGAGGCGACGGTCAGCGAAGCTCCCGAGAGCGACAGCGCACCGAAGCTGATCGCCGTCGCGCAGAGCGCGATCGCGAGCGGCAAAAGCCGCGGCAGCACTCTGAATATCAGCGCCAGCGTGAGTGCCATCACGATCAGCACGGCGATCGCCAGCAGCGTCAGCGAGTCGGTGATCGAGCTCGTCAGATCCGCCACGATCACGGGCTCGCCGGTCAGCAGATAGGACTCGCCGTGCGCGAGGTGCCACTGGGGCATCGCGATCGCCTCGCGGATGAGCCCGATCGTGCGCCGGCGCTGCTCTTCTGAGAGGCCGGCCTTCAGGCGCACCGAGACGAGCGCCGCTTCACGGTTGGGGAACAGGTAGGCGAACCGTTTCTTGGGGGTACCGGCGCGCTTGGTCCTGTCAAACACGAGCGCTTCGACGAAGTTCGGGTTCTGCAGGCTCGGCCGCGAGGTGATCCCGTAGCGCAGGGCGAGCACGGTGAGCCCTTCCGCGAACCGCTGCAGCGTCAGCTTGCTCGCCTCCTTGCCGAGCGCCGCGGCTTCAGCCGCGCTGCGGTGCTGGGCCAGAGCCGCGACCGAGACTGCGTGTTCGGCCTGCTTGGCTTGCCTGCGCGCCTGCGCTTCGCCGCTCGCGAGCTGGCTTGAGATCTCTTCGGCGGCCTCGTTGACGAACGTACCGGGCCCGAAGACGACCTTCACCGTCCGCTCGCGCGCGAGCGCCGCGCAGGGACCCGAGCGCCCGCCCTCCTTGCCGAGCGCCGAGGCCGGAACGTTGCCGGACAAGCAGCCCTCCAACCCGAGCAGCCGGTCGATGTCGGAGCTCAGCACGAGCTTGCGCAGATCGCCCTTGACGAGCAGCTCGATCGGCTCTTCGCCGAAGCTCCGGTAGAAGGTCTGTGTGGCGCGGTAGGTCCCGCTCGTGCGAGCGACGAAGGTGTCGCTCGCCGCGCTCGGGTGAAGCCGCAGCGCCAGGGCGCCGCCGGCGAGCGCGAGCACCACGGCGCCCACCAGCAGGCTGCGGGGCCTGCGTGTCGCGAGGCTCGCAAGCGCGGCGAGCAGGCGGGTGGGGCTCATCGCGCCGGGGAGATCATGGTGGACGTCAAGTCACCGCGGGAGGCGACGTGAGCGCCGTTTGCTCGGGCCGCGCACCGGGCGCTAATCCATTCCCAGCGGCCCGTGCGATTCTCCCGAGAGGAACTGGCGCACGAAGGGGTTCTCCGACTCGAACAGCTCGGCTGAGGGGCCGGACTGGACGATCTGTCCGCGCCACAGTACAGAGATGTGCTCGGCGATTCGCCGGGCGCTCATGATGTCGTGGGTGATCACGACGTATGTGCCGCCGTTCTCGGCGTGGACTTCCTTGATCAGCTCGCACAACAGCGCGGTGCGGACCGGGTCGATGCCGGAGTCGGGCTCATCGAACAGGACGATCTCGGGGTCGAGCACGAGCGAGCGCGCGAAGCCGGCGCGCTTGCGCATCCCGCCGGAGAGCTGGTTGGGCATCTTCTGGTTGGCGTTGGCGAGACCGACCTCGCGCAGGCGGCGGTTCACGATGTCCGCGATCTCGTCCTCGCCCTTCTCGGTGTGCTGGCGCAGCGGGAAGGCGACGTTGTCGTACAGGTTCAGCGAGCCGAACAGCGCGCCGTCCTGGAACAGCACGCCGAACTTCTTGCGCAGCTCGAACAGCTCGTCGTCGGCCAGCGACGGGATCGAGTGACCGGCGACGACGACGTCGCCGCTATCGGGGTAAAGCAGCCCGACGATGTGCTTGATGCAGACCGACTTGCCGGTGCCCGATGGGCCGATGATCATCGAGATCTTGCCCTTCGGCAGACCCATGTTCAGGCCACGCAGCACGCGGTTACGCCCGAACGCCTTGTGCACGTCGATGAACTCGATCACGTCCTCGGCGCCGGTCGGTCGCCGCGCACCGGTGTGGTAGCGAAACTCGTCCCCCTCGGCGTGAGGCTGCTGGCCCTGCGGATCCTGCTCGCTCGCCGCCATGCTCACCCGCCGATGGGGGCGCGTGGGTTGCCGCCCCAGAAGACCTGGGTGCCGAGCATGCCGATCAAGGTCACCAACACGAGGTTGAGCACCATCGACTTCGCCGTCGCGGTCCCCACCCCCACCGGGCCACCCGAGGCGTTGTAGCCGTAATAGCAGCCGACGAGCACGATCGCGGTCGCCATGAACATCCCCTTGATCAGGCTGAACAACAGATCGGGGGCGTTCTGGAACTGCCAGAAGATCAGCAGATAGCCGCCGGAGGAGACGAACCCGAGCTGCTTCACGACCGCTATGTATGAGGCTAGGTAGGCGACGCCGATCGCCCCCAGGTACATGAACGGCAGCACGACCCAGGCGGCCAGCAGGCGCGTGGCGCACAGGAACGTCACCGAGTCCAGCCCCATCACCTCGAGCGCGTCGATCTCCTCCGAGATCCGCATCGCGCCGAGCTCAGCGACGATGCCGGTACCGACCTTCGCCGACATCATGTACCCGAACGCGTACGGGATCGCCTCGCGCAGGTTGCACCACGCCGCGAACACGCCGGCGTACGCGGTGGTGCCTGTCGCCTCGTTGAAATACCCCGCCTCGATGCCGCACGTGCCGAGACCGGTGATGAACACCAGTCCCCAGATGACGAGCGTCGAGCCGACGATCAGGATCCCAGCCTGGCGCAGCGTCTCACCAAAGAATTTCAGTACCCGCAGCCCGTAGACGTCGCCGGCGACGTTGGTGACGAAGCGACCGATCTCACCGGTCGCCGCGAACCATTCGCGCGGCAGCGCAAGCAGTTCGTTCATTGCGCTCGCCTCAGGGCCGGAGTGCTCACTTGATCACCAGGATGTTGGGATGGGTGGCGAGCAGTGTCTGCGTGAAGACGTAATTGAACGCGCCGAACGCGAGGAACGAGATGACGACCGCCTGGTTGACCGCGCGGCCGACGCCCTCGGCGCCGCCCGAGGCGGTCATGCCCTTGTAGCAGCAGACGATCGCGATGATCGCGCCGAAACACATCGACTTCACCACCGACCCCCACAGGTCGACCGTGGTCGTGTTCGCGAAGAACGTGTCCCAGAACGGCCCGAGCGGCTGGCCAAAGACAAGCGCGGCGAGGATCCCGCCGAAGATGCCGAACAAGAGCGCGAACAAATCGAACAGGCCGGTGATCAGCATCAGCGAGAGAAAGCGCGGCACGACGAGGTTCTTGACCGGGTCAACGCCGAGCACCTGCAGCGCGTCGAGCTCCTCGCGGATCTTGCGCGCGCCCAGATCGGCGGTGATAGCCGTGCCGGCGATTCCGGCGACGACGAGCGAGGTGATGAGCGGCCCGATTTCCCTGACCGCGGCGAGCACGAAGAACCCGCCGAGGCGGTCCAGCGCGCCGAACAGCGTGAGGAAGTTGCCGGCCTGCAGTCCCGGCGCGCCGTAGCTGATCGCGATCGTCGTGACCAGCAGCGGGAACCACACCAGCCGCAGCACGAAGAGGAACTGGGAGACGAACTCGCCGCCATAGGGGTAGGGCGGGCGCAGCGCGGAGGTGATCGTCCGGCCGGTCAGGATCATCATGTCGCCCACCTCCTCCATCAGATTCCTGGTGGGAAGCCAGACGCGATCAGCGACACTGCGAACCAAACTCACCCCCTCCTCGGGCATACCTCGACCGCAAAGAAGCGCTTTGCAGCGGAACTCTACGCTATGCCATGACGGGATGCTTCATGCGCTGGTATCCTGCCGTGGCTGATGAGGAGGAGTAGAAGTCGATGGTTCGCTCCGCTGCTGGCCGTTGCCGTGCTCGTCTCTGGCTGCGGCAGCGCCAGAGAGGACGCGCACGAACCCAACGAAACGTTCTCGGTGCAGGTGCTGCGAGCCAGCTTCCCGCAGAGCCAGGCGGTATCGCACTCGACGAAGCTCGAGCTGGAAGTGCGCAACACCTCCTCGCACACGATCCCTAACCTCGCGGTCACGATCGGGTCGTTTATCTACCGCAGCGACTACCCGGGGCTCGCCGATCCGCGACGCCCGGTGTGGATAGTCGACCAGGGGCCAGGCGCGATCCCAAAGATCCCGGTGCGCACGGTGCCGTTCGACAGCCCTGGTAACGACGTCACGGCGAACGCCAGCACGTGGTCGACAGGGGCCGTCAGGTCTGGGCAGACGCGCACGTTCGTGTGGGATGTCACGCCGGTGAGGTCGGGGTCGCGCACCGTTACGTACACGTTCGCGGCCGGCTTGAACGGCAAGGCGCGCGCCGAGCTTCAGAGCGGCAGCCCGGCGAGTGGCAGCTTCACCGTGAACGTGTCGCCGGCGCCGCGCGTCTCGCACGTGAGCCCGCGCACCGGGGCACTTGTCCCGGGGCCTTTGCTGGTCGCCCCCTAACGCCGCGCTCGAGCCGCGCAACGGTGTTTGGCCGTCTGTCCAAACACCGTGAGTTTGTTTTTCGCCATCTGACCGCCACCCGAGGGCGCGTAGAGCATTACGATGCTGTTCGGCCCCACGCCAAAAAACGAACGCCGAGGAGGAATCGAGCGACCCCATGCCAAGGACCCGTCAGCACAACGTCACAGCAGCACAGTGGAGCGCCAACGGAAGCGCGCTCGGCTCGGTCGACCTGACCCACCCGAGCAACCAGATATTCGGGTCCAACGTGTTCAGCGTGGCGGTGCAGCGCCAACGGCTGCCCAAGCACGTCTTCAAGGCGCTGCAGCGCACGCTTGCGCGCGGCGAGGCGCTGGACACCTCGCTCGCGGACGCCATTGCCCAGGCGATGAAGGAATGGGCGATGGAGAAGGGCGCCACCCATTACACGCACTGGTTTCAGCCGCTGACCGGCTCGACCGCGGAGAAGCACGACTCCTTCTATGGTCCCGCCGGTGACGGCTCGGCGATCGCCGAGTTCTCCGGCAAGGAGCTGATCCAGGGCGAGCCGGACGCTTCGAGCTTCCCGACGGGAGGGATCCGCGCGACGTTCGAGGCCCGCGGCTACACAGCCTGGGACCCGACCTCGCCCGCGTTCATTCTCGAGAACCCGAATGGGGCGCTGTTGTGCATCCCGACGGCGTTCACCTCGTGGACGGGTGAGGCGCTCGACCACAAGATCCCGCTGCTGCGCTCGATGGACGCCCTCTCCGGCGCTGCCGTGCGCGCCCTGCGTCTGCTCGGCGAGGAGCAGGCGCACCGTGTGTTTACGACGATCGGCTGCGAGCAGGAGTACTTCCTGATCGACGAGCAGTACTACTTCGAGCGTCCGGACCTACTGACGACCGGCCGCACGCTGTTCGGCGCCAAGCCGCCGAAGGGCCATGAGCTGGACGACCACTATTTCGGCTCGATCCCGGAGCGCATCCTCGCCTGCATGCTCGAGACGGAGCTCGAGCTGGCGAGGCTCGGCGTGCCGGTGAAGACCCGCCACAACGAGGTGGCGCCCAACCAGTACGAGAGCGCCCCGATCTTCGAGAACTCGAACGGCGGCGCCGACCACCAGCAGCGGACCAGGCAGGTGATGTGGAACGTGGCCCGGCGCTACGGACTCG
>JANWLE010000040.1 GCA_025451035.1 Solirubrobacteraceae bacterium
CCTTGGTGGCACGCGTGTGCACGAGAGTGTGAAGATCCAGGCGTATTTCGCGCCTGGCAATGGCTTGAACTTCTACGTTGAAGGTGTCACGCCGACGGTGATCGAAGAACCGTTCTCCGGCAAGTTCCTCGGCGCGAGCGGCGCCTTTAGTCGCAAGTTCGTAGCGGAAGTGCCTCTGATCAACACGCTGCCGGGCGCCCCCGCGGCGGTCGCCGAAAGCACGAGTGTGACGATCGGCGCCGCCGTCAAGAAGGGCAAAAAGTTGATCTCGCTCGGCACGATTCCGAAGAAATGCCCGAAAGGTGGCTTCCCCGGCAAGGCGGAAGTGTGGTTCGGCGCCGGTGAAGAATCCACCTGGGAAGAGGTCACGGTCACCGCGAAAATACCGTGCCCTAAGCGCTAGAGAGAAGCAATAGATGCTGCGTAAGGGCCGGGGAGCAGATCGATCGGCTCCCCGGCCCTATCTTTGCTGGGCTGTGGTGACGCGCGGCGTTTATCGAGCCAGCTTGTGGTCGCAGTCCGTCTCTCCGGCCGCTCGGATGCGCTGTCTTGCGCCTTGGCCAATCCCGTGAGTATCAATACGCGCGATCTCGACCGAGGAACGACTGGAGCCAAAGCGAGTAGCCGCTCGCGCGAGCCTAGCGGCGAGCGGACTCGCGCGCTCGCCTGATGCCCAGCGCCAGCCAGTATGGGTAGGTGGCGAAGATCACGGCCGACAAAAGATGGGTGCGCCTGCCGGCGTTGCGCGCATCCAAATGCAGCACCCCTGAGTTGAGCATCCAGTCCCGGCCGCTGGTTGCGCGGCATGCCTTCCAGATCGGCCGGGTCCACGGGCGCTCGAGATAGAGGGAGATGCTGGTGAGTAGGAACGTGGCGGTCGTGGCCGCGCTCACGGCGCGAGCGGCTGGTGTGGGCTCAGGCATCACTCGGCCATACAGCTGGCCGGTCGCATATAGCCATGGTGGGTCGATCAGAAATGACAAGAGCGGTCTCCTTGTGTCTGCCGTGCGCTCGCAAGCTCGCGGCGTCTTTACCAGATGACAGTCAGCGCGTTAGCCCCTCTAAGTTTTGTTTTGATCCTCGATCAGGTTGAACGCTAGGCGTGTCGCGAGCGCCATGATCGTGATCTGGGGGTTGACCCCCAGAGAACTCGGTATGACCGACCCGTCGGCGATGTGAACGCCGCGCACACCGTGAAGCGCGAGGTTTCCATCGACAACGCCCCGCTCTGGGTCGGCGTGCGCGCGGGCGGTGCCGAGCGGGTGAAACGCCATCAACTTCAGCTGTCGGGCCGTGACTCGCCCGGGGCTTACCCCGGTGGGTAGCGGCAGGAAGACCTCCCGTGCACCGGCTGCCTGGAAGAGCTCACGCAGACGCTCAAGGCCGACCCTGAAGCGCCGCAGATCCTCCGCGTTGAGGTCGTAGCGGATCAACGGCCGTGCGCCCTGCAGCCGCACGCGCCCGCGTGAGGAGTCGCTGACCATCAGCCCGAACTGTGCGAGATTGCGGTAGCGAGCCATCACTTTTGCGTGGCGTTGGCCGCTGAGTGGCAGTGACATCGCTACGTATGAGGGTGGTCCGGCGACGCCCTCGAACATGATCCCTTCCGCTGCGAACTCGTCGACGTAGAAGCTCTGCGGCACCCCTTTGGCCATGTCCACGATCTCGTCCATCAGGGCGAACCCAGCGGTCGCCGGGTGCAGCGCGAGATTGCCGCCGAGCTCACCGGAGCGTCCGCCGAGGCCGCTGCGCGCCAGCAGCAGAGGCGTGTGAATCGTGCCTGCGGCAACAACCACATCCGCAGCGCGGACCTCGAGATGGGCGCCTCCCTCGAGGCGGGCGTGCACCGCCTGCGCCCGGCCGCGCGCTACCGCGACGTGCCGCGCATCGGCGCCGGTAATGATGCGCGCGCCGGCGGCCTTTGCACGCGGGATGTAGGTGATGCCGGTGTGTTGCTTGGCCGACGTCGGGCACCCGAACGCGCATACGCCTGAGCCAACGCAGCCGCGCGCGTTGCGGCGCAAATAGCCGCTCGACCAGCCGAGGCGCTCAGCTCCCCTTCGGGCAACGGCGGCGTTGCCTCCGGCGAGCTGCGGTGTCACTTCGGCAACCGAGAGCGCCTTCTCCACCCGCTCAAAGCAAGGGTCGAGCTCCGGCTCTGTCAGCTGCTCGAGGCCATACTCCTCTCGCCAGCGTTCGAGTATTCCAGGCGGTGTGCGAAAGCACGTGCCGGAGTTCACAAGGGTCGTGCCGCCGACGCCGCGCCCGAGCGGGAGCAGGATTGGCGGCGATCCGAGAGTCATGCCGTGACCGCCGTCGCGATAGAGCGTGCTCATCATCTGCAGAGGGCGCGCGGAGAAGCTGTCGGCGTGGTGGTGAGGACCCTGCTCCAGCACGACCACGCGCGCGCCGGCCTCGGCGAGCTCGGCTGCGACGACCGCTCCCCCCGCACCGGCGCCGATCACACAGACGTCGGCCTCGATCGCGCCGGACGGCGGATGCGCGGGGCTCATGGCCGTCCCTCGGCTCGCCTGAGCGCACGTCCTCTGGCGGTGACCGCCTGAGCGTCCCAGCCGAGCCGCTTGGCTGCGGCGGGCTCTTCGTAGTGCTCCATCGCGAGCAGTCCGTCGGTCAGCTGCGCGAGCGTGGCGGACCTGCCCAGCAACAGCCTTCCCTTGGGTCGTCGCGCGAGCGCCAAGAGCATGCGCAGCGAGCTGCGCTGGGGCTGCGGCGCTGCCGCGAGAAACGCGTCCAGGTCGCTCACGTCATCCTCGCAAGCATGTTGGCCTCTTGGGCAGCTGCAAGGTCGCCGATAATGAGCGCGGCCTGCTCGCCGTCACCGCCACGCACCGCTACGGCGACACGCCGATATAGCGGAGCGAGCTGCTCGCGCCCGTCGAGCAGCGCCAGGAACGTCTCGGCGTGCGGCAGATAGAGCTCTCGCACCGAGTTCATGATCAGCTGGAACACGAGGTTCCCCGCTGCTTCGACGATAGCCGCCATGAAACACCAGTCGCAGGTGAGCGCGGTCTGCCCGTCGGGCGCCAGCGCGACCGACTCGGCGAGCTGCTCGATCATCTGTGCCTGCTCCTCGCTGCGACGCTCGGCGGCGAGACGCGCCGTCTCGACGAGCAGGAGCCTGCGCGCCTCAAATAGTGGGCGGGTCACCTCCTCGTTGACCGACCCGAGCAGCACGAGCGCCTCCAGTCCACCGGAGCGACGCCAGTCGAGCACACGCATCGCGTCACCGTGGCGAACGTCGAGGAGTCGCAGCTGCTCTAGGCGCTTCAAGGCCTCGCGCACGGTCGCGATGTTGACCTGCATCTCCGCCGCTAGCGTCCGCTGGGTGGGCAGCCGCTCGCCCGGCGCGTAGCGCCCGGCGAGGATCGCCTCCCGCAGATGTGCGAAGACCTGGTCGGACACCGACATGCGCGCAAGCGGCTCAGCCACGCAAACGATTGTATCGGTGTTCCGAACAATTTGTTCGGATCGCTCTGCGGCAGTCAGCCGTCTGGAAAGGGCGCGATCGCGATGCCGTGGTCGCGTTCGCGCATACCCAGCTCGTAAGCGCCGCCGTGTGCGGTGTGCAGCCTGCGCGGCGCACCATCGTGTCCTGCGACATCGAGCGCCAGTTGTGCGATCGAGCAGTTGACGACATCGTGCGAGCCGCCGTCGGGATCGGTGTAGGACCAGCCCGCGAGCGCGCCCTCGGCTGTCTGGACGTCCGCCGTGACGGACAGCCCGTGCTCGCCAGGGATCACAAGCGAGCAGCTACGCGGGGTCTCGTGTACGCGTAGGCCGCGAGCGCCCAGCCCGCCGAGGCGGTGGCGGCGGCCCCCCAGGCAGATCGCGCCATTGGCGACCCACGGCGTGGTCATTCCGGCGAGCTTGATGCGGCCGATTGCGACGTCGAGCCATGCGGCGCGATCCTCCTCGAAGTCGATCCCGTGCAGCCAGATCCACCTCTCGGCATGCTGGGTGCCCCAGTTGTGCCCGACCATGCCGTGCCAGTCGTCAAGCTCGAGCGTGCGGAGGCCCTGGCCGGGATCCTCGATGACAAGCGTGCCACTGAAGCTGGCCGCCGGCGCCGGGGTTGTGAGCTTGGTGCGCGGCAGCGGCCCCCGGTACATCCAGGGTCGCGGCAAATGACGCAGCTCCGGCTCCTCGCAGCGGAACCGAAGCGACCAGCGTGCCGGGCCGCAGGCGCCGTCTGCGAAGCCAGCGCCGAACTTGCTGTCCGCGATCGCTATCCACCCATCCGCTGGCGCACGCAGGTCCTCGCTGGTCAGCTTGGACATGAATGGGGCTGCCTCGCGCGTGTCGAACACCGTGCACCAGATCGAGCCCTTGGGGCGCTCGCCGCGGCGCTTGTGCACCGTGTAACGGATCCACACCCCGAGCGGCTGGGTGGGCGAGACCGCCCGCAGGTAGAAGGACTCATACATGCCGGCCTTCGCCGGAGTGCGCGCAAAGACAGCGTCGCTCATGTTTGTGCTCATGTCGTGGGCTCTGCAAGCATCGCCTGATCCTAACGCCCACAAGCGGGTGCCTGCGAGCGGGCCTAGGATTCGTGGTGACCGTGACGGATCTACTCGCGCTGTATGGAACGTTGATGTCAGGGCTCGAGCCCCGGCCGGGGGCGCCCGAGCTCGCCGGCCACATCGAACGGGTGGGTGAGTGCCTCTTTAGGGGGGCTCTGTATGACGCGGGCTTCTATCCCGGCCTGGTAGACGCCCCAGGGACGGTGCGAGGTGAGCTCTGGCGTTGCGTGGCGCCGACGGCGCTAGAGCTGCTGGACGGCTGGGAGGACTATTACCCCGATGCTCTGAGCGAGTCGATGTATGTGCGCCGACGCGTGAAGCTGATAGCGCCGCAATGCGATGCCTGGGTGTATTACTGGAACCTCAGCATAGGCGGCCTGCAGCCGATCGCGAGCGGAGACTGGCGTGAGCACCTCTCTACACCACGGTGAGCTCACCGGCATTCGAGCTCGCCTGCGGGGCTGTTGCGAGGCCGCCCGCGAGACGGCCCGCCAGACGCCGGTTTGCCCTCGTCTATTTGTGGGCAATATTGGAATAGGTAGCAGACACCGTAGTAGGCTCTGCCTCTTCGCTATGGCTGTCGCAGTTACCAGGAGAGGTGTTTTGGAAATTATTCCGCCGGTCGGGGTGTGAAGATGACATCTATGCGTGATCCATCTGTTCCCTGCCCACCTGATCCTGATACAAGCTGGCCGTCCGCGGACCTCGCGCTCAACCATGCCGCTCGTATGCACGCCGAATCTGTCATTCGCATGCAGGCGGCTGGTGCGCAGCTGGCGAGCCAAGTCCGCCACGCGGTCGATGTGCAGCGGCTGAGCGTCGAGCGAGTCGCGGTGCTGACCGGCCTTGAACGACAGCTGATCAGTGACCTCGTCGGCGCTCGAAAACACTAGACGCTAAAGGCGCCTGCGCCAGCCGCCAGAACCGCTCAGAGCTCGAACAACAGGTGCGCCAGACCGGCTCGCTTCACCTCTCCGAGGGGTCTCAACCCCAGCTTCTCGACAACCCTGCGCGAGGCCCGATTGCTCGCCACCGTGTAGGCCAAGACCTTCTCAAAGCCAAGCGCCTCGGCGGCCGCCAGCGCGGCTCTAGCAACCTCGGTGGCCAGCCCCTGCCCCCAGTATTCCGGCATGATCGCCCACGACAGCTCGACGACCGCCTCACCGTCGAAGGTGACGTGTGAAAGCCCGACGCGACCGAGGAACCGTTGGCTTGAGCGACCGGTGAGCATCCATGGGCCGAAGTCATGCTGGCGCCAGTGCGAGATGTCGCGCGCCAACCACAGCCCCGGGTCGGGGTCCATCAGGGGCACCAGCGGTGGCGGACGCAACCACCTGTTTACCTGCGGTGCAAGCAACAGCTCGCGGTAGCGTCGCTCGTCCTCGCCGCTTGGCGCGGCGAGGAGGGTCCGCTCGGTGGCGCTCGGCAGAGCCAGCATGAGCAGACGCTAGAGCATCTATCCGGTACTCGCCAAGGAAAGACAGCCATCGGCGTGTGCGGTCCCTCACGCGCCGACGCTTATAACGAGGACCGCCGGGCCAAGCGCAAAGCTACGGCCCGACGGTCCTCGCCGCCCCTAGAGGGAGATGCGGGACGAAAACAAGTGCACGCTACTCAGGCTCGTGCACCCCTTGGCGTTGTGCCGGAAACCTCTCGGCTGATGCTGGTAAGGCGGTAGCGGCGGATGCGCGCCACTCCCGCGGGTGGATACTTGGATTCCTCCGGCAAGAGCAAAAACCGCCGGGGAGGGACAGGCATGCGGTTTGGGCTTGGCGGGTTCATGACAAAGAGATTGGCGAACACCGCGCGTAATGCCTTTGGCCCGGAGTCCAAAATCATCGTCCGGCGACTGGCCAACTCGTCAAGTGGGGCCAAGGCTTGGGTGTCCCGCATGCCAGCCGCTATGCTCAACCGTCGATGGCTGCGAGCGCTATGCACCCGGTTGAGGGCCACCAGCTGAAGGGGATCTCACCGAGCGCCTTCCAGCACCCCGCCGATCGCGCCGCGAGCGCCGCGCTCGGGTCGGTGCCATATCTGGACAGGGTTGTGCGCAAGCTCATCGAGCTCGGCTACGAGCGAGCGCTGCGCCAGAGTTACCTGGGCTCGTCGGTGAAGCTCTCCGAAGCTCAGTTGGGTGAGGTCTGGCGAGACCACGCTCTCGCCTACACCACGCTCGACATGCAAGAGGTGCCGGACCTGTACCTGACTCAGGTCCCGATCGCCAATGCCGCGACGATCGGCGCCAAGCGACCGATGGTCGTCGTGCAGTCAGGCCTGCTGCGGCTACTGGACGCGCCTCAGCGCCGCGCGGTGTTCGCGCACGAGGCGGCGCACGTCCTCTCAGACCACCAGCTTTACGGCACCGCGCTGACGATCCTGGTTAGCCTCACGATGACCGCGCGCCTGCCGTTGCCACTCGCGCCGGTGCGCACCGCGCTGCTGGAGTGGAGTCGCGCGACCGAGCTGAGCTGCGACAGGGCCGCCGTGATCGTTACCCGCGACCCGCTGGTCGTCTGCCGCACGCTGATGTCGATCGCGGCCGGCGCGATGGTGGATGAGCTCGACCTGGACGCGTTCATGCGCCAGGGGCTTGACTATGTCGAGGCGGGCGGCGGACTCGAGCGGCTCACGCGCCTGGCGATCGACCTGGGAGTGACCCACCCGATGCCGGTGCGCCGAGTGCACGAGCTGATGGCCTGGGTGCACTCAGGCGAGTTCGACCGCATCCTCGCAGGCGAATACACCAAGCGCGATGAGCCTCGCGACGCGCGTGCCCACGGGGGCGAGGCGATTGCCTACTACGCTGAGCGCTTCCGCGACGCGTTCCGCGAGGCCGGCGATCAGATCAACTCGAGCGGGAAACAGCTCGCTGACTGGCTGCGCAACGCCGGCGGCGAAGACGAGCAGTGAGCTTGTCAGGCGAGCGCACCCGTTGAGGAGCTCTCAGCGGGTCCCGTCTTCGCGGCGGACGATGCGCAGACAGCGACGGTGGAGATAGCGTGACGCCAGCCAGTAGTGGCGGAACGCTGGGTTGCGGGTCTGGCGCAGGTGGTAGCGGCGGTAGATCTGCTGGATGATCGTCGCCAGGCGAAACAAGCCGAAGACCTCGTAGAAGACCCAGTCGTCGATCGGTACGCCGGTGCGCTGCGCGTAATGCTCCACGACCTCGCCGCGCGTGAGCATCCCTGGCGCGTCGGTTGGCTGGCGGCGCAGCGCGCGCATCACGCGATCGTCATCGCGCTGCACCCAGTAGGCGAGCGCTCCGCCGAGATCCATCAGGGGATCGCCGATCGTCGCCATCTCCCAGTCGAGCACCCCCACGATTCGCTGCGGGTCGTCTTGAGCGAGAACGAGATTGTCGAAGCGGTAGTCGTTGTGGATGACCCGCAGCGCGGTATCGCGCGGCTGACGTTCGGCCAGCCAGCGCATCACTCGCTCAAAGCGCGGCACGTTCCATGTGCGCGCGGCACGGTAGCGCTCGGACCAGCCCTCGACTTGGCGGCGCACATAGCCAGCGCCCTTGCCGATATCTGCCAGCCCGGCGGCCTGCGGGTCGATCTGGTGCAGCTCGACGAGGCGCTCGATGGCCGACATGCACAGGCGTTGCGTCGTCGGCGGGTCGAGACCTAGCTCGCGTGGAATGTGGGAACGCAGGATCGTTCCCGCGAGGCGCTCCATCACATAGAACTCGCTGCCGATGATCGACGCATCCCGACAGAGACCCACCATTTTCGGGACATACGGGTAGTAAGACGCGAGCGCCTGCTGGATGTGAAACTCGCGCGCCATGTCGTGCGCGGAGGCCGCCTTCGCCCCGAGCGGGGGTCTGCGCAGGATCAGCTCCCGACTCTCGTAGCGCAGCAGATACGTCAGGTTCGATGCGCCTCCGGAGAACTGGCGTACCTGCGGCACCGAGCTGCGGCTGAGCTCAGCGTCGACCGGCATATGCGCGGCCAGCCACGCGTGCACCGCCTCGACGTCAAACGCGTCCTCGTCCCGGACCGCCCGGGCGTCCGCTAGGAGGACCACTTCCCCTTGCCGTAGCGCGCGAGCTCCAGGCGAGCGACCACGCCACGGTGCACCTCGTCCGGGCCGTCGGCGATCCGCAGCGCGCGCGCTGCGGTCCACGCGCCGGCGAGCGGCACATCGTTGGACAGGCCGGCACCGCCGTGCAGCTGGATCGCCATGTCCACGACCCGCTGGGCCATGTTCGGCACCGCTACCTTGATCTGGGAGACGGCCCCGAGCGCCGCGGGCGAGGAGGTGTCGAGTAGCCACGCGGCATGCAGGACGTGCAGACGGGCCTGGTCGATCGCGATGCGCGCGTCGGCGATCCGTTCGCGGTTGCCGCCCAGGTTGGCGAGCGGCTTGCCGAACGCGGTGCGCTCGCTCGCGCGCCTGCAGGCGAGTTCCAGCGATAGCTCCGCCAGGCCGATGAGCCGCATGCAGTGGTGGATGCGGCCGGGGCCGAGTCGCGCCTGGGCGATCGCGAACGCCTGGCCGGGGCCGGCGATGATCGCCGAAGACGGCAGGCGCACGTCGTTGAAGGAGACTTCGCCGTGCCCGCCGGGCGCGTCGCTGAAGCCCATCGTGTCGAGCATGCGCTCAACCTTGACGCCCGGCGTGTCCATTGGGACGAGCACCATCGAGTGCTGGTGGTAGCGGTCTGCGTCCGGGTCGGTGAGGCCCATGAAGATCCCCACCTCGCACTTCGGGTGCCCGACGCCCGTGCTCCACCACTTAAGCCCGTTCAGCAGCACCTCGTCGCCGTCGAGGACCGCGGTGGCCTGCATGTTCGTTGCGTCGGAGGAGGCCACCTCCGGCTCGGTCATGCAGAAGGCGGAGCGGATCTCCCCGGCGAGCAGAGGCTCAAGCCACCGCTCCTTTTGCTCCTCGGAGCCGAAATGCCACAGCACCTCCATGTTGCCGGTGTCGGGTGCGTTGCAGTTACAGACCTCGGCGGTGATCAGAGAGCGCCCCATGCGCTCGGCGAGCGGCGCGTACTCGACGTTCGAGAGGCCCGCGCCGCGGGCCTCGTCTGGCAAAAAGAGGTTCCACAGCCCTTCCTGCTTGGCCTTAGCCTTCAGCTCCTCGATCACCGGCAACACGACCCACGGGTGCTCGCGCGCGAGCAGCTCCCGATGGTAGGGCTCCTCGCGGGGCGTTATGTCCCTCTCCTGAAAGGTGGTCAGGCGCTCGAGCAGCGCCTGCGTGCGAGTTGAGTGCTGGAAGTCCATGTCTTTAGCGTACGTCCAAGACGACCTTGCCGACGGCTCGCCGCTCGTCGATGGCACGCAGCGCCTGCGCAGCCTGGGCCAGCGGGAAGCGCTCGCCCACGACTGGCGCCACCACACCGTTCTCGATCATTGCCTGCAGGGCTTTGGCGATGTCGCGGTTCAGCTGCGGCTTGCCCATCACATAGGCGCCCCACCCAGCTCCGATCACCTCGAGGTTGCGCAAGAGCAGGCGGTTTACCTTCACCTCGGGTATCGACCCGGCGGTGAAGCCAACGACCACCAGGCGTCCGTTCTCGCGCAGGCAACGGAGACTGTCGATGAACCGCTCCCCCCCGACCGGGTCGAGCACGACGTCAACCCCGCCGCCGGATATCTCCTTCGCCTCCTCGCGCCACGGCCCGTCCGAGCGGAGTATGTGCTCTGCGCCGGCCTGCCGCGCCACGTGCTGCTTCTCGTCGCTTGAGACGACGGCGATCGTGTGCGCGCCGAGCCCGCGCGCGACCTGCAGCACGGCCGTGCCGACGCCGCCGGCGGCCCCGTGCACCAGCACGGTCTCCCCCGGCTCTAGGCGCCCGCGCAGCTTCAGCGCGAAGTACGCGGTGTGGTAGTTGAGGATCAAGGCAGCTCCCTGCGCGAAATCCAGGCGCGCGTCGAGCTTCATGACGAAGAACTCAGGCGCGACAGCCGTCTCCGCGAAGCCCCCCAACGCGCAGAACGCCGCGACCCTGTCGCCCGCCTTGACCTCCGCGTCGGCGGGCGCGCTGCGCACGACGCCGCTGACCTCGCTGCCCGGGATAAAAGGCAGCGGTGGCTTGATCTGGTATTCGCCGCGTGTCTGCAGCACCTCCGGGAAGGAGACACCCGCGCAGTGGACATCGACCAGCACGCCCGCGCCAGGCGTGAGCATGTGGGAGGGCTCCGGCTCGGGGACATCCACGAGCGCAAGCGCGCTGGCGGGACCCGAGAGGTCGACGATCTGGATCGCTTTCATGGCGGGAGCTTCTGTCAACAGGCCGCAAGGCCACCGGAGGTATGCGGCGTGCAACGCGAACTCTCTCACAGCGAGCGAGTGTTTGGCTCCCGCCCGCGATGGCGCCGCTCGGCGCGCCGCGGGAGAACTGTGATCGCAGCCGTCGGCTTGAGCCTGTGCTCGGCGAAACCGACAGCACGGGCCGTGCCGTTATGTCCCCGCCCGCCGCTAAGTTCACGCGATGAGCCAGGCAGCCGAGCAGGGACAGGGGATCACCGTTACGGTCTTGCCGAACGGCCACAACGAAGCGGTGAGTGCCGCGCCGTACACGCCCAGCGCCTATCACGGCTATGGCGCGGTCGGGCTGCTCGTGGTGCTTGTCCTGGTCCTGGCGACGGGGATGCTCGCGTCTCTGTGCGCCTCTGTGCGTTGCTTGCTTCGCACGGGCGCCCGCGCGAAGCAAGCAAGCTCGAGGCGCTAGCAGCGAGAGAACCAAGCGCCGCGCCCCGGCTCGCGCACAAAACGTGCAGAGAGATAGGGTGCAAGGGTTGCCTGAACGTGTTCTGATCCTGTCCTGGGAGTATCCACCTGTGGTTGAGGGGGGACTGGCGCGCCACGTGCGCAAGCTCTCGGAGGCGCTGGTGGCCCTCGGCACCGAGGTTCACGTCTTGACCCGAGGCGATGAGGCGATGGTGGAGGAACAGGTCCAGGGCGGTGTGGTCGTGCATCGCGTGCGCGAGTCCGAGCGACCCAGCGAGCTTGGCGAGTTCGTCGCCTGGGTGGAGCACATGAACGCCGACATGCTCGCGGTCGGCGTCGAGCTCGGCGATCGCTACGCGTTCGATCTCGTGGCCGGCCACGACTGGCTGGTCGCCGTCGCCGGCGACCATCTCGCCAACCGTTTCCGCTGCCCCTTGGTGGTGACGATCCACGCGACCGAGTACGGACGCCACCAGGGGTGGGTTGACAAGCACCCCCAGAGCTGGATCCACGGAATCGAGAAGTGGATGGCCGCGCGCGCCGACCATGTCATCACGTGCTCGCACTACATGCGCGGCCATGTAGCAGACATCTTCGACCTGGACGAGTCGCGTGTCAGCGTGATCCCGAACGGCATCGACCCGATGGACCTCGAACCCGTCGAGGATCTCGACACGCTGCGGCTGCAGTTCGCCGCGCCGACCCAGAAGCTGGTTCTTCTCGTCGGACGGCTCGTGTACGAGAAGGGCTTTCAGCTCGCACTCGAGGCGCTGCCCAGGGTGATCGACAAGGTCGGCGACGTGCGCTTTCTAGTCGCCGGTTCGGGCACCCACGAGCACGAGCTGAAGGCCCAGGCCAAGCGCCTCGGCCTCGACGAGCACGGCATCTTCCTCGGCTGGATCGGGGATGACGTGCTGCACTCGCTGTACCGGATCGCGGACCTGTGCGTGATCCCTTCGTTGTATGAGCCGTTCGGGCTCGTCGCGCTCGAGGCGATGGCCTCGGGCTGCCCCTGCATCGTCGCGGACACCGGCGGCCTGCGCGAGGTCGTGCCCGACGGCGAGCGTGTCGGTCTTCGCTTCAACGGCGGCGATGCGGATCATCTCGGAGTGATGATCGAGCGGCTGCTGACAGACGCAGAGCTGCGTGACCGGCTGGTGGTGGAGGCGTCAGAGCATGTGCTTCGCTTCGACTGGGCTGATGTCGCTCAGCAGACGAGCGCCGTCTATCGTCAGCTGACCGGCAGCTCGGCGCTGGGGAGGACTTAGCGTCGCGGAAACAGGCATTCGGCGCCATGCGCGTCAGATTCATGCGCCTGCTCTACCGCATGGCGTACGTGGCTATACAGGTCGGCGCGAGGTTCAACCGGCGTGCCAGCCGGGGGGTCAAGTGCCTTCTCACACACGATGAGAAGGTGTTGCTCGTCAAGCACACCTACGGCCTGCGGGACGTCTGGTATCTGCCCGGCGGCAACGTCCGCCGGGCAGAGCTGCCCCGTGATGCCGCTGCCCGCGAGATGCGGGAGGAGCTGGGTCTCTCAGCGCTTGAGCTCGAGGTGCTCGCCACGGTGCCGATGCGGCTGGGACACGTGCGCGTGACAGTGACCTGCCTGCACGCGTCGCTCGAACGGGAGGCGGTGAAGCCGGACCCGGTCGAGATCGCGCAAACAGGATGGTTTGCGAGCGGGAGCCTGCCCGAGCGGCTCGGCCCCGAGGTCGAGCGCTTCGTTTGGTTGCTGGCGCAGCGAGGGCAGACGTAGGTTGTGCTTGCGCCCTACCATTGCGCGAGAGGCACCCGCCGATAGGAAGAGAGTGGAGGATGAGCAACCAGAAGCTTATGGGTTTGATGCAGGACGACTTTCCGCTGAACCTGCATCACCTACGACGACGCATGATCAGCTGTCACCCCGACGCGCAGGTGGCGACGCTCACCGAGCAGGGGGTGGTGCGCGCGAGGTTCGGTGAGATCTCGCAGCGCGTCGACCGCCTCGCACGCGTTCTCGCACAGCTGGGCGTGGAGCGGGGTGACCGCGTCGGCACGTTCGCATGGAACAACCAGCGGCACTTCGAGTTGTACATGGCCGTTCCGTGCTACGGCGCGGTCTTGCACACGCTCAACATCCGCCTCTTCGCCGAGCAGCTGACCTATATCGTCGCCCACGCGCAAGACGAGGTCATCTTCGTCGATGACTCGCTCGTGCCGATCCTCGAACAGCTCGCATCGTCCTTGCCGGGCGTGCGCCACTACATCGTGATGGGCGACGGCGAGATGGGGTCGCTGCCGAACGCGCTGCGCTACGAGGAGCTGATGGAGCAGGCGGGAGCGGGATCCTTCGACTACCCCGAGATCGATGAGCGCGAGGCCGCAGCGCTCTGCTACACGAGTGGTACCACCGGCAATCCCAAGGGTGTGCTCTACTCGCACCGCTCGATCAGCCTTCACTCCACCGCGACGCTGATGACCGACGCGCTCGCGCTGTCCAAGAACGACCGGGCGCTCGTGGTGGTCCCCATGTTCCATGCCAACGCCTGG
Organism: Solirubrobacteraceae bacterium; assembly: GCA_025451035.1. Classification (GTDB taxonomy): domain Bacteria; phylum Actinomycetota; class Thermoleophilia; order Solirubrobacterales; family Solirubrobacteraceae; genus Palsa-744. The sequence goes on from JANWLE010000040.1 coordinate 13,761, forward strand.
GGTATCCCGCACGGGGCGGCGCTTGCCGGCGCGGACTTGGTGATGCCCGACCGTTTCCTGCAGGCTGAGCCGCTGGCGAAGCTGATCACCTCCGAGCGGCCGACCGTCCTCGGCTGCGTGCCGACGATCTTCGCCGACCTGCTGCGCTACGCCGACGAGCACCCCGAGCTGGACCTCAGCTCGCTGAGCAACTGCGCCTGCGGCGGGTCAGCCGTCCCCAAGCAGCTGATGAGAGATTTCGAAGAGCGCCACAAAGTGAGGATCTTCCAGGCGTGGGGGATGACCGAGACAAGCCCGGTCGCCACCTACGCGCGGCCGCCGCAAGACTCACAGCACGACGAGCGCTACTGGCAGACGCGGGCCAAGCAGGGCAAGCCGCTGCCGTGGGTTGAGCTTCGGATCGCTGGCACATCGGGCGAGGAGATGCCCTGGGACGGGCAGTCGACCGGTGAGATCGAGGTACGGGGCCCGTGGATCGCTGCGCGCTACTACAACGACGAGTCCGGCGAGGAGAAATTCCACGACGGTTGGCTGCGTACTGGCGACATCGCATCTGTCGACGAGCAGGGGTTCGTACAGATCACCGATCGCGCGAAGGACGTGATCAAGTCCGGCGGCGAGTGGATCTCCTCGGTGGAGCTCGAGAACGAGGTGATGTCCCATCCGGACGTGATCGAGGCTGCGGTGATCGCCAAGCCCGACGAGCGCTGGGCTGAGCGCCCGCTCTGCTGCGTGGTGGTGCGCGAGGGAGCCGACGTGAGCGCCGAGGACCTGCTCGAGCACCTGCGGGGGCGAGTCGCGAAGTGGTGGCTGCCGGACGAGTTCGCGTTCGTCAAGGAGGTCCCCAAGACCAGTGTCGGCAAGTTCGACAAGAAGGTCTTGCGCGGCCGCCTGCAAGAGGGTTCGCTCGAGGGCCGTGTTACGGTCAACTGACACGGCGAGAGCCGCCACACGCCGCGCCGGGCGACTAGCCAGCACGGTTGCACGTAGGGCGCCTGGCGTTCGAGTATCGATGAAGCCTGAGGGGTGATCCGCTCGCTCAAAACAGGAAAGGCGCGTCTATATCTCGCGCTGGTGCTCGGCGCGCTCGCAGTCGACGGCTTCGCACTGTTCCCGCGCGTCGGCCCGGCTCAAGCGCACCGCCATCACACGCTCGTGCGCATGGCCGTGCGGAGGCTGCCGGTGAGGCGCGAAGCCGTGCGCTACCGCCCCGTCGGCTGCGAGCGGAGCCGCACGCTCGTCGCCTACCGGGGCGGCCCCCCGCGCCGAGAGGTCGCGCTCAGCTTCGACGACGGCCCGTACCCGCTCACGCCGCGCTTCGCGCGCATGCTCAAGGACGCTCACGCGGTCGCGACGTTCTTCGTCATCGGCAGCCAGCTCGGCGGGTTCTCCGCCACACTGCGCGAAGAGCTGCGCAACGGGGATGTGATCGGCGACCACACCTTCACCCATGCGGATCTGGTTCGCTCCGGCGATGTCCACGGCCAGCTGCTGAACACGCTGAACGAGATTCGCAAGCTGAGCGGCTACACACCCTGCCTCTTCCGCCCGCCGTACGGCGACTACAACGCGTCTATCGTCAGGGCAGCCGCCTCGCTGCACCTGGCCACGATCATGTGGAACGTCGACCCAGCTGACTGGGCGCTTCCCGGGGTGGCGGCGATCGAGCGGCGCGTGCTGGCGCAGGTCAAACCAGGGTCGATCATTCTCTCCCACGATGGCGGAGGACCGCGCTGGCAGACGCTCGCCGCCTACCCGTACATCATCAGAAAGCTGCGCGAGCGCGGCTATCGGCTGGTCACGATCCCGCAGCTGCTTGGCTTGCGCCAGATCTATCGGCGCTGCGTGAAGCTGTGTGGGCAAGCCGCGATCACGGGACGCCCGCCCCCTGGGTCGATCATCGAGGGCGGCTGACAGGTGGCTCGCACCAAGGGCTTCTACGACGCTCGCTCGGCCGCGCGCATGCCCATCCAGGACCATCCCGCGAACAACGCCACCAGCGCGAGCGCGCACACGAATGCCAGGCCCGTGTGCTGGTGGGCGCCGGAGATCAGCCCGCGGCCGGCCTGCAGGAAAGCGGTCGCTGGGTTGACGCTCGCGACCGTGTGGATCCAGCCGCGCAGCAGCCCTAGCGGCACATACACTGGCGCCAAGAACAGGACCAGGAAGACGGGGGTCTGCATCAGCGGGCCGGCCTGGATGGAGCGGAAGCGGAGCGCCACGCCGGCCGCCCAGCCATAGCCGATGAGCACCAGCAGCGTCGCCAGCCCATAAAGACCAAACATGTCGACGCCGTCGCCGGTGACCCGCATGCCGCCGATGAGCGCGACGACGGTCACGACGGTGAGCGTGATCGCCGCACGGGTGAGCGCCACCAGCGCATATCCCACGATGATCCCGCGGCGGTCGTCGGCGGCGAGCATCAGCCGGCGCGCGAAGCCGCTCTCGAAATCGAAGGCCATCGTGAAGCCCGTGAACAGGCCGGCGAACGTCGCTGACTGCAACAGAACGAACACGAACTGGAACGCGGTGTAGCCGGCGGGGAAGTGAAAGCCGGGCGCTGAGCCGAGCGCCGATAGGCCGCCGGCGAAGGACGCCAGGAAGACGAGCGGGAAGACCAGTGAGGGCACGAACAGGTCTGGCCGGCGGATATAGGTGTGAAGGCTGCGCCAGGCGATCGCCGCTGCAATACGTGTGATGCTCGCTGTTTTGACGGTGCTCATGTGCGCTGCATCCTGCCGCGCAGGGCGCCTGCGACGAGCAGCAGGCCGATCACGAGGATCCCGCCCGCTACAGCGAACCCGCGCGCGAGCGCGGCGGCGTCCCAGCCGCTGATGAACAGGCTGCGGAAGCCCTCGATCAGATACGAGATGGGGTTCCAGGTCGCGACCGTGTGAAACCAGCCGGTCTTCAGCAGATTGCGGGGAAGGTTCGACGACGACAGGAAGGTCAACACGAAAAACAACGGAAAGAGCCCCTGCACCGCCTCGCTGGAGCCAGTCCGCAGCGCCGCGACGCAGCCGAGCGAGCCGAAGGCGGTGGCGGCGATCGAGCTCAACACGACCACGACCACCGCGCCACCGACGCCGGCCTTCAGATGCGCCCCGCCGACGAGGCCCATGAGTATGTAGACGACAGCCTGCAGAGCACCCAGCGCGGCGACACCCAGCAGCAGCCCGGCTATCAGCGAGACGCGACGCATCGGTGTAAGCGCCAGCCTGTTAAAGAAACCGTCCTCGATGTCCTCGGCGAGGTTGGTGCCGGTGTTGACCAGCGAGAACAGCGCCCCCTGTATGAACGCGACGGCGATCGCAAACGAGATGTAGGAGTGCGTCGGGAAGCCAGCCAGACGTGTCGCCGCCTGCAGGCCTTTGGCGTTCACCGCCAGCAGGATTGCCGGGAAGAACACGATCGGGAACATCTGAAATGGCTGGCGCAGCGTCTTCAGGACAGAGCGACGAGCGAGCGCCGAAACCTGTGTGAGCAGCGCCGCGTTCACGCAGGCAGGGTCTCCGGCTGCGTATGGTCATCGCTGGAGTCGAGTTGCTCCCCCGCGCCCTCGAGCGACCGCCCGGTCTTCGCGAGGAACACGTCATCGAGGGTCGGCGAATGCAGGCGCAGATCCGCCACGCGCAGGCCCTCGGCGTCGAGCGCCCTGACGATGTCGGCCAGATCTGTGCCCTCGCGCAGCTGCACGGCGACTGCGTTTGGCGAGCCTTTCGCCGCCTCGCCGAAGCGGAGCAGCACCTCCCCGAGACGCCCGAGCTGGCCCGTATCGGCGGGTACCGCTTCGACGCTTTCACGGCCGATCGACGCCTTCAGCTGTGCGGGCGATCCCTCCGCAACGATCTTTCCGCGGTCGATGATCCCGACACGCGCTGCGAGCACATCGGCCTCCTCCAGGTACTGAGTGGTGAGGAACACGGTCACGCCGTCATCGGCCGCTAGGCGCCTGACCTCCTCCCAAAGCGCGGCGCGGCTCTGCGGGTCCAG
>JANWLE010000041.1 GCA_025451035.1 Solirubrobacteraceae bacterium
AGCTGATCGACCATCGTGTTGATCGTGTTCTTCAGCTCGAGGATCTCGCCCTTGGCGTCGACCGTGATCTTCTGCGTCAAGTCACCGTTGGCGACCGCCGTGGTCACCTGCGCGATGTTGCGCACCTGGTCGGTCAGGTTCGAGGCCATGAAGTTCACGCTGTCGGTGAGGTCCTTCCATGTGCCTGCGACACCCGGCACCTCGGCTTGCCCGCCAAGCTTGCCCTCCGTACCCACCTCCCTGGCGACGCTCGTGACCTGCTCTGCGAACACCCTGAGGGTGTCGGTCATCGAGTTGATCGTGTCTGCGAGCGCCGCGACCTCGCCCTTCGCCTCGACCGTGATCTTCTGCGAGAGATCACCCTCCGCCACCGCGGTGGTCACCTGCGCGATGTTGCGCACCTGGCTTGTCAGATTGGAGGCCATCAGGTTGACGCTGTCGGTGAGGTCCTTCCAGGTGCCAGATACGCCCTTCACCTTTGCCTGCCCGCCGAGCTTGCCCTCCGTACCGACTTGGCGCGCGACGCGCGTCACCTCGTCCGCGAAGGACGACAGCTGATCGACCATCGTGTTGACGGTCGTGCCGATGCGTAGGAACTCTCCCTTGACCGGCTGGCCCTCGATCTTGAGAGCCATCTTCTGGGAGAGGTCTCCCTCCGCGACAGCGACGAGCACGCGTGCGACCTCGGTGGTTGGCCGTACGAGGTCGTCGATGAGGGCGTTGACCGACTCTACGCTCGTCTGCCACTGACCGAGCGCGCCGGCAAGCGAGGCGCGCTCGGTCATCCGCCCCTCCCGCCCAATGATCCGCCCCACGCGCAGCAGCTCGTTGGCCATCCGCTCATTGGTGGCAGCCACCTCATTGAACTCCTTCACGATCTCGCCGAGCGGGCCACCGCGCCGCGCGCTCAGACGCACCGAGAAGTCACCGGCGTGCACGGCCCGCAGTGCATGCAGGAGATCTTCCAGCAACTCCCGCTCGCCAGCGTCGCGCGCCTGGTCGTGCTCGTCGGATACCCGATCGGTCGAGCGACGCCCCAAGGCGAGTCCGCTCGTGCCCTCCCCTGCGCCCCCCTTTCGCTCCCCGCGCTTGCCGCTCGGCCCCTTGCCCGTAGACGGCGACGCCGGGTGTGCCTCTTTCATGGGTGCTCTCCTCGTGTTAGTGGGCGCGTCCACACGCCCAACCTCAAAATCCCCTTGCCCGCGCGCTTCGCGCGACCCAGCTTTGAGAGGCCTCATACCCCATTCAAGCCGATCTAAACCTGGCAGACACCGCCCTCGCTCGCCCGCTTTCGCGCGCCTCGCTCGCGCGTGTGCGCGCCACAACCCGTAGCCACCATCAGCCGACACGGTATGCCAACTTCGGGCAGGGGGTTACGAATCCGGCGGATGTCCTAGAGAAGAGGGCGACAGGGCAGACGTCCGCCTCCACGCCCTCGCGATACACACAGCAAGGCGCTAGGGTCTCCCCATGGCTCTGGTGCGCGTGCGTGGTCAGCTGAGGCAGCTGGCTGACGGCTGCGCCGAGCACGAGCTGGAGGGCGCCATCGTGGTCGAGCTGCTGCGCCAGCTCGAGCGTGATCACCCAGCGGTGGCTGGTTGGATCCTCGACGAGCGCGGGCAGATCCGCCGTCACATAAATGTGTTCGTCAACGGCGAGCGGGGCGAGGAGTCCACGCCAGTTGGCCCAGACGACCGGGTTGACGTGCTCCCCGCAATATCAGGAGGCTGAAAACGCATGACCGAGCTGATCGTCGGTACGAAGAAGGGGCTATTTGTGCTCAACGGGAAGGCCGATGGGTCCTTCGAGGTGAGCGCGCGAGCATTCGCCGGGGAGCCGGTTGACTATGCGACGCGGGACCCTCGATCAGGTCGTGTGCTGGCAGCGACCAGCTCGCCTATCTATGGGCCGAAGCTGTGGTACACCGAGGACCCCGCCGGCGAGTGGATGCAGGCAGCCGGCGTGGAGCTGCCCGAGGACGCCGGGGCGGCGCTCGAGCGGCTCTGGGTCATCACACCAGCGGAATCCGAGGACTGCCTGCTGGCGGGCGGCGATCCGGGCGTGCTGTTCGAAAGCGAGGATGCCGGAGCGAGCTGGAGGGTGAACGAGGCTCTGTGGAAACACCCGACTCGCTCTTCGTGGCAGCCCGGCGGCGGCGGCCTGTGCCTGCACTCGATCGCGCCTTGGCCTGGCAACGCCGACCGGCTTGCGGTCGCTGTATCCGCTGCCGGTGTCTGGCTGACCGAGGACCGCGGTCGCACCTGGCGGCAGGGCAACAACGGCCTCGTCGCGCGTTACCTGCCCGAAGACGCGCAGGTCGGCGTCACGGCGTTGTGCGTGCATCACATGGAGCGCTCCCCGCAACGCCCAGAGCGGCTGTTCATGCAATTCCATGGCGGGGTCTACCGTTCCGATGACGCGGGCGAAACGTGGAGCGACATCGGCAACGGCCTTCCTTCGGATTTCGGCTTCCCGCTGACGATCGACCCGGCCGACCCCGACCGAGCGTATGTCATTCCCCTGAGGGCAGACACCGACCGGGTGACCCCGGACGGCCGGGTTCGTGTCTATGAGACCACGGACGCGGGTACCAGCTGGTCGGCGCTGGCCGAGGGCCTGCCGCAGACCGATGCCTACCTCACGGTGCTTCGCCAAGCATTCGACAGCACGGGCGCCGCAGAGGCGCTAGAGCTGTATTTCGGGGCTACATCCGGTGAGTTGTTTGGATCTCGCGATGCGGGTGCGAGCTGGTTTACCGCCGCTTCCCGGCTACCGCCGATTTACTCTCTCGCCGCCTCACGGTAAGGAAGATGGGCGCGCCTGCAGCAAGGTTCTCGCACACCGCTAGACCGCTGCCTCTCGACCGGCCCGCCGCTGCTTGTGGTGCGCTGCAGAGACCGTGCAGTATCGTGGCGCCCACCGCGGCCGTCGCGCAGAGCAGCGGCCGTCAGCTCAGTTCGCGCTCAAATGACTCCGCCTAAACTCGACCCCCTGGGGCTGCGTTCCGCACCGGCAGACGCGATCAACGCGATGCGCGCCCTGCCGGAGCTCGTCGAGCGCCTCAACGACGTCGCCGATGACACCCGAAGCCTGCAGGACATCGGCACCGCGATAGGCGAGATCTCCAAGGCGCTCAACGTGCTCGCCCAGCTCGGGGACAAGCTCGAGCTGGTGGTCGCCGTCACCGAGCCGCTGCCTGAATCGATCCAGCGCATCGCCAACGACACGGCCGCGCTGCCCGCGATGAATGAACACCTCGATGAGCTCTCGCCGACGACGAAGGTGCTGTCACGCATGGACAAGCGCTTGGCGAGCATCGAGGCGGCGATGCCGGTGCTAGTCGAGGTCCAGCAGCACCTCGCGCGCCTGCCGGACACGATCGAGTCGCTAGGCAGCGACCTTGGCAGCCTCTCGGGGCTGCTCGAGCGGATGCTCACCTCGCTTGACCAACTCGACTCGAGCGTAGCGACCCTGCATGCCTCGGTAGAGCCGCTGGGCCGCATCGCCAACAGGTGGCCCGGGCGCGGACCCAAGCAGTAGCCGTGGAGTGGTTAGGTCAGGCCGAGGCGGCGACCTCGCGCAGCTCCTTGCGGATCACCGTGACGCCCGGCCCCGCGGCGGCGCCGACCTGGAGGTTCTCCGAGGCTGCCTCGGCGTGCTCGTGAGTGTCGAACAACACCACCGCCGTTCCCTGCTGGTTCTCGAGCGGTCGCAGCCAATAGCCCGCCTGAAAGCCAGGTTGTTTGCTGACGTTCGGCACGATCTCCTCCCGCAGGAACCTAAGGCCCTCCTCCGGGCTCGACTGGCCACTCGTGTCGACCTCAACCAGTACGGCATGCATGCGGCACCTCCCGTTGCAAATTTACGGTCGCTTCAAGCTAGCGCATGAATGCCCTCGTGCCCACTGTGTCGCCACCGACGGCCACGTGTCCGCGAGAGCGGCTACGCGCTCGGCGTACGCGTGACACTCAGCGGCGGGAGGTGTGCTGCTCTTGGACTGCCACCAGCATGGCATCTTCCTCGCTCATGTTGGGGGCTGCCGCTCGACGGTCGGCCAGGATGCCCTTGACCCGCTCGCGGCCGCTCAATATCGCCAGATAGCGCTCGTAGGAGAGCACGACGGCCTCGGGGCGACGGTGTGCACCGATCACCACCGGATCGGCGTCAGCACCGCGTGCACGAAAGCCGGCAAGAAGGGCGGGGAGCTTGGCCCGTGCCTCCCGCGTGGGAAGCACCTCATCTACACGCTGACTCATGAACCAATCATAGCAAAAGGTGTACACCTATGTATACACATAAGGCTTGGAGGGGTGCCTCGGAATCCGGTGTGTCGTAGCGCCGACCGTGAGACTGGATCGCCGCGCCGCCGATCAGCACGAACACCACCCGGTGATGCGCGAGCGCGCCGAGCAACGCCTCGCGTTCGGGGTCTAGGCTACCGGTGCCTGATGGGTGAGCCATGCCTCGACCCTTTCCTCGCTGCTGAGTTCACGGGCCGGTCGCGTTTGGCGCTGCGCACACTGGACATCGAGCACGGCACCGTAGGCCAGCGCGTGACGCCGCGCGTCCGAGTCCGAAGAGGCATCGGCTATCCGGAGGAGGTCCAGCAGGCCCGCGACTCGCACTGTCCCGCCATCGACTTCGACAGGTTCTGTACCGCGCGCCAGATCACTAAAGCCCGACGTGCCCGGCGGCGCCTCGGTGACGATCAGCCGTCCACCGGAGGGCAACTCATAGACACCCTCAGCGATCTCGCGGGCCTCAAAGCCCGCGACCAGAGGGCCCATTCCACTCTCGCCCGCTTTAGTGCAGATCTCGACTGCATCGCCATCGAGCACGAGTGGCCAGCCATGAAGGGCGCCTGCCACTTCTCCCAACACGATTGCCGGCAAGCGTGGATCAGTCAGAGCCTGAAGCACAGGCACCGCGTCGAAGCCACCAGGCGGCGTCAGCCTGCGCACACGCTGGGCCGGCTCACAATCGAGCTGTGCGGCTATCTGCGGCCACCACGAACGATCCTCACGTGTGAGATGAACATCGAGCGCCAGCCCGCACGCAGCGGCGGCGTTCTGCACATCCTCGTAGGACGCCAGGCGATCACCACGCTCCCAGCGCGCGATCGTCGCCTGCCGGCACCCGATCCGCTGGGCCAGCTCACGCTGCGTGAGATGGGCGCGGCGGCGTGCCATCAGAATCAGATCCCCGCCAAACATACCATTATGGTATCAAACGCGGTCGATGCGCCACTGCGACACAAAGCACCTGGCGGGGACAGCTCTCACCCGGCTCGTTCTGTACGGAGACCATTCCTTTACTGCTAGAGTAAAGGAATGGCGCGAATCTCTACCAAGAACCAGATCACGATCCCCGTCGCGGCGCTCGAAGAGGTCGGGCTGCACGCCGGCGAGCGAGTCACAGTCGAGCCGGCCGGTGACGGGGAGCTGCGGATCCGCCGCACTACCACGACCTTCGAGGATGCGTTCGGGACGCTGACGGGCACCTACCCGGCCGGCTATCTCGCGCAGCTCGACGCCGAAGATGAACTGCGGTGAAGCTGCTCCTCGACGCGGACGTCCTGATCGGGGCGCTTGACGGCAGCGACCCGCACCATCATCGCGCTCGCGAGCTGTTCACCAAGTGGCGCGACGACCAAGACGCTTGCGTGGTCAGCATCGTGAACCTGACCGAGGTGCTGATCGCCCCCTCCGCAGACGTCTCGAAGCTAGCCGCCGCCCGGGAGGCGATTGCCGCCCTCGGCGTCACCGTACACCAGCCGAACGAGGCTATCGGGGTAGAAGCGGCGCGCCTGCGACAACGGCACCCGATCAGCCTCCCCGACGCCTACTATCTCGCAACAGCGAAGCACACGAGCTCGGCGGTCTCGTCATTCGATCAAAAGATCCTGAAGGCCGCTAAGCACGAGGGCATCAGGGCCGCCTAACGCCAGCAGGCACGAACGGCACAGCACCGCGAGCCGGCCATCAACGTTCAAGGCCTGCGTCATCACTTGGGTGTTCCAAGAGGTCGCTCGTTGCCCCTCGAACGCTCCGTTTCGAGCAACTTGTAGTACCACCGAAATACCACGAAGAAGGAAATCCCCGGAAATTCGGGCTTTCTGTGATGGGCGATACTGGGCTCGAACCAGTGACCTCCGCCTTGTCGAGGCGGCGCTCTCCCAGCTGAGCTAATCGCCCTGGGAGGAGCAAAGACTATCAATGCCTGCCTTCTCGAAGAGGTGGGACGATCCACGAACGGCCCGGCGCGCGAGCCACGCGACGCGCTCCTCGAGCGACAGTCAGGACCGAAACCATTTCGGCCGGCCGCTCGCTAGGCTTGGGTCTACTGGCGACGTGGCGGAGTGGCTACGCAGCGGCCTGCAAAGCCGTCTACACCGGTTCGATTCCGGTCGTCGCCTTTGATGGAAATTGCCCGTAAATCAGGGGTGTTTTGGCCCGAGGGGCGTTGGTTGCGGGGAATCGAAAATCGGCTACTCCCCCCGCGCCGGGAGTACCTTTAGGCTGAGCGAACTGCGCGACGCTCTGCCGGCGCGCATCGTCCGCTCAGCCTCGCCAAGCGCCGTGTGCTCATCGGCTGACGGTCGGATTTGCGCTACGCCGAAGCTCGCGGTGACGCCCACACGCGCGCCGGCCATGCTGATCGAGCACTGAGCGATCGCGGCGGCTAGGCTCTCCGCCACCGCACTGGCCTGCTCGCAAGCGGTATCGGGGAGTATCACCGCGAACTGGTCGCCGTCCAAGCGGGCGATGAGGTCCGTCCCGCGTAGGCGGCGGGAGAGCTCGCCGGCGATCAGGGCGAGCAGTTCATCGCCGGCCTTGTAGCCGTAGCCCTCGTTGATCGAGCTGAAGTCATCCAGATCGAGTACCACAAGCGTCGCCTGCCCTCCCCCGTCCGCACGCGTGACCCAACTGGTTAGCTGATGCTCGAAGTGCCTGCGATTGGTGAGTTCGGTCAGCGGGTCGCGCTCCTCGAGCTGCGCCAGGCGCGCCTCGAGAAGCTTCTGCTCGCTGAGATCCTCGATCTGGGCGATGAAGTGAAGCGGCTTGTGATCGCGGTCCCGCACAACCGACAGTGACAGCCTGGCGGAGATGACGTGTCCCCGCGCATGCAGATAGCGCTTGTGCGCCCGGTAGTCGGTGATCTCGCCCGCGAGAACGCGACGCAGCTTCTCCGCATCGCTACTGCGATCATCGGCGTGAGTAAGCTCGGTAATGCTCTTCGTTATGAGTTCCTCGGGCGTGTGGCCGGTCATCTCGAGCAACGCCCGGTTGACACGAACCAGGCGGCCCTCGGATGTGAGCAGCGCCATCCCGATCGGCGCGTGCTCGAACATCAGCTCGAATCGGTCTTGCGCCTGACGACGCGCCTCATCTGCGTGCCTGCGCCGCGTGATATCGCGAAACACGGCCCGGCCCGCTGCCTCCTGCCCTGCGGCGGTCAGCCGCTCGACACTAACCGAATAACACGACAGGCCGTCCCCGCTCCAGGCCTCGACAGTACTTGCCTTCCCTTGCACCGCCTCGCGGAAGAGTGCTTCAAAGAAAGTCAATTGGTCTGGCCCGATCACGCGCTCCAGCGGCTCGGCGACTAGCTGCAGCTGGTCCTGCGAGCCGCCGGCGAACACCTCCCCGCTGGCGAAGAGCACACGTAGGCCTGGGTCGAAGAGCAGGACAGAGGTCTCCGGTAGACGCACAAGCGCGGAAGCGAGAAGCTCGCCATGGCGCGACTCGACCTGCTGGGCTGACCCGGACACTTCTCCCATATCGGCGCAGGACCTCCGCAACTTGACGATTCGCCGAGCGCCCGAGCTCAAGCCGAGAAGTCTCGGGCGCAGGTTTCCTCGCGCGCCGTGACGAGCCCTGGCTCAGCCGCGCATTAGCGTGGCTAGGGCTCGGTCCAGCGCCTGTTCAGTCTGTGGACCGCGCAGCGTCTGGCGGATATGGCCGTCGCTGTCGATGAGAAAGGTGGTGGGCAGGCTGATTATCCCGTAGTTGTTGCCTGCTGTACCTTCGGCGTCGCGTAGGTTGGGGAACGTCCAGCCGTAGCGGCGTATGAACGCCTTGGCGTCGCTGACAGAGACATCGCTCCAGTTCACGCCGACCATGTGGGCGCGGCTACCTAGGCGCTGCGCGACACGTGCCAGTGCGGGTGCCTCGTGAGCGCACGGCCCGCACCAGCTGGCCCAGAAGATCACGATCGCCGGCTTGCCTTTCAATCCGGCCAACGTCACGGGCTGACCGGACAAGGGCGTGGTCGGCAGCGCCGGCGCAAGCCGTCCATTTGCGCTACGGGTGCCGCTCAGCCCGAAAACGACGAAGGTGACTAGCACCGCGGCCGTCAAGATGATGCCGAGGAGTCGCGCCGGGCTGAACATCGACTTTAGGCCGCGAACGAGGTGGCTGTGACGGTGACGAGAGAGTGTCTCGGTACCGACTTTGGCTGGTGTACGTAAACTGCCTCGCGCAGTCTCGGTGGCGAGAGGGCAAGCGCGGCGCACCACAGAGACGTCCCTCCGTTAGGGGCACTCGTTGACGGCCGCAACAGTCGCATCGCAGTCGAAGTTAGCACCGAGGAACCGCGTTCGCGCGAGGTGGGCGGCAACGAGACGGTCGGCCCTAAACCGTCGGCAAGAAATGTTGCACTCCTGCCTGTGTTATGCAAATTGCAGTGCGACGTGGTAGGTTGACGCGCGTCGTGCCGAGTCCTCACCCCCACGGGGTCGAGGAACGGGGGACCCAAATGCGGTCGAATAGACCGCAGGGGCGAATCGCCACATTTGTGGCGTAGCGCACCGCGCGAGCCCGACAGCTAACCCCGTAGGCGCCCTGCATACCGAAAGGACTGCCGCCGCATGTCGGGATACCCGCGTGACCTCGCCGCACCTGAGTTGTGGACCGCTTCGCTTGCGCGCTCACACGCGCGCCGTGCGCGCGCAGGGCGAAAGCCTGTGCCCAATCCCACCTCACTGGCCACGCTGATCAAGGATCGCCAGAAGCTCGCAGGCGCTCTGCGGCGAGACCTATCCGACAGCGAGACCTGGGAGCTCTCACTGGGCCGCTCCCGTGCCCGGCGCCGCGCCAGCGAGCTGCGTTTTGTCCCCGCATCCACCCGTGCCAAGCGAATCTCTCTCGGCACGCTGGTGGCGCTCGGCGTCGGACCGACATCTAGCCTCGGTGAAGCCGCCGCCTCCCAGTCCACGCCCCCATCGCCCGAACCGCCGACGACCACCGAACACAGCATCGTTCTCTCAAACGGCAGCGAAGGCCGCCAGGTGCGCCTGCTGCAGATCGCCCTTGGCATGAACGCCGACGGCGTCTACGGCGCCGAAACGGAAGCCGCGGTCGAAAAATTTCAGGCCACCCACGGGCTCGTGGTCGACGGGATCGCAGGACCGCAAACAAACAGGGCGTTGGGTGACCATCTCTCAAGCGGCGCCTCGACCGCTGTGAGCGCTCATGCGGCGAGTGTCTCCTCCGCGCCGTCCAGCTCGTCCAACCCCGTCACGCGCCTACAGGAAGCACTCAACATCCAGGCCGACGGGACCTTCGGACCCGAAACCCAGGCAGCGATCCGCAC
>JANWLE010000042.1 GCA_025451035.1 Solirubrobacteraceae bacterium
ATAGCCCGTGGCGCAAACCGGGGTGCCACTACTTGGAGAGGAAAGTCAAACGGTCACGGAGCACCACTTGAAGCCGTCGCGCCCAGCGACTGAAACAACGCGTTGCTGAACCTTGCTTGATTCAGCGAACAGAGCACGATAGGTCACGGTGTCTTTCGCCTTCGCGGCTTCGGCAATCTTGCCGCTAATGTCGGCGAGAGTCTTGGCTCCGGCTAGGATCGTCTTCCAGTCGCCTGCCATCTCGCCCGGTGGTGTCAGATGAGAGAGTTCATCAAACGCTTGGCGTTGATACGCGACGACGTGGGGTAGGAATCTGATCAGCTCTTCTTCATCTTTGATGCTCGTAGAGGAAAGATTTGTCTGGAGTCGCTTACAGATCACGTCGCCTCGCGCGATCAGCTCAGAGCGTGTGAGCGGCGGCGTGGTTGGGCTAGAGGAACCGCCGCAGCCTGTAATCGCCACGAAGGACAGCAGCATCGGTAGCACGAGGCTTACGCGGGTCAATGCTGTTGGCCCCCGGGATAGACGGCCATGCAAGAGAACTCGGAGCGCCATTCGACGACTCTAAAGGATGCGCATGAAGCCATGCGCCCCACGCGCTAGCGGAACCCTTTCGCACAAGCCTCGGTTAGACCGTAGCCGAGGCGTTCGCACAGACGACTACGGCTATTTCAAGCTTGGGTATCGCTCCATACCGCTCCAGCGGTGTCCAAAGAGGGCTGGATCTGGCCCAATTACGTCCGGCTCTCACCGGGTACTGGGACTCAACGATCGAGCCGCGCACCCACCTCATAAACGCGAGCGCGCCACGATGGTGTAGTGGCGCGCCAACCTTCAGGATGCCCGCAAGAGCTCGTCGTGACGTTGGAACGAACGAGATGCGCTGCTGGTCCCGGCGAGAGGTTCTGCGAAATTCCTACGCGCGCGCGTAACTAAGTAGGGCCGATGATCATGCTTCCTGCTCATGTCCTCCCAAGTAGTTCCTACGCTACGTGTGGCTGAGTCGCTCTCGCCGACCGATCGCCGAACCACGGAGGCCTACAGCAAGGCCCGGAGCGTGGGGTCCACTCGCTACAGAGGAAGGCTCGCACGGGGACGGCAGAACCAGTTGAGAAGCGAACGCCACTCTCACAGGACAGGACAGGGCAGGGCTATTGGAAGTGGCGATCATCGCCGCGTGGCGTATGCCTGGCCGCAAAGGCCTCTCGCGGGCGGCTTGCGGTAGTCGCCTCACCGGCTCGCCCTGATCCATGAGACAGACGAATGGCCACGGGACTGCAGTCAGGTGCAACGCAGCACGCGAGCTGCTCGCTGCTTGTAGGCGAATTGCAGGCTAAGCGTCCCCGAGAGACGCCTCATTGCGGCTTTCTACTAGGCGCGAATTCGGTCGCTCGAGGGCAAGGTGCGGCTCCATCGGAAGGAGCGCAAGGCAGGGCAACAGATCTCGCTTGTAGGCCGAAAAATTCAGCCCCTTTTTAGGTGGGGCCGTATATAGTTGGCCGACAACCGGACAACCGCTATGCGCCGCTCAAGGCGCACGGAGGTACTTCTTTCTTGAGGATTGTGATTGCCTAGCCACCAAGATGACAGCACTGCCAAGCCCGCGGCGTGCGGTCATCTTTCAACGCTTGGGCGCTGCTCATATCCTCTCCGGTGGCGCCCAGGGAGACTGGGCGCCTTTAACCGCGCTCAGTTCTCAAGGGTGCCGCGGTCTAGCTACTAGGCCGCGGCACCCGCCTTTATCTCTGCTGCTCTGTCCACACGGTCTCGGTGAGGGCTCCACGTTTCGCCTGTAGCTGTGCTGGGCGCGGGCAAGCCACCGCGAGAGCACTCATGACGTCTGCACTCACGGCAGTCCTGGCTGTATAGGCGCAGAGGTCGCGGCGGTACAGACAGGTCAAGGGCCACCTACCGGCGTGTTCGTCGACCGGTCGTCTCGGCTGCGCGGGATCGTGCCTTTGTTGGTGCACGCGCTAGAGCCATTACCGGGCTCGGGGCTGGGCGAAGCGCAACGTGAGGCGGAGCGTCACATCTATTGAACTATGGCGCGGCAGCGCGCCAGCGCCGTGTCGGCCGTTTTGTGGTTAGTGCTGCCACTGAACTTGAACGCGAGCGTGTTGTGGACAATGTGTGCCGCATACACCGCCACGCCGTTTTCGTGCATGCAGCTCACGAACCGTTCTATGAGCTGGTGCTCAGAAGGCTTAGGGGGGATTCCCCGCGAGCCGCCGGCGCTAAGCAACGTGGCTGACGCTACAGCCAGCAGCGCGCACAAGCTGAGACACGCCGCGATAGCGACGGCCGCTGGCGCTCGCCGGTCGAGTCTCCACAAAAGCAGAGCCGCGACAGAGCCGGCAAGCAGCCCGCCCACATGCGCGCCAACCGATATGTGGGGGGCGAAGCTGTTGAGAAGAGCGAGCGCGATGACCGGTACCAGGCCGGAGCGAATGACGTTGACGCCGCGCGCATATAGGTATACAGCCAGGGCGCCCATCAGTCCGAAGATGGCACCCGAGGCACCAACGACCCAGCCGTTTGTTACGAGCAGCGCGGCGAACGAGCCGCCAACCAAGGCGGTGAGATAGACGACTGTGAAGCGCAGCGAGCCGATCATTGGCTCGAGGCTGAGCCCGAGCACGAACAGCACGAGCATGTTCAGCGTGACGTGCATGACGTTTGCGTGCAAGAAGGCACTGGAAACCAGACGCCAGTACTCGTGGTGCTTGACGACGTCGAAGCGGTCGAGCGCGGCTTCTTCGACGAGCTGGCCGTGTATGCCGCTGCCCGAGCGAGAGAACTGTCCTTCCTCCGCCGCAAACGCGATGAGGTTGACGGCTATCAGCGCGTAGGTGACGCGCAGCCCGCCGGCGAGCAGAGCGAGCCGGCGAAGACGGCTCGGGCTCGGCTGGTGCTCTTCATCTGACGGCAGGTGCAGTTGGTATTCGTGCACGAGTAACCAAGGAGGCGGAGAGAGACTCTCGCTTAGACAAGGACAGTACTGGTCTAGGCGGCACAGCGCATCAGCACCGCGCAGGCGGTCGAGGGCTGATGTGCTGGTGCTCGCCGCAGTCGTGTCACAGAGTCGTCGCGAATCGGTAACGGCCGTGTGGGCGAGCGGAACGCACCGACTGCGAGCGCCAGTGCTTAGACAGAGCAGCGACTACACGCCACACTCATCGGCAACGTCATTCCGCTGGTCTGACTCAAGGGTGCGAGCTCTGCGGAAAAACCCTGCAAAAGATCGGTAAATGCGGACCGAGGTGAGCTGACTTGGGCTTGTGGTGGCGGCGGGGTGCCGCCTCGCGAGGGGAACGGCGAGCGGAACAGACTAAGCCGTCACAAGTGGGTCTTAAGTTGCACTCATGATCAATGTGAAGGCAAAGCCTCAGGGCTCGATGAAGACGCAGCGGATCCAGAAGAAGACCAGCTTTCAGGTTCTCGACCGGATAGGCAGGGGAACCAAAGGGACGCTGTACCTGGATCTACCGTTCGCTGGCACCGTCACCGCCAGCGGAGCCGAGATCAAGAAAGCAAAGGTGACGGTTCGCAAGACGGGCCGCGCCTCGCTCCCAGTGGAACTCAACGCCAAAGCGGTGAGTGCAGTGAAGCGCCACGGGCGTATTCGTGCTCACATCCGCCTCAGCTACAGCCCCCGCGGGGGACTGGCAGTCACCAAGACCGTCCCGCTGATCTTCGGTTACAGCAGGTAAGCCATGCCACACTCAAATCCGTGCACGCCCGCCGTTGCACGGCCGAGACATCCGCCGCGCAGGCCGGGCCGCCAGACCCAACAGCTGCCGTCAGTCAGCCGCGAGCGTAGGGTATTCATGCGCCTGGCCGGCTCGCTCAGCGCGCCAGGCCAGTCACGCTCGCAGCAATGCGGGCCCCGCAAGCCGGCTCACTGCACCGGCACGCGGATGGCCCGCATCTCACTGCACCCTGCACGGACAGCACCGGTATGTATACGTCCTCGCGACAGACGGGACGATGATGGACCCGAAGGTGGGTCCACGGTGACTGCCGGTAACCACCCTACGAAGCGCCCGCCTAGTGGTCATGGTCTCCGTAGTGGTGTGGTTAGGCATCACTTGCAGAGTAACGGCAGCTTGGGACAGCCCACTCTGCCCTGATGACAGATAAGTCCAATCGCAAGCGCGGGCCGCCGGCCCGTCGCCGCGCATGCGGCAAAGTCCCCTATGTGCTTCTCGAGCGAGCTAAAGCGATAGCCGCGCGGCCGTCTGCGTGACGGCGAGCGCGAGCAGCGCCACGCTGAAGCACCGGTCAGTGCGCTCGCTCGCAAATAGCCGGCCCGCCAGGCGCGAGCTCAGATAGCTGAGTGTCAAAAACCATCCGGCGGTGGCGAGCAGCGCCCCGAGCGCAAGCGCCGCGGGATGTATGACCGATGTCCGCTGTGCGGAGATCACAGTCCCGCTCATGCCGACCCACAAGGCGGCCGTCGCGGGATTCAACGCCGCGAGCGAGGCGGCACCGATTGGCCTTATTTTTTTCTGTGCTGGCCACACCAGCAACGCTGCGAGTACCAGTAGCGCCGCCGAGCCCCAGGCGGTGACAGCTGCGTTTAGGTGCGTCGCACGCAGCGCCCCCAGCGAGCCGAGCGCCGCGTAGCAGCAGTCCGTCAGCGCTGCGGTCGCGATCAGCGGCAGGGCGTCCGCGACGCGCCGGCGCGCCAGGCGCAGACACAACGCCGTGTTCGCGCCGGGCGCGACCGAGACGGCGAGCGCGAGGGTCGCGCCCAGGACGAGGCTTTGCATCCAGTCCACACCCGCTGCTCCGACCCTCCTGCCGGGAGCTGGACGGCCAGATCAGGCTGGCGCCTCGTTGAGCTCCTTGCGGGCCTCTGAGACATCGAGGTACGGGAGCATCGTCAAAGCCATCAGCGGCCCGTGCAGGTCCATCAGCGACTTCGACGGGTTCTCCAGCAGATTGGTGTAGATGATCCACATCGTGCCGCCGATGATCGCCTGGTTCGCCAGCGGCAGCGAGCCCTCGCCGTCACTCTGCGGCGCGCCCCGCTCCAGCTCGAGCGTCAGCTGCTCGAGCAGCTCGACGCGGGCGGCGACCGTGAGCCCGCCCGCGGCGAGCGACTCGATCACCAACAGGCGTGCCCAGTCACGCTCGATGTCCAGAAAGCCAAGCACGGTCGCCAGGCACGCGCGCACGCCGTCACGCCAGCAAGACTCTTCGTGGTAGGCCTCGAGCGCCAGCGACGAGAGCTGCGCCACACCCCATTGAAAGGTCGCCAGGAAACACTCCTCGCAATCTTTGAAGAGCTCATAGAACGTCTTGCGCGACACCCTCGCGCGCTCGATCACGAGCGCCACGGTAAGACCCGCGTAGCCGACCTCGGCGACCGCCTCGACGGTCGCCTCGAGTAGGCGCTGACGCTGGACGGCGTCGACGTGCTCGCGCGCGTGCTGCTTGGGTCCGCGGCGCATCGCTCCGTCGTGGCCGAGCAAATCATGGGTGGCCAAATGCACACCCCAAGGCAAACGCGCACGTGGCATGGCTAGCTCAAGCGACCCCCAACACCGTCTATAGGACGCATCGCCGTCAGCTGTTGCCCAGATACGAGCCAGTCCCGAGCGGCGCACCTATAGTAGCTCTCTGATCATCTCGATCGCCTGATCGAAGTGCGCCACCGAGAACACACTGCGGCTCTGGCGCGGAAGGTACTCGCGGACATCCTCGATCACGGCGACCCGCTTGTCGGTGCGGGCCAGCCACAGCACTCTCGGCAGCTCATCCCCGGCGTACCCACGCCCCCACTGCAGGTACTGCGTGTAGATGCGCAGGCGGCGCTCGAGCGTGCGGCTACCCTCGGTGCCGCGGTCGACGTCGACCATGTAGTCGCGTTCACGCACGCCGTCGCTGACGCGCAGGAACGTATCTGGCTTCAGCGTCAGCTCCTGTCCCTCGGCGTCGCGAAAGCGACGCCAGCAGGCTGGCTCCGGCTGGCGCGCCAGGCAGTCAAAGATCCCTTCGCGCTCGGCCTCGACCAGACGCGTGTGGAGCTCTGAGACAGCGAGCGAGTGGCGCACGAAGAGCTGTCCCGGCACGGCGGTCTTGCGCCGGCGGGCGCGGGCGACGAGCTGCCTGCGGTAAGCGAGGTGCGCCCCGCCGCTTGCCAGGAGATACACGTACCCCTCCGAGCCGCCTGCCAAGGGCCCGCCGATGCGCCGCTCCAGACGGTCGAGCACCCCGAGCTCCACAAGGCGCTGCAGTACGCGGCGTGTGACACGCTCGTTGCCGAGCGGCGTGCCGCCGCTGACATGCATGCGACGCAGCTGCGACCCGGACACGAAACGCAGCTCCGCGACGCTCTGCAAGATCCTCATGTCGCGCTCAGAGAGGATCCTGCTCAGGTCGCGCACGCGACTGGCAGACGCGTAGCTGCTCATTTTGTGTGCATCCTGCACGCCCAAATCCGTCCGAAGCGCCCGCCGCAAGAGCGTCTGGCGCGCGCCCACAACATGAGGTGCCATCTGTACGCGTTGCGCGTACACCTCTCACCATCGATTGGCTCACAGAAAATCGGCCTTCTAAACATTGTTTCTCCGCATAACAATGGGGCTAGAGAAGGGTCCCCAAGACCTTCTCGCGCCACCGGTTGGAACAGCGGTCAGAACACCGCTCGCACGGTGTCCCGACCAACCCCCTGCTGACTTCTAGATGAAGCGGTTGTCTTCTGCGGCGAGCGCCTCGCCGTCTGAAGCAACGCCGACCGCAACCTCAGCCGGTGCGGCCGCGATGTAAGTGTCCTGAGCGCCCTGCGCGGGCTCGGCGACAGCGGGCGCAATCGCCACGGCCGCAAGCTGAACGCTCTCGGCCGGCTGTGCCTGCACCGCCACAGCGGCATCCCCTGCCACGGTGGCCTGGGCGATATCAACGACCGCCGCCGGCGCGGGAGCCGACACTGGCGGCGGCGCGACAGGAGCCGGAGCAACTGGCGCGACTGGCGCGACTGGCGCGGGCGCCGGTACGGGCGCGAGCGCCTGCTCGTAGGCCTGCGGCGCCACGGCGCTGCCGAACTCCTCGGTCGCGAACGGCGAGGCCTGCTCCTGCACGGGAGCCGGTGCCGGAAGCCCGGGATGCTGATCTGGGATCTGCGGATCGACAGGCTGGATGCCGCTCCTGAAGTCCACTCCTGGGCCCCCGACGCCTGACATCGCGCCATAGTCCTGGTTGCCCTGGATGCCCGCGCCAGACGCGGACTGCCCAGTGAAGTTCTGTGTCAGGCCCATGCTCGAGCCGGGCCCTTGCGCTATACAGCGCACGCTGCCCGGTGAGTCGTTGGCCACGACGCCCACAAACTCGCGTCGCGGGCCGTCTCCGGGGCTCCACTCATACCAGTCAAGGCGCCCGTCGATCTGCAGGACATCGCCCTTGGACGTGTTCGCGGCGATCTGCTGGCCCTGGTCCCCCCAGACCTTTATGTTAAAGAACATCTTGTTGCAAGCAATGCGGAGGTTACATATCGGGGTCCCGTTGCGTGTCATTCGCAGCTGTGGATCCCTTGTTAGCCTCCCCGCTATGGCAACCTGGTTCAGGTCATCCATTATCGTTTCCTCCTAAATTGACAAAACAAGATGACCCACGCTAGGGTCTCCTTGGGAGGGTTTACTGCGCACGCTCTGAGCGAGTGAGAGATGTGACTGGTTTGTAACAGGTTGCGCTGTTTATGTGAGCGCTGTCCTTCGTGCGGTTCTGCGCCTTGTCACACAGTGGCGCGCCCGATGATGAGCGGTCGCACGATCGACGGAACGCCGCGCCAGCGCTCGTCCCTGGCGCTCTCGACGACAAAACCGGCGCGCTGGATAGCAGGCAGCGTCTGCCGGTTACAGTGACATCCCGCGGCGAACCTCCACCACGGGTCGTGCAGGCGATCCTGCCAGCCCTTTAGGCGCGTTCCCGCTTGAGCGCAGACGTGCTCGACGAACAGCAGCTGCCCGCGGGGAGCGAGCACGCGGCGTATCTCCGTCAGCGAGCGCTCGAGGTCTCTGACCGTGCACAGCACGAGCGTCCCGACGACGCTGTCAAACGACCCGTCCGCGAACGGCAGCTCCTCGGTGGCGGCGCGCACCACCCGCGCCTGCATCCCGGAGCGCGCCAGGCGGCTCTCGAGCCGCAGCGCCATCGCCTCGTCGGGCTCTGAGAGTACGAGTTCATCAACGCTCGGCGGGTAGTGGCGCACGTTCAAGCCGGTGCCCGCGCCGATCTCGAGCACCCGCCCGTGCGCCTGGCCGACGGCCTCTGCGCGCAGCGCGCGCATGCAGCGCCGCTCGCCCAACCAGAGCAAGGGGTCGTAGGTGAGGGGAAAGACTCGCTGAGCCCAGAAACCCATGTGCTGTAACTAAACCACGTGCGCGCGCAGGGGGCTCTGGGCAGCGCGCTGGTGGTGGTGGCGAGCTCACCGCCACCACCAGCAGCGACCTATCTCAGTTCGGCTGAGCTCTTGCCGAGCAGCTGCCTTGCGATGATCAACAGCTGTATCTGCTGGGTGCCCTCGAAGATGTCGAGGATCTTCGCGTCGCGGGCCCACTTCTCGAGCAGCTCGTTCTCGCCGTAGCCGACCGAGCCGCACAGCTCCACGCAGCCGAGTGTCACCTCGACGCAGATGCGGCCCGCCTTCGCCTTGGCGATCGAGGCCTGCAGCGAGTTCGGCTTGCCGTTGTCAGCCATCCACGCTGCCTGCAGCGTCAACAGTCGTGCCGCCTCCCAGTCTGCCTCCATCTCCAGGAAGCGCGCGACCGCGGCGTGCTGACTGAACGCTGGCGTCGCGTAATCGATCTCAACGCCCGCGTCGGCGAGACGCTTGCGTGTCTCATCCAGCGCGGCGCGCCCCACCCCGATCGCCATCGCCGCGACCAGCGGGCGGGTGTTGTCGAACGTCTGCATCGCGCCGCCAAAGCCCTGCTTGACGTCGATCTCGGGGCTGCCCATGAGCGCCTCCTTGGGCACCCGGCAGTTCTCGAGGCGGAAGTCCGCCGTGTCGGAGGCACGGATCCCGAGCTTGTGCTCGAGCCGGTCGAGGATCAGCCCTGGGTTTGAGCGCTCGACGATGAACGACTTGATCGCCGCGCGGCCCTTGGAGCGGTCCAGGCTCGCCCACACGACGATCAGGTCGGCCCTGTCGCCGGAGGTGACGAAGATCTTCTCGCCGTTGAGCACGTACTCCCCGGTCTCCTCGTCGGGCTCCGCGGTGGTGCGTATCGCGGCGGAGTCAGAGCCCGCTTCGGGCTCGGTGATCGCCATCGCCGCCCACTTGCCGCCGTAGTGCTCGAGCTGCTCCTCGGTCGCGACCGAGGCGATAGCCGAGTTGCCGAGGCCCTGGCGCGGCATCGAGAGCAGCAGGCCGACGTCGCCCCAGCACATCTCGATGATGCTGAGCACGGTCGACATGTTTGTGCCGTTGCGGTTGGAGCCGTCGCCTGCGTCTGAGGAGCGCCGCACGCCGGTCGCGCCGGTGCCGCTGTCCGAGCCGTCGTTCATCCCGTCGATGATCGACGCGAGCATGTCAAGCTCCTTGGGGTAGGAGTGCTCGGCGACGTCGTACTTGCGGGAGATCGGTCGCAGCACGTTGTCCGCGACTTCGTGCGCCTGGTTGACAAGCGGCTTGAACTTGTTCGGTATCTCTAGGTTGATCATTGCTTTGGTTCGCTTTCGTCGGCTTTGGCCTCAGACGAGCAGGGCGCCCTCCATCACGCCCGCGGCACGCAGGTCGCGGTACCAGCGCTCGACCGGGTGCTCCTTGACATAGCCGTGGCCGCCGAGCAGCTGCACGCCGTCCGATCCGATTCGCATCGCCTTGGCGGCGCACAGCCGCCGGGCGAGTGCCGCCTCGCGGGCGAAGTCCTTGCCCTGGTCGGCGCGGCTTGCCGCCCGGTAGGTGGACAGGCGCATCGCGTCTGTCTCGATGCCGATGTCAGACACGGCGAACGCGACCGCCTGGCGGTTTGAGATCGGTTCGCCGAAAGCGGAACGATCATTCACGTACGGGATGACATAGTCGAGCACCGCCTGGGCGCTGCCGACTGCAAGCGCACACCACGCGATCCGCGCGCGCTGCACGCACTCCAGGTAAGCGTCTCCTGACCCCTCGGCGAGCAGCGCACTGGCGCCCACCCGCACACCCTCGAGGACCAGGCGCCCGGTCGTGGCCGCGCGCAACCCCATCGCGGGTTCTGCCTGCACCGAGAGCCCGGAGGTGCTCGACTCGACCACGAACAGCGCCGGGCCGATCCCCTCCGCCTGCGCGGCGATGACGAACAGCTCGCACTCGCCGGGGCGCGCGATCAGCGACTTGGCGCCGTCGAGCACCCAGTCTGCCCCGTCGCGCTTGGCCTTCGTGTCGAGCTTCAGCGGGTCAAACAGCGGCCGTGGCTCGAGCATCGCCAGCGCCGCCGCGGGTACCTCCTCGCCCGTGAAGGACGGCAGGTAGCTCGCCTGCTGCTCGGCGTCGCCGAAGCGCCCGATCACGCTCGCGACCGCACCGGGGGCGAGCGCCGCGTAGGCGATGCCCATGTCGCCGTGGGCGAGCGCCTCGGCGATCAGCACGTTGCTGACCGCGGCCTGCTCGGCCATCACGCCGCCGAGCTCCTCCGGCACGCCGAGCATGTTCACGCCGAACTCGTTCGCCTGGGCGAGCAGCTCGGGCGGCGTCGCGCACGCGGCGTCGGCGTCATGCGCGGCGGGACGGACCTTCTCTGAGGCGAAGTCACGCACCGCCTCCTGCAGCATCTGCTGCTCGTCGTCGGGGGTCAGGTCGAACAGCGCGCGCGGCTTGGCTATCGCCTGGCGCGCCGGTTTTGAGAGTTTCTGCGCCGCCTTGAACGCGCGTGAGGCCGCGGTCGCGGAGCGAAACCCGTTCTTGGTGGCTTTGTATAGGACGCGCTCCATGGGCTTGCGTGCACCGACGCGGTCGAGCGCGTCGGAGCCCGCCAGGCGGTTGAGCGCCCGCAGCCCCATGCCCATGCTGCGCTCGGCTATCCCTTTGCTGGCTTGGTTCATGTCTCTAATTGCTCCTAGTGCTTGTCTGCTGGGCCTCGAGCGGCATTACGTTGCCTTCCAGATGTGGCGTGCCGCGCTTTGCATCACGCACGGCGAACTCGATCTGCTGGTCCCTGCTCGCGCTCGCGAACTGCACGCGCGTCGGCAGCAGGATCGGCTTACGGAAACGCACCTCCACGCTGAGCGCCTCGGGCAGGCGGCTCTCCAGCGCCGCCAGGCAACGAGCCTTCGTCCACATGCCGTGCGCGATCGCGCGCGGGAAACCAAACGCCTTGGCCGACAGCGCGTGCATATGGATCGGGTTGCGGTCCCCGGACACCGCCGCGTAGCGGCGGCCGAGGTCGCCGCTCAGACGCCACTCGCTGCTCACCTCGAGCTCCGCGGGCTGTGGCGTCGTGCCGCCGTCGGCCGAGTCCCCGGCTGATGAGTCACTTGGGTTCTCCTCAGATCCGCGAGGTGTCGCGGTCGCGGCGGCCTGTTTGCCGCCGCCGCGGCGCAGCATGCGGCTTGTGCCCTCCCACACCGGCTCGCCGCCGGCGAGCACCTCGGTCAGCAGGCTGAACGCGCGCCCGCGCGGGTGTGGCTCAAGCGCACTGGGGCGCACCCTTATCTCGAGCTCCTCGCCAAGGCCGATTGCCCGGCGCTGGATGATGCGGTTCTCGATATGCACCAGCCCGACCGCTCCAAACGGGAACGAGCCGTCGGCCATGATCGCCATGTGCAGCGGAAACGCCAGCACGTGGGGGAAGGTGACCGGTAGCTCGTCGCGCAGGCTAAAGCCGCACACCTTCGCGTAGGCGGCGACCTCGGCCGGCTTGACCTTCACTCCGGGGAGCGTGAGCTCCAGCTCGGGGATCTCCTTACCGGCACCCGGAATGAGCGGCAGCAACGAGGTCCCGGGCAGCATCGCCACCGCCGAGCGCGCATACAGCGCCAGGATCGACGGGGAGCTCTTGAGCGTACGCGTGCGCATCATGCCCCCAGCAGGCTCTGCCCGCAGACCCGCACGACGTTGCCGTTGACGGCGGTCGATGCCGGGCTGGCGAACCAGGCGATCGTCTCGGCGACATCGACCGGCAGCCCTCCCTGAGACATGCTGTTCATGCGCCGGCCCGCTTCACGTATCGGGATCGGCATTTTCGCGGTCATCTGCGTCTCGATGAAGCCGGGGGCGACAGCGTTGATCGTCGCGTGGCGCTCGGCGAGTTCCGGCGCGAGCGCCTGCACCATGCCGATCACGCCCGCCTTCGAGGTGGCGTAGTTGGTCTGCCCGGAGTTGCCCGCGATGCCGCTCATCGAGGAGACGCACACGATGCGGCCGTTCTCGCGCAGCAGGTTCTTCGCCAAGAGCTCGTCGTTGATTCGCTCCTCGCTTACGAGGTTGATCTCCATCAGCGAGCTCCAGCGCTCCTCGGGCATCTTGGCGATCGTGCGGTCGCGTGTGACGCCAGCGTTGTGCACGACGATGTCGATCCCGCCCGCCAGATGCTCTGCGATCTTCGCCGGCGCCTCGGCGTCTGTGATGTCCAGCTCGATCGTCTCGGCATCCAGGCGAGCGGCGACCTGCATGAGGTCCTCAGACAGAGCTGGCACGTCGAGCAGTACGAGCTTCGCGCCGTCGCGGTGAAGCGTCTGCGCGATCGCCTCGCCGATCCCGCGCGAGGCGCCGGTCACCAGCGCCGTCTTGCCCGCAAGCGGCTTCTGCCAGTCGATCCGGGGCATGTCGCTGACCGGCGCGCCGATCCGGATCACCTGGCCTGAGACGTACGCCGAGCGTGGCGAGAGCAGGAAGCGGAGCGTCGAGTCGAGCTGGTCCTCGGCGCCGTCGGCGACATACACGAGCTGCACCGTTATGCCGCGGCCGATCTCCTTGCCCAGTGAGCGCGTAAAGCCCTCGAGCGCCCGCTGTGCGGTCGCCTGCCTGGCCGGCAAGCCCTGAGGAGGCGTGCCGAGCACCAGAATCCGTCCCGAGCTCTGAACACGCCTGACGTTGGGGTGAAAGAAGCGCTGCAGCTCCACCAGCTGCGTGGAGTCGCTGATGGCGCTCGCATCGAACACGAGCGCCTTGACCTTGCTCTGCTCGTCGCTCGGGCGTGTCGCACCGAACGAGTCGAGCGCCCGGTCTACCGCCGCCGCCAGGCGCCCGCCGGGCGCCGCACCGGCGAGCACCGGACCTGAGATGACCGGCGAGCCCGCCTGGTAGCGGTCAAGTCGCGCCGGGCGGGGAAGGCCCAGACGGCTCGCGATGAGCCGGCCGGGAGCCGAGTTGACTGCCTGTGCGTAACGGTCGCTCATTGTGCTCCTCCTGCGCTCTCGAGCACGGCCACGACGCCCTGGCCGGCGGCCGCGCAGATGCTTATGACGCCGCGGCCTTTGCCGCGTTCGTGCAGCGCCTTCGCCAGCGAGGCGACGATCCGCCCGCCGGTCGCCGCGAAGGGGTGCCCGGCTGCCAGCGAGCCGCCGCCCACGTTCAGCTTCTCGCGGTCGATCGCGCCGAGCGGCCCGTCGCGGTGCAGGCGCTCACGGCAGAACTGCTCGTCTTCCCAAGCGCGCAGCGTGCACAGCACCTGCGCCGCGAACGCCTCGTGGATCTCATACAGGTCGAAGTCCTGCAGGCTCAGGCCGAGACGGTCGAGCATGCGCGGCATCGCGTACGCGGGCGCCATCAAGAGACCCTCGCGCTTGTGTACGTGGTCGATCGCTGCGGTCTGCCCGTCCACGAAATAGGCGAGGATTGGCAGGCCGCGCTCTCTTGCCCACTCCTCGCTCGCAAGCAGCACCGCCGAGGCGCCGTCGGACAGCGGCGTGGAGTTGCCGGCCGTCATCGTGCCCTCCGGGCCGCCGAACACCGGCTTCAGCTTCGCGAGCTTCTCCATGCTCGAGTCCGCGCGCAGGTTCTGATCGCGTTCGAGGCCCAGGTAGGGGCTCACCAGATCGTCCATGAAGCCACGCTCGTAGGCGCTGGCGAGGTTGTGGTGGCTGCGGACCGCCAGCTCGTCCTGCTCGGAGCGCCCGAGTCCCCACTCGGAGGCCATGATCGCGCAGTGCTCGCCCATCGACAGGCCGGTGCGGGGCTCCTCGTTACGGGGGATCTGAGGCACGATCTGACCGGGGCGGACCTTCAGCAGGTGCTTCAGGCGACCGGCGGTGGACTTCTCGCGGTTGGCGTCGAGCAGGATCTGGCGCAGGCCCTCGTTCAGCGCGAGCGGCGCGTCGGAGGTCGTGTCCGCGCCGCAGGCGATGCCCGCGTCGATCTGCCCGAGCGCGATCTTGTTCGCGACGAGGATCGTCGTCTCAAGGCCCGTGCCGC
Source organism: Solirubrobacteraceae bacterium (assembly GCA_025451035.1). GTDB lineage: Bacteria > Actinomycetota > Thermoleophilia > Solirubrobacterales > Solirubrobacteraceae > Palsa-744. The sequence continues at coordinate 14,339 of JANWLE010000042.1, forward strand.
ACGCCTGCTGTACGTCATAGGCGGGCGTCTCCGGTGCAAGGCGCGTGCCGAGCACCGACTCGCGCGTGAGATCGCGGTCACGCGAGTGCTTGAGCACTGCGCCACCGGCGACCTCGCCCAGCTGCTCGCCCTCGAGCGAGAAGCGCTTGATGAGGCCGTCGAGCACTGCCGTGAGCATGTCCTGGTTTGAGGCGTGCGAGTACACCGAGTTCGAGCGTGCAAAGGGGATGCGGTTGCCGCCAACGATGGCGACCCGCCGTGGAGTGTCGATCAACTGCGTTCACCTTTCGGGGTCGGGAATGCTGATGCGGAGCGCAGGCGAAGCCCGGGCTCGATCGTGGATATCAAGAGCTCGGCCGCGGCGCGAGCGGAGATCGCCTCGGTGCGAAGCCACCAGCGCGCGAGCGCCTCGGCGGCGCCGAGCAGCGCCTCCGATAGAGCCTGCACCTCTGTCTGCGCCGCCGCGCGGCGCCTGCTTGGAAGCTGGGCGAGCAGCGACGCGGCAGCCATGCGGGCGATCCGCCCGCGGTAGTCGGCGACGCGCTCGGAGACGCTCGTCACATGCGAGGAGGTCTCGCTGAACAGCACCGCCCAGGCGGCGCGGTCTGAGTCGAGGAACTCGAAGAACGCGCGCAGACCGAGATTGAGCGCGTCACCCGGGTTGCTCGCGTCGCGGACCGACTCTTCGATCTTCTCAAACAGCGCGTCGCCAGCCCGCTCCATGCAGGCGATGTAGAGGCGCTCCTTGTTGCCGAAGTAGTTGTAGAGCAGTGGCTTGGTGACGCCGACGGCCGCCGCGACCTCGTCCATCGTCACCGCGGCGTAGCCGCGCTCGGCGAACAGGTCGTGTGCGACGTTGAGCGTCTGCTCCATGCGGGCAGCGCGAGACAGGCGGCTGCGAGTCGGGGAAGGGGAAGCCACAACACGAGGTTACCCATCTATAAATTTATATTCAAGTAACGTGACTGATCTCACACACCGCAGCCAGGATCGCGATGCTCCCGGTAGTTGTATGTGGAGCCATTCCAGCCAGCGTCCAGCGCTCGCCAGCTGTCGCGATATGCGAAACACGCAAAACGATGCCGGCAAGCAAGCTCCTCCGCGAGTACCAGCACCTGCGGGACAGCACCCCGCACCGAGCCGCGCGAGCCCTGAGGCTCGGCGCGGAGGCATCTCGCACTCGGTACGGAGCCAGCTCTAAAGAACTACACCACCCACCGCGACAGGCTCCTCGCCTATCGGGTGGGGTGGTGTGTGATAGTCAACGCCAAATTGGAAAGGAAAGCCGGCCGGCTTTGAGTGATTGACGTGAACACGAGGGTTACCCTCGCCAGTAGCGTACGCAGGGATTGAGACGGGACTCTCCCGCTCATCTGAGCTAGCTGACCTCGAGCGCCTGGCTGTCGGTGGCGGCGCGGATGAAATGCTGGCTTCGCTCCTTGAAGTCGCGGTAGGCGCCGAAGCTCGGAGCCGCGGGAGACAGCAGCACGACGCCCTCGCCGCCGAGCGCCTCGCATGCTCGCTGCACTGCCTCGTGCATGCCCTGGACCGCGATGAGCAGTGGTGCGTGCAGCGTTGCCTGGGCGGCGTACGCGCGGACCTCCTCGAGCAGGCGCTCGCCGGTGTCCGGCAGCGCAACGACGGCCGCCACGCCGCTGTTGAGGATCGCTTGCGCGAGCTCTGAGTAGTCCTGCCCGCGGTCATAGCCGCCGGCGATCAGTGCCACACGGGTGCCTGCCAGCGCCGCGAGTGCCGCCATCGTCGACTGCGGCGTCGTCGAGATGCCGTCGTCGATGTAGCTGACGCGCCCCGCCACGTGGATCAGCTGCAGGCGATGCGGCAGAGCCTGAAAACCCGTGAGGGCCCCGGCCACGTCGCTGACCGGCCGACCGAACGCCTCGAGCGCCGCAAGGGCCGCACAGATGTTCAGCGCGTTGTGCTCGCCGGAGAGCGGTGAGTCCTCAGCGCGCAGCAGCACCTCGCCGTCGCGGCGGATCTCCTGCCCGCGCGCGTCATATGAGTCACTGCGCGCAAACCACACAGTGTTGGCGGGCGGCGCGATCGCGCGCAGCCGCTCGTCACGGGCGTTCAGGACCGCTAGCACCCGCTCGCTGTCGCGCAGCACGTTGAGCTTGTCCCGGTAGTAGCGCTCGTGTGAGCCGTGCCAGTCGATGTGCTCCGGGTAGAGATTCAGCAGCACCGCGACCCTCGGTGAGCGCTCTAGGTCAGCCGTCTGGTAGCTGGAGAGCTCGAGCACCCAAAGGTCGACCGGCTCAGCCGGGTGCAGATAGTCGAGCAGCGGCACGCCGATGTTGCCGGCCAGCACCACCCCGGCTCCGTCCGAGCGCGCCATGTGCGCGATCAGCGACGAGGTCGTGCTCTTGCCCTTGGTGCCGGTCACCGCGATCGCCGGTGCATCCGGGTGCTCTGCCATCCACAGGTTCGTCGCCGTGGTGAAGCCCACGCCCGCGCGCTCTAGCATCGCTATCTCGGGGCGGTAGCGGCTCACGCCGGGTGAGCGGATCACCACCTCGCAGCCGCCGAGCGCCGCCTGCGTATCCTCGCCGTCGCTGAAGCTCACCGGCGCATCGCCGCCCGCGAATTGTGCTCGCTGCTCGCTCGAGGCCGGCTCGTCGCTCACGACCGTGAACGAGCTCGGGGGGGCGAGCGCGCTGAGCGCACGGTAGGCGCTCTGCGCCTCGCGGCCCGCTCCCCACAGCCCGACGCGCTTTCCCGCCAGCTCACAGACGCGCACGCAACGCCTCCAGGTACGCCTCGGGCACGTGGTGCGGGCCGTTGACTTCGAGTAGCCGCCGTGCCTGGCCGACGTCGGTCGGAGCTGAGCTCAGCACCGTCGCGCGGGCATGGCGGATGACGGCATGCTCGCGCCAGGCGGAGGAGTCGGCCAGCAGCCGCAGCGCGGCCAGTGACTCCTCGTGCTCGCCGACACACTCAAACGGCTTGTCTGCCCGATACCCGCAGAGCGCCATGAAACCGGGGACCTGGCTCTCCTGGTCGAGCAGGTCGGCGCCGAAGATGCCCCTCAGCTGCTCGGGGGTCATGAACGGAGCCAGCGCGAGGAAGACAAAGCGGCACTTCGGGCAGTCACAGCACCAGTCCTCGCTTGCGCCGCTCAACCTGAAGCCCGAGTTGCAGCTCAAGAACGCCCGGTGGTAGGCCGGCATGCAGGCGAACGCCTTGGCGATCGCGAGCTCACCGACCGGGCGCAGCAGCGAGAAGTAGTCGACCCCCTCAACGATTTCCTGGGAGACAGCGGCCCTGAGCAGGTCCTCGAATTCGGCGCTCTTGCTCCACTGGTGGTTCACCTCGATACCGCCCCACTGCAGGTTGCCCTGCGAGGCCGAGCGCTCGTTCGCCATCACCACCCGCTCGTGCCCGTGCAGGATCGCGCTCGCGAGCGCGATCAGCGAGACGATCGCGGTCACCGGCACATGCCCGTTGAGCGCGCCAGCCCCGTTCAGCTGCAACAGCAGCGGTGAGATCGTGCGCCGCGCGATCAGCAGCGGAAGGTCAGCGACCTCCGCGGTGCGCAGGATCGGGGCGCGCTCGCCTACCGCGAACAGCGTCACCTCGCTAACGGAGCGGGCAAGCTCGAGCGCCACGATCGAGTCCTTACCGCCGCCGATCGGCACCAGGCTGCCGCCGCTGTCCTCGAGGCGAACCGGCGCGGACGGCGCCTTCGGGCTCACGGGGAAAGAGACTTTTACCGGACCGTCGAGCCGGTTTTCGTAGGCGAACTCGCCGAGGCCAAGCTTGTAGACGGCATTGAGCAGCGAAGCGGTTGCGGGACCTAGCTCGCACGGCAGCTCGATCCGGGGGGGCGCCGCGGCCTTGTAGTAGCTGACGCCGGCCACGAGGTGAAGCAGAGAGAGGACCCGGTCGAGCGCTTGGGCGCGCTCGCCGGCCGGCTCGGGCGCTCCGGCCGGTAGCTGGATGAGCTCCTCGAAGTCCAGCTCGTCATCCAGCGCGTATGACAGCGAGACGGTCGCGCTCTTGGGCTCGTAGCTGTGACCCAGCAGCCTGAACGCCGAGTAGCGGGCCGGTTGGAAGATGGCCGGGCGCGTTTGAGCCATGCCATGAGTCTATGGGGTGCGGCCACAGCCACAGCACCGAAAACTGGCCGTGCTGCTGGAGCCCCATGGGGGTACGAGCAAGCCAGGTAAGTGGGCCTGCGGCGCTGGCCAGAGCCAGCTAACACTCGAGACCGGCACAAAGCGCTTCGCGCACTAGGTAGCCGCGTGAGATTCTGTTTGAACCGTGCCTACATATCCCAGCCCGGCGTCTCGCTGCTGTCTGCGGCTAGTGCCAATGCCACGCTGTGGGGATGCTCTGATCGTCGTGGTTTGGGGACCGTCTATTTGCGCGGTCGGGGGCATTTCACTACGGTGTGCGCCGCCACGCTGCTGCCATCGAGAAACGAGAAAGTGGCGTTGAAACGAAATCCCCCGCGCGGGCAGCGCCTCGGTAGCTTGATTCCCTGCGGGTGAAAGGCGATGCGTTTGCCGTGGCGGCGTTCGTAGTAGGTCAGTTTTCCGCCGATCTTTATGCGCACGCGCACTACGGCGACGTCAGGGCCTTCCGGTATGCCGGACACGAGCGGCACGTTGAAGTGCAGACGCCCTGGTTCCAGCAGCGTCGTCATGAGAATGTGCGCCTTGACAGGGTAGGCGCCGGTAGCGGTGACCAGCAGGTTCATATAACCGTGTTGGGAGGGGCCGGCGACGATCACGATCTTTGCGCTCTCTTCGGAGACTTCGGGGCTGACCTGGAACTTGGCGAGCGCGCTGCCCGAGCCCATGATCGAGTTCGCTGGGCACACGCTCGGCCCGTAGTAGCCAGCCTTCGCTGGGTTGCATGTCGCCAGCCCGAGGTCGCTCGTGCCGAGGCCGAGATCGGCTGGGTAGTGAAAGTCGATGCCCGTGAGCGCGGAGGGCAGGCTGCCGTCGGGCGTGCGCACGTCAAAGCCAAGCGACACGGTAGTAGGCGCGCCGAGGCGCTCGGGGGAGAAGCCGGTGGTGATGCTCACGATCTGCGTGGCGTGCGCGACCGCGGGGGAGATCCAGGCGAGGGTGAGTGCCGCGACCACCGTCGCCCCGAAACTACGTGCCGCTCTATGCTGCCCGCGGCGGGCCGTTGTGCGACCGCCGCGGCCGCATCGCCCGTCGGTAGAGCTCAATACCGCAACCTGCCGATCGCCTGGATGATGAGTGAGTAGCCGCGGCGGTGAAAGACGCCGAAGAGTTCGCCGCTGCCCCGAGCATGGCGATATCGGCCGCTACCGGAAGGGATCGTGAGGTGTCCGCGAAAGGACGGCGTAAGGCTGTTGGGGTTGCTCAGCCAGCAGTGCGCGATGCCCGTCAGTGTCCCGCCGTGGGCGATGATGGTGAAGCGGGCGGAGACCGAGGGGCTGCCGTTGTACCAGAAGCTCACGCGCGCTGTGCCGGGTATCGTGCCTGACACCGCGCCCTCGTCGACGATCAGCGTGGCGTTGTCTGTGAGGTAGTGCAGGTGGCCTTCGTCGCGCACCGAGAGGGTGCGCGCTTGCGCCGTCGTCGTCTGTGCGAGTGCGAGCATCACGATCGCGATGGCGGCTACTCTCAGCATGAGGACACTATGTCTTCGGTGTACTGGTTTTGCGCCAGTGGGCGTGGGCGTGGGAGCCGGCGCGCCAGGCGCGCAGCAGCAGTACCGCTGGCGGCACGAACGGCGGAAGCTGCCGGCGCAGCTGTCGTAGCGCCGAGCGAGCGGGATCCTCGCGAGCGCCGGGCGCGGAGGCGCCGTAGGCAATCGCACCGGCGAGCATCATCACGTGGTGGGCTCCGTGGCGAAGCCGCGCGGCCTTCACCGACGCTTCGCGTGCGGTACGCACGAGCGCCGCGGAGAGCTGGCTATCTCCTTCATACAGGCATATGTAGGAGAGCTCGCCGGCGTCGTTGTCGCGGTGATGGTCGACAAGACCGTCTAGCAGCGTGACGACCGCGCAGATACATAGGTACGCCTCGTCGATCCGCTGCGCCTCGGCCGCTGTCGTGCGCGGGTCCGCGGCGGCGGTTATCAGCGCGTGCAGCGCGAGCACCGAGGCGGCGGCGCCCGCAAGATGCTCGCGCCACTCGAGGTCGCTTTCGCGTGACTCGCGGTCGGCCCACCTCTGCAGTTGCTCGATGCCGAGACTGGCTGCGGCGTGCATCCGGATCTGTGCTTCGGCCGCGCGCGTCGCGCAGCGCTGCGCGACCGGCGCGACCGCCTCGCCCGCGGGCAGTGACGCGATCGCGACCGTCACGGCATGGGCGAGCTCGTGCAGATACATGTCCACGAGCGCCTCGCGACTGTACGCATCACGCCCGTCCACGTTGACCTGTTGTGGAATTTCTGCGTGCACGGCGTCGGTGCCGGCCGTGGGCTCTTGAGCAAACGCGTCGATCGCCCCCAGAAACGCCTGGAAGGGCTGTGCTCCCTGTACTAGCGGATCTGCGCAGGGACGCTCGGTCAGCCCATCCAGGTAATCGAACATCAGCTCGAGCGCGACAATCGCGCGCACGGCGTCGCGGCGGTGAACGGCGGGCGCGAGCGTCGCGGCGATCGCTACGGCCTCCGCGTTGAAGCGCTCGGAGTGAAGCTTTGAGAGCGCGAGCGCGCGCAGCTCCGAGTTCTGCACCGCTTGCGCGCGTCGCTCCCAGTGGCGCATCTGCCGGCGCACCGTCAGGGCGACGGTCGACCAGTAGCGGGCGTTGGCAAGCCCGAGCGCGTAGAGCGCCCGTGCGGCCAGGCGGCGGTCTCCAGTCAGGTGAAGGCGCGCGTCTGGCCGCTCTGAGTCGGCCGGAGGGCTTGTTCGGGTAACGGCCACGGTGGGTCTAGTCCTCTGTCAGGGCCACGACGGGACGCACGTGCGCCGCCAGCCAGGTCGGCACCGCTCCGATCGCGAGTGCGGCCCCGAGCACCAGCCCGAGAATCTCGAGTGGCATCGCGCTGGTCGCCGGGTCTGCGAGGGGAAAGCCCGTCACTTCGCGCAGGAAGCCGTCGATGACTACCTGTCCGTATACCCCGGCCAGAGCCCCTGTGACACATCCTGCGGCGAGCATCATGCTCGCTTCCAGCAGCAGGATGCCCTGCAGGCTCCACGGCTTGGCGCCCAACAGCCGCAGCCCGGCTAGCCCTGAGCGCCGCTGCCAGATGCTCGAGCCGAGCGCCGCGACCATCGCGATGATCGCGGCGATCAGCAGCATCGAGGAGATCACCTGCAGCTGGCCGAGTCCTTCGCTTGCAAGCGCGTCGATCTTAGCCGCGCGGTCCGCGGCAAGCGAGACTTCGAGCCCGCTGGACGGGCCGAGCGCTCGCTCGATCGCCGCCCGCGCCGCCCGCGCGTTCGCACCCCCACGCAGCCGTACCGCCAGCGCCGTCGGGTCGGAGTTTCCCCACGCGCTGGTGTAGTCGGCGGTGCTCATGAAGATGACCCCCGGCGGCCAGGCCAGGTTGGTGGTGATCGCCGCGACCCGGAAAGCCCTCGTTCCCGACGGTGTGGGCAGCGTGAGCGTGCCACCGAGACCGACGTGACGTTCAGCGGCGATCTGGTCTGAGACCGCGATCCAGCCGCCACGCGCCAAGCGCGCGTTCGCGCTCGAGACATTCCCGGAGCGAATCTCGCTTTCCAGGACACGGGCGGCATCCCCCGCGGGCCGCGCGATCACCCACACACGGCGCGTGCCCAGCTGCAGGAAGTCGCCTTGGAAGCGCTGCACCGCCGCGACGGAGGGCAGGCGCGCTACCCGCGCGAGATCGGATCGGGCGTTGAAGGAGTCCACCGACTGGTTGTCGCCTGGGTTCGAGACCCAGATGTCGGCGTCGGCAACGTAGCTGCGGGCGAAGGAGTCGATCCCTTTCAGGAGGTTCTCGCGCGATCCGCCGAGCGCGACACTGCCGAACAGCGCCACGGCGCCAGTGGCGGCGAGCGCCAGCGAGCGCACCGTGGTCGCCCGCAGCGACGCGAGCGCGAGCGGCAGGATCGCGATCCGCTGCAGCCGCTCGCCCGCTGCGTCTGCCAGGCGCAGCACGCCTGAGAACGCGAGCGGCACGGCGAGCACGGTCGCGAGCGCGAGCAGCGCCGTGGCTGGTATCGCCGCCGCCGGCAGCAGGATCCACAGCAAGCTTGCGCCCGCGAGCAGGAGCGTTCCCAGCACGGCGAGCCGCCAGCGCATGCGGGCGCTGAGTGCGTGGCCCGGCACACCGCTGCCCTGGTAGATCGCATCCCGCGCGCGCCCCCGGCGCAGGTCCAGCAGCGGCACCGCCGAGGCCAGACATGTCGCCAGCACGCCACCCGCCAGCGACACGAGCACCGCGCGCGCCCCGACGACAGTGTTGGCGGAGAGCGTGAATGCCTCGGCGAGATAGTCCGTCGACTGGTGGAAGACCTCGACAGAGAGCAGGTAGCCGACCAGCAGGCCGGCCACGGAGGCGACGGTGCCGAGGCAGAGCGCCTCGAACGCGACCATCTCGACGATCGTGGCGCGTGAAGCGCCGGCGATCCGCAGGTCCGCGATCGTCGTGCGGCGCTCCGAGACGGTGAGCAGCATCGCGTTGAAGGCGAGCAGGAAGCCGAGCAGCGCGCCGATCGCGGCGAACAGCCCGCTCGCAAGGCCGCTTGGCCCGAGCGCCTCCTCGAGCAGGGCGATGTCCTCATTCGCCGGCGCCACCTGCAGGCGCCCGCCTGCCAGGCGCTGAAGCTCGCTACGCACCTCCGCGCGTCGTCCCGGGTCGCTGCGCACGAGCACCCGCGAGATCCGTCCCGGCAGACTGGCCAGCTTCTGCATCAAGCCGAGCGGCATCACGGCGACGCGCGCGTGTGCGAGCGCCCCGGCCTGGTAGCTGTCCAGCACGGCCGATATCGGCAGCCTGTGGGCGTCGCCGCGAAGCTCGAGCGTGACCGAGCTTCGCTGTGTCCCGGGGCCAAGCCCAAGCGCTTTCGCGGTCGCGGCGCTGAGGCCGATCGCGTCAGCGGTGAGCGTGCCGATCGGCAGCGTTTCGCCGAGCCCGTCGAGCACCGCCAAGCGCGCGTCCGCGCCGGCGAGCTGCACGCGCACGCGCCGCCCGTCGGCGGCTGAGATGCTCACCGTCTGCTCGAGCAGCGGCGCGGCGTCCTTGACCCCGGGCAGGCTCCTGACGCGCGCCACCATCGCTTCGTCGAAGCCCCCGCCTCCGCGTGCCCGCAGTTGCAGGTCCGCTGGGCCAACGACGGTGCGCACGACTTCCCCGGCGGAACTCGAGATGCTGCTCTCCGACAGCATCGCCGCGAACACGAGCGCGACAGCGATCGCGATGCCGACCCCGGCGAACACCTCCTGAATGCCGTGGGCACGCAGGCGGCGCACGTACATATACAAGAGGGCAGAGGGGCGCATCAGTCGAGCGAGCGGGAGCGTGCCCCCGCGAGGTCCTGTGACTTTTGGTCTGGGCGGTCGTGTGCAGGGCTCTCTTTCATGTGCTCGTCGAGCAGCTTTCCGTCGCGCAGCGTGTAGGTGCAGTCGGCGAGGGTGGCGGCCTCGGTGTCGTGTGTGACGAGCACGACGCCCGTGCCCTGCTCGTGGGCCAGGTCGCGCAGCAGCGAAATCGTTTCGAAGCTGCGCCTGGAATCGAGGTTCCCGGTGGGCTCGTCTGCGAGGATCAGCCCCGGCAGCCCGGCCAGCGCGCGCGCGATCGCCACGCGCTGGCGCTCCCCACCCGAGAGTTGCTCTGAGGTATGCCCCAAGCGCCCGCCGAGCCCGAGGCGCTCTAGCCATGGCTTGGCGCGTGCCCGCGCCTCGCGTGCCCCCACACCGTCCAGCAGCAGCTTCACCGAGGCGTTCTCCAACGCGGAGACGCCCGGCATAAGATGGACGTGCTGATGGACGAACCCGACCTCGCGGCGCAGGTACTTCGAGGTCTCGGCCTCCGAGAGCGTGCCGAGGTCGCGTTCGCGGTAATGGATCGTGCCGCGGTCGGGCTTAAGCAGCGTCGCGATCAACAGCAGCAAGGTGGTCTTGCCCGAGCCGCTTGGCCCGTGGAGCGCGATCATCTCGCGCTCCCGCAGCGATAGGCTGACGCCGTCGATCGCGCACACCTCCTCGCTGACGCCGTGGTAGCGCTTGACGACGGCGTCGAGCTTCAACAGACTCACGATATAGGTGTCCTCTCCTTGCGCGCGGGTCGCGCACTCTTTGACTTAGCCACTCATCCGTTGCGCCGAGTCGCGCTTCAGCGTCAACACCGGTGCGAGCTCAGGCCCCGGCGCGCCGCGCAGCTCGCCGCCACCCAGCACCAGCGCCTGATCGGCCTCTGACAGACCAGTCGACTCGCCGGTGCTCGCGAGCACCGCGGTCCCCTCGTCGGCAAGCGCGCGTAGCAGTGCGAGAATCGAGTCCCGGTCGATCAGCTCGACTCCGTTGACCGGCTCGTCGATAACGATCAGACGCGGCCCCAAGACAAGCGTGCGAGCAAGCGCGACGCGAATCGCCTCGGCACTCGAGAGCTCACTCTGCCTGCGCTCTGCGCAGTGCCCAGCGCCCACCCGCTCGAGCGCCACACGCGCACGCTTGCGGGCGGTCGCCGTCGGAACCCAGCGCGAGAGCAGGCCGACCATCGCGTGGTCAAGCGCGGCATGGCCGTCGCTGAAGCGTAGGCCCTTGTGGCAGTACCCGATCTCGTTGCCGATCAGCCGCTTGCCATGGGCTGCCAGGTCACGTCCGTCAAAGCGCACCGTGCCGGCGTCCGGACGCTCGATCCCGGCAGCCACCCGCAGCAGCGTCGAGCGCCCCGAGCGGCGCATCCCCCACACGACCACCAGCTCTCCGGCCTGGACCTCCAGGCACACCTCGCGCAGCACCGCGCGCTGGCGTGGCCCATCGCTGGCGTGCTTGTGCACGTTGTCCAGCTCTAGGAGACTCATGGTCGCCTCATTTGAGCGAGCAGCTTCGCGAGCTCCGTCCGAGCGTATTCGATCCATTCGAGCTTCGCGCCTACCGCGAGGCGCTTCTCCTCGTCGATCAGCTTCTCTACGAAGGCTCGCGTGCTGCCGGGCGGCGCTTCGGGTTCGCGCGTGATCGGGGTGCGCATCCCCTCCGATAGCCACGCCTGCTCGTAGCCCGCCATTACCTCGAGCAGCGGCTGGGGCTCGTGCGCGAGTGCCTGCAGTGCCAGCACGAACAGCTGCCCGCGCTTGCGGTCCTCGCCCGCTTGGCGGATAAGCCATTCCCGGTACTGCGCAAGCCCCGCTGCGGTCGCCTGGTAGCGGGGCTTGGGCTGGCGGCCCTCGCGCGTGCCGGGGATCTCCTCGATCAACGCGCGTGCCTCGAGTGCGCGGATGGCCGTGTAGACATGGCCGACGTTTGAGAGCTCGAGCACCGTCCCATAGCGGTGCTCGAAACGCTGTGCGAGATCGTAGGCGTAAGTGGGGCGCTCGATGATCAGGCCCAGTACCGCCCAGTTGACGGGCGAATGCATAGGCCCCTTATGGCGAGGCGCACCCTGCACGGAAATCCTCCCCACCTCCATGACCAGAGACTAGCACTTACACAGTTCTCGTGCTAGAGGTTTCCAACAAGAGAACCATGTTAGGAGGTATTCCCGGAACGGCGGATTTTTACCTATTACAAACCTTGTAATACAAGGCATGAGACAGTTGATCTGATCCTCGCGGAGAAACCCTATAACAAGAGTTAAAACGTTTTAAGCCTTGGCTTGTTGAAGGCTGTGGGCGCTCGGATAATGCCCTCGCATACGGCTTGTGGTCCACGGGTTGCATAGGACGCTAGCCGACAGTCAACCGAGACGGGGAGGAAATCCCTCGCTCGATGGTGGCGGCACGTCGACCGCCTCGGGGCGAGAGATCTAGGAGAGGGCATGAGGGACACGGGGCTAATAGCGGGAGCAGCCGCCCGGCGGTGGCGCTCATCATCTGTGGGGCGAAATGCGCTTGGTGGCCTCGAGCGCAAGCCAAGCGAGATATCCCGAGCGGGATCCCATACGCGCATACAGCGTCATGTGCCTGTTGTGCATCAGCGCGAGCGTGCGCGAGATGGGGATCGTACGTGTGCGGGGGGTGGCTTGGAGTCCTTTCTCTCTACCTCAGTCAAGGTGTCTGGGAAGGTCTCGGCGCGCGACGCATGCCAGAGTTTCGTGGGCGTCGCGGTGCAGCTGTGCCCGCCGCCCGCTCCGTTGCCCACAATGTTTCTCCCGCGGCTATATGGGGACCGTGGTGGGTGTATTCATGCTGTGCTTACCTCCCTGACCCGAGCCGGATGCCGGGTCAGGGGTCAGAGGGCGGCAATGCCGCTCGAGAGCTTTGCTTGGGTCTCGCGTATACCTCTCCGCGAGCACTCGGGAAGGCTTCGGCCCGCCTACCGCGTGCCGTGCCTTGCGGACGCCGTACGCCCAACACCTGTACCCCGTACGACGTCCGCGTCAACTTCTA
>JANWLE010000043.1 GCA_025451035.1 Solirubrobacteraceae bacterium
ACCGCGGCGAGTTCGAGGAGCGCCTGAAGAAGGTGATGAAGGAGATCACCCAGCGCGGCGACATCATCCTGTTCATCGACGAGCTGCACAACCTCGTGGGCGCCGGCGCCGCCGAGGGCGCGATCGACGCCGCCTCGATCCTCAAGCCCGCGCTCGCCCGCGGCGAGCTGCAGACGGTCGGCGCCACCACGCTGGACGAGTACCGCAAGTACCTCGAGCGCGACTCGGCGCTCGAGCGGCGCTTCCAGCAGATCCGCGTGGAGGAGCCGACGATCGACCAGACGGTGGAGATCCTCAAGGGCCTGCGCGACCGTTACGAGTCACACCACAAGGTGCAGATCACCGACGAGGCGCTGAAGGCCGCGGGTGAACTCGCCGACCGCTACATCGCCGACCGCTTCCTGCCCGACAAGGCGATCGATATGATCGACGAGGCCGCCTCGCGCATGCGCATCAAGTCGATGACCTCGCCGCCATCTAACCGTGAGCTCGAGGACGAAATCGAGAAGACGCGGCGCGAGAAGGAGGCCGCGATCGAGGCGCAGGAGTTCGAGAAGGCGGCGGCGCTGCGCGACAAGGAGCGCAAGCTCACCAACCACAAGCGCGAGCTCGAGGAGGAGTGGGAGACCGGCGAGACTGGCGAGCGCCCCGCCATCGGCGAGGAGGAGATAGCCGACATCGTCTCGATGTGGACCGGCATCCCGGTGTTCAAGCTGACCGAGGCCGAGACCCAGAAGCTGATGCGCATGGAGGACGAGCTACACAAGCGCGTGATCGGCCAGCACCCCGCCATCGAGGTGATCTCAAAGGCGATCCGCCGCTCGCGCGCAGGCCTGAAGGACCCCAAGCGGCCGACTGGCTCGTTCATCTTCCTCGGTCCCTCGGGGGTTGGCAAGACCGAGCTCGCCCGGACCCTTGCGGAGTTCCTCTTCGGCGACGAGGACGCGATGATCCGCGTCGACATGTCCGAGTACATGGAGAAGCATGCCGTCTCGCGTCTGGTCGGCTCGCCCCCCGGCTACGTCGGCTACGACGAGGGCGGTCAGCTGACTGAGGCTGTGCGCCGCAAGCCCTACAGCGTGCTGCTGCTGGACGAGATCGAGAAGGCCCACCCGGACGTCTTCAACATCCTGCTGCAGATCCTCGAGGACGGCCGCCTGACCGACGCGCAGGGCCGCACCGTGGACTTCCGCCACGCGATCGTGATCATGACCTCCAACATCGGCGCGGCGGAGATCGCGCGCAACACGCCGCTGGGCTTCGCCGTCTCCGACGACGAGACCGGGATCACCTACGAGGACATGAAGAACCGCATAACCGGCGAGCTGAAGAAGGTCTTCCGGCCCGAGTTTCTTAACCGCATCGACGATGTGATCGTCTTCCACAAGCTGCAGAAGCAGGAGATCAAGCACATCGTCGAGCTCCTGCTGCTGCGCATCCGCGAGTCGATGGCCGAACGCGAGCTGCAGTTGGAGCTGAGCGAGGCAGCCAAGGACATGCTGGTGGAGAAGGGCTGGGATCCCGCCATGGGCGCTCGTCCGCTGCGTCGCGCGATCCAGCGCTACATCGAGGACCCGCTCGCGGACTTCGTGCTGCGCGAGCAGCTCAGCCCCGGCGCGACGGTCGTCGTCGACCCGGCGGGAGAGGACGAAGACGGCGAGGTGCGTCTAACCGTGGTCCGGCCCAAGAAGCAGAAGACCCCGGTCGGCGTCGGCGCAGAGGGCTCCAAGGAGTTGCCGCCCGCGAGTGAGGACGACGGGCACGAGCAAGAGCATCCTGCCGCCGAGCACTAGGGCTAGAAGTAAGCTGGCAACCTCGCTACAGCAGCTCACGGTCGCCGACCTGACGGCCGAGGATTGGCCGGACGTCGCGCGCATATACGCCGCGGGCATCGCCGGCGGCAACGCAACCTTCGAGCGGGCCGTGCCGAGCTGGGAGCGGTGGTCTAGCTCGCACCTGAACGTCCCCGACCTTGTCGCGCGCGAGCGCGACGGGAAGGTCGTGGGCTGGGCCGCGCTCAGCCTCGTCTCGCGGCGGGAGGTCTACCGCGGCGTGGGGGCGGTCTCGATCTACGTCGACCCGCAGCGCGCCGGCCAGGGGGTCGGTCGCGCCCTGCTTCAGGCGTTGATCGAGGTCTCCGAGCGTGATGGTTTCTGGACGTTGGAGGCCGGCATCTTCCCCGAGAACCGCGCCTCGATCGCGCTGCACGAGCGCGCCGGCTTTCGGCTCGTCGGCGTTCGCGAACGCGTCGGGCAGATGCCCGACGGGCGCTGGCGCGACGTGCTGCTGTATGAGCGGCGCAGCGCGAACGTCGGCGCCGCCTGAGCTGCCCAAGCGCCCGTCTGACCATGCCAGCCAGGCCGTCGGTAGCGACCCGTAGGCTGCAGCTATGGCTCGCTCACGTCTCGTCCACATATGCACGCAGTGTGGCTATGAGTCGATGCAGTGGCATGGGCAATGCCAGGGCTGCGAGGCGTGGAACACGCTCGAGGTCGAACCGACGGCGGTGCCCCGGGCGGGCGGCGCAACCACGCCCACGATGGCGGTTATCCGCAACCTCCCGGTGTCACGCCCGCGCGCTCTCTCGGAAATCCAGGAGAGCAACCTCAAGCGCCTGTCCACCGGGATCGGGGAGCTCGACCGTGTGCTTGGCGGCGGCCTGGTCCCCGGCTCGCTGGTGCTGCTTGGCGGCGCGCCCGGGATCGGCAAGTCCACGCTCACGAACATGGTGCTCGGCCATCTCGAGTCAAATGGGCATCGCACGCTGTACGTCTCGGGGGAGGAGTCGGCCGAGCAGATCCGTCTGCGCGCCCAGCGCCTTGAGCCCGGAGCGATGCAGGTGCCGGTCATGACCGAGACCGATCTGCAAGCGGTGCTGAGCACGATCGCGAGCTCCTCCGCGGAGGTTTGCGTGATCGACTCTGTGCAGACGATCAAGCACGCCGAGCTGACGAACGCCGCCGGCTCGGTCACCCAGGTGCGCGAGGTGGCGAGCGCCGTCATGAGCCTGGCGAAGTCCACCGGCACCGCGGTGATCCTCGTGGGGCATTCGACCAAGGAGGGGACGCTCGCGGGGCCGCGGGTGCTCGAGCACCTCGTCGATTGCGTGCTGCAGTTCGAGGGCCAGCACGAGCGTCCCTACCGCGAACTGCGCGCGCTGAAGAACCGTTTTGGCTCAACCAACGAAGCCGGCCTGTTCGAGATGCGCCAGGGCGGCTTGATCGAGGTCCTGGACGCGTCCGCGCGATTCGTCGCCGAGGCGACGCGTGCACCCGGCAGCGTCGTGCTCGCCGCGATGGACGGCGCGCGTGCCCTGCTGGTCGAGGTGCAGGCCCTCGTCGCCTCATCGGAGCTCGACCGCCCCCGCCGGGTGGTGTCCGGGATCGACCGCAACCGACTGGCGCTCGTGCTGGCGATACTCGCCCGCCACGGTGGCGTCAGCACCGGCGCGGCCGATGTCTTCGTCAATGTCGTGGGCGGGGTGCGGGTCGATGAGCCCGGCGTCGACCTCGCGCTCGCGCTGGCGATCGCCAGCGCCGCCCGCGGCGTGCCGCTGAATGGGGCGCCGCGCGCGTGCTTCGGCGAGCTCGGGCTGACCGGCGAGCTGCGCTGGGTGGGCCATCCCGAGCGCCGCCTGGCGGAGGCCACCAAGCACGGGCTCGAACAGGCTGTCGCTCCACCCGGCAGCGGCAAGGGCACCGTCGAGGTCGGCACGCTGCGTGAGGCTCTCAAGGTCTCGCTGCCGCCGCTGCACTGAGGGCGATTCCCTGGTCGTTGCTAGGTATTCGCGCGCAAACGGCACCGACCCAGCCAATAAATTGAGCCTAAATGCCGTAGAATGACTGGTCGTGCCTGCGCGACCCGGGGAAGATTTCGACAACGAAGTACGTCAAGACCCCCGTCTGGTTAAGGCGCTTGAGATGGTCGCCCCCGGCACGGCGCTGCGGGAGGGGATGGAGAACATCCTGCATGCGCGCTCCGGTGGGCTGATCGTCATCGGCGACCCGGACGAGCTGAGCTTCCTCTTTTCCGGCGGGATCAAGCTCGACATCGACTACACCCCGGCCTTCCTTTACCAGGTCGCGAAGATGGACGGCGCGATCATCCTGAACGCGAACTCGACCAAGATCGCGATGGCCAACGTGCAGCTGATGCCGGACCCGACGATTCTCTCCCACGAAACCGGCACCCGGCACCGCACCGCCGAGCGCGTGTCCAAGCAAACTGACGCGCTGGTGATCGCGATCTCGCAGCGTCGCGAGGTCGTCTCGCTGTATGTCGACGGTTCGAAGTACATCCTCGAGGACATCACGGTCGTGCTGTCGAAGGCCAACCAGGCGCTCGCGACGCTCGAGAAGTACCGCACCCGCCTGGACCAGGTCTCCACGCGCCTGACGGCGCTCGAGTTCGAGGGCGGCGCGACGCTGCACGACGTGCTCACCGTGCTGCAACGCTCGGAGCTCGTGACACGCATGGCGGTGGAGATCGAGCGCTACATCGTCGAGCTCGGCTCAGAGGGCAGGCTCATCGAGATGCAGCTCGAGGAGACGATGATCGGCGCGGCCGCCGAGAAGGCCGCCCTCGTGCAGGACTACCTCGCCGCCTACTCCGACGAGGCTTTCACCTCAGGCCTCGACCAGGTTGGGCGCATGTCTCACCAAGACCTGCTCGACTTCGGTCGCCTGGCTGAGCTCTTGGGCTACGACCGCAAGCTGAACACACTCGACTATCCGGTCTCCCCCCGCGCTTACCGGATACTCGGGCGCATCCCACGACTGCCAAAGCTGGTCATTGCCGAGATCGTCAGGTCCTTCGGGACGCTCGACGACCTGCTGGCGGCTACCGACGAGGAGCTAGAGGCAGTCGAGGGAGTAGGGGAGATTCGTGCGAAGGACATCCGCGAGGGCCTGCGGCGCCAGCAGGAGCTGAACCTCGTGGACCGCTACCTACAGACGTAAGCAAGGCCACCCCCGGCCGTGACGAAGGAGGCAACCATTCCGCAAGTAATTGAAGAGGATGTAGTAGAGGAGCTCGAGGTAGTCGCCGAGGTGGAGTGCATCGAGTTCGAGCTTGGCGATCACGTGGTCTACCCTCACCACGGTGCCGGCAAGATCCTGTCCAAGGAAGAGATCGACGTGCTCGGCGAGCGTTGCGAGTACCTGACGATCAAGATCCTGCACAACGACATGACCGTGAAGGTCCCGGCCGAAAAGGCGGCGATAGTCGGCCTGCGCCGCGTGATCGACGAGGAGACTGTCAAGAAGGTGCTGGACGTGCTTCAAGACGAAGTCTCGGAGATGCCCAAGAACTGGAACCGGCGCTTCAAGCACAACCGCGACAAGATCAAGACGGGCGACATCTACGAGCTCGCCGAGGTTGTCCGCAACCTCGCGCTGCGCGAGTCCGAAAAGGGCCTGTCGACCGGCGAGAAGCAGATGTTCACCAGGGCCAAGAAGATCCTCGCCTCCGAGCTGATGTACGCGCTCGACAAGGACGAGGAAGAGGCCGAAGAATACCTGGACGAGCTGTTGGCGAACTCCGCCTCAAGCCAGCTCGCCGCCGTGGCCGTCGACTAGCAGCGAGGCTCGCGCACGCAGCAGGGTGATCGACCGATCGCCTGCTGCGTGCGCTGAAGTCTCTCGCTCGGAGAAGAGCAGTGGCCGTAGCGTTGATCCTGGCCGCCGGGCGCGGCGAGCGCCTCGGCGCCGAGATGCCCAAGGCGCTCGTGGAGCTCGCCGGGCGTCCCCTGTATCAGTGGAGCCTCGAGGTGCTCCAGCAGGTCGCGGCGATAGAGCGGATCGTGCTGGCGCTCCCGCCCGACGCGCCAGTGCCACCCGGTGTCACGGCGGTCCCCGGCGGGGCGGTGCGCTCGGCCTCGGTGCGCCGGGCGCTCGCCGCAGCGGGCGATGGGGATCCCGTACTCGTGCACGACGCCGCCAGGCCGCTGTTGACGGCGGAGCTCGCGCAACGCGTGATCGACGCGCTGATGCAGACAGACGGGGTGGATGGTGCGCTCGCGGCGGCGCCCGTCACCGACACGATCAAGCAGGCCGACGCGCGGGGGCTCGTCACGAGAACACTCGAGCGCTCGAGCCTGTGGGCGGTGCAGACCCCGCAGGTGTTCCGCCGTGCCGCGCTCGAGGCAGCGCTCGATGTGCCAGATGAGGTTCTCGCCGCCGCGACCGACGACGCCTCGCTGGTTGAGCGCGCGGGCGGACGCATCATCGTCGTTCCCTGCACCCCGGAGAACATCAAGGTCACGACCCGCTGGGATCTGCGCCTGGCGGAGCTCGCGCTCGCGGAGCGCCGGGACGAGCGACCCTAGCAGTCTGTCTGCGGCTCCATCTCACACCTGCTTGAATCGCCACCGATGCTGACCGACTACCACGTGCATCTGCGCCCCGACGATGTGCAGGCGAGCGCCGAGAAGTACTTCACCCAAGCCAACGCCGAACGCTACCGTTTGGCCGCCTCAGAGCGCGGGATCTCAGAGCTCGGCGTCTCCGAGCACATCTACCGCTTCGAGCAGGCTCTTGAGATCTGGCAGCACCCGTTCTGGCGCGAATATGCTCACGATGACCTCGAGGACTACTGCTGTTTCGTGCGCGAGGAGACCGACCTGCGACTCGGCATAGAGGCCGATTTCGTGCCTGGCGCGGAGGACCGCACCGCCAATCTGCTCGACCGCCACCAGTTTGACTATGTCGTCGGCTCGGTGCACTTCCTCGCAGAGCGCGCTCTCGACATGGAGCCCTACGGCATCTGGGATGGCAGCCTCAGCCCCGAGCAGATATGGACGCGCTACTTTCAGACGCTCGGCGAGGCGGCCCGCAGTGGCCTGTTCGACATCCTCGCCCACCCCGACCTGGTGAAGGTGTGGGGTGCCGAGCGGCCTTTACCGGACGGCGATTTGCGCCGCTTCTACGAGCTCGCGATCGATGGGATCGCCGAATCGGGCGTGGCGGTGGAGGTCTCTACCTCCGGCTTGCGCAAGCGCGCTCGGGAGATCTACCCGGCCCCGTCGTTCCTCGCGATGTGCCTGGAGGCCGGGGTGCAGGTGGCCCTCTCCAGCGACGCGCACGACCCACGTGATGTCGGGCGCGACTACGAGCAGGCGCTCGAACTCCTCGAGCGCCTCGGCGTCGACGGGCTGTGCGTGTTCACCCAGCGCAAACGCCAGCTGCACGAGATCGGGCCGGCCGTCGTCAGCGAGCCGGGATCGCGATGAGTCGCGTCGGCATCGGCTACGACTGTCACCGCCTGGCCGCCGGGCGTCGGCTCGTCCTCGGCGGCGTGGAGCTGCCCAGCGAGCTCGGCCTGGAGGGCCACTCCGACGCGGATGTTCTGACCCACGCGATCATCGACGCGCTGCTCGGCGCCGCCGGTCTCGGCGACATCGGCGAACACTTCCCTGACACAGACGAGCGCTACCGTGACGCGGACTCCCTGCAGCTGCTGGCGAGCGTCGTCACGAACGTCATCGCCGCCGGCTTTCAGCTCGAGAACATCGACGCGACAGTTGTGATCGAGCGCCCGAAGCTGGGCGCCCACAAGCACGAGATCAAAACGCGTTTGGCGCAGGCTATGGGCCTAGATCCCGAGCGCGTGAACGTCAAGGCCACCAGGGGCGAGGGCATGGGGTTCGTCGGCCGCGGCGAGGGAGTCGCCGCCCTCGCCGTCGCAAGCATCGATCCCTGCGCCTAGGCCGCTGACGCTAGGGTTGGCACTCATGCGCCAGGTCCGCCTGCACGACACCCTCTCAGGTCAGCTGCGACCGCTCGCCCCGCGGGGAGACGGCCGCGTCGGGATCTACGCCTGCGGACCCACCGTCTACAGCCGCATCCACATCGGCAACGCCAGGCCGTTCGTCATCTTCAGCCTGCTCAAGCGCTTCCTCGCGCACGAGGGCCTCGCCCCGATCCTGGCCATAAACGTCACTGACGTCAACGACAAGATCTACGAGGCCGCACGATCAAAGGGGGTCGGCAGCGCCGAGCTCGCGCAGCAGATGACCGACTTCTATCGCGCCGACACCGGCGCGCTCGGGCTGGGGCGCCCCGACCACGAGCCGCTCGCCTCGCAGACCATGGGGGAGATCGTCTCCTACATACAGACGTTGATCGACTCCGGCCACGCGTATGAGTCAAGAGGCGACGTCTTCTTCAGGGTGCGCTCGGACCCCTCATACGGATCGCTGTCCCACCGCACGCTAGATGACATGGACCAGGGCGAGGGGATCGAGGGGGCAGAGCGCAAGCGAGATCCGCTCGACTTCGCGCTGTGGAAGGCGCACAAGCCAGACGAGGACACTTGGTGGCAGGCGCCCTGGGGGCGGGGGCGGCCCGGCTGGCACATCGAGTGCTCGGCGATGGCCGAGAGCCTGCTCGGCGTGGGCTTTGACATCCACGGCGGCGGCTCTGATCTGATCTTCCCTCACCACGAGAACGAGGCGGCCCAGACTCGCTGCGCCCGCGGCGGCGAGCTGGCCCAGCTGTGGATGCACAACGGCATGATCCAGCGAACCGGCGAGAAGATGGCCAAGTCTGTCGGCAACATCACGCCGCTACACGAGGCGCTCGAGCAACACGGCCGCCACGTCGTGGTGATGTATCTCATCGGTGGTCACTACCGCCAGCCGCTGGCGTTCTCCGACACGGCGCTGGAGCAGGCCGCCCGCCGCGTCCAGCGTGTGCGCGACGCGCTCAGGCGCCTCGAGCCCGGGCAGGCGAGCCCGCCGGAGCTGGCGCGCCACCGCGAGGCGTTCCTCGAGTCGCTGGCCAGCGACTTCAATACCGCCGCGGCGCTCGCCAGCATGTTCGAGTGGGTACGCGAAGCCAACGCCCGCGGCCACGGCGTCGGGGAGCGCGACCTACGCGAGATGCTCGAGCTGCTGGGGCTCGGCGATCTCACGCCGCTCCAAGCAGCCGATGAGCAGAGCCTCGATCCGCAGGCGCTTGAGCTGCTCGCCCAGCGCGAGCAGGCGCGCGCGCAGCGCGACTTCGAGCTTGCCGACAGCCTGCGCGAGCAGCTACGGCAGCGCAACTGGGAGATCAGGGACGGCCCCGATGGGCCCGAGCTGATCCCGCTCGACGCCTAGGACGCCACGGCTGATGATTATCTACGGCCGCAACCCGATCAAAGAGGCGCTCGTGGGGCGCAGGGCGCATGCGATCAGCGAGGTCTGGGCGACCGAGAACGCCGCGCGAGAACCCTGGCTGAAGCCCAGTCGCGTGCGGATCGCCAGCGCCGAGGAGATCGAGCGCCGCTGCGGGTCAGACGGACACCAGGGCATGTGCGCTGAGGCCGGTGGCTATCCGTATGTCTCCGCCGAGGAGCTGCTGGGCAAGCCAGCACCGCTGCTCGTCGCGCTCGACCAGGTACAGGACCCACAGAACCTCGGTTCAATCTGCCGCACCGCCGAGTGCGCGGGCGCGAACGGCCTGGTGATACCCGAGCGGCGTTCGGCCCAAATTACTCCGGCTGCCTGCAAGGCCTCCGCGGGCGCGGTCGAGCACCTACCGGTCGCGGTCGTGCGCAACATCGCCGATTTTCTGACCGATGCCCGCAAGGCGGACTGCTGGTGCTACGGCGCGGACATGAGCGCAACCGCGGTCTCCTACGACGCACCGGACTACAGCGGCGGCGTCGTGCTCGTCCTCGGCAGCGAGGGCCGTGGACTGCGCCCGCGGGTCGCCTCCTGCTGCGATCAGCTGATCGCGCTGCCGCTACGGGGACGCATCTCCTCGCTTAGCGTCTCTACGGCCGCCGCGGCCCTGCTGTATCGAATCTTGCAAGATCGCGATACAGGGGTTGACAAGGTTTCATAACTATGAAAAGCTCGCGCCTTACATAACGCTCAACCTAAGGTTGATGCGAGATAATGGCGCCAGGGGAGGAGTGCGCCACTGAGCAAATTGGGCATTTTTTGCCTGGAAAGGGTCTGCTCGTGGCACGAATCTCCAGTAAGTCTCAATCTGAAGTTAAGGTTGATGATGGGTATTTGATTGCGCTTGCAAAGCAAGGCAACCATGCGGCGTACGATCAGCTCGTCCGCCGCCACTACAACTTCGTCCGCCTGAAGGCATCCTCGTACTTCCTCGCTGGCGGAGACTCCGAAGACCTCATCCAGGAGGGCCTCGTGGGCCTCTACAAGGCGATTCGCGACTACCGCTTCGACCGCGAGTCGAGCTTCCGTAACTTCGCCGAGCTCTGCATCACGCGCCAGATAATCACCGCGGTCAAGACGGCTACGCGCAACAAGCACACGCCGCTGAACCAGTACGTGTCGTTCTCCTCGACCCCGGCAGCCTCCGGCGAAGACGTTCCCACACTCGACCAGACGATCCCCGGCTCGAGCGTTCACGACCCCGTCAACCAGGTCATCTCCTCAGAAGAGCTGCGCTCGCTGGTCGGGTGCCTGTCCACGGCGCTCTCTGAGCTCGAGAGTGGCGTGCTGAGCCTTTATCTGGACGGCTACTCCTACGAGCAGATGGGCGAGCGTCTGGCGTGCGACACCAAGACGGTCGACAACGCCTTGCAGCGGGTCAAGCGTAAGGTCGGCGCACACCTGCAGGCCCGTGCCGTCGCCTGCTGAGCGCTGCCGCCACGCAACGCAAAAGCCGGTGGCTCCCCGAGGAGAAGGGAGCCACCAGCCTCACATCAACTGCAAGGTTCACTTCAGGTACGAGCGGCTGCGAGCTACCTGAGCGGCGCGTCGGATCGGGCGGGCCGAGGCGCCTTCAATGTCACTCTGGTGGCCGGCGTTCAACGGGACTCATGTAGATGCTCCTGGCCTGATCCTGGAGATGGCTTCGTGCCTGGATTTCAAGGATCTCGAGCTCAACGAGCAGCTTCGCGTAGGAGTCGATCGCGAGATCGAGCTCACGCATCCGCTCGGCTATTTCCTGTTGAACCTTGATCACTAGGTCAGTCTGTTGAGCATCCTCATGCATCCCGCTTTCCTTTCCAGAGCCGCTGTCCTGATGCTGATACCGACCGGCCGAGCCAAGCGGGACACGCAGAGCAGCCCACCGACGGGCACGCGCCCTTTTGGAGGGCGGCACGCTAGTAGCTATAGTCGCCAGCTACTGGTATGACGCACGGCGAAGAGAATTTCGAGGGGATCCACTTCGAGCCCGCTCCAGCGCTGACGGGGGAGGTCCCCGGTCCGCGCTCGCGCGCGATGCTCGCCGAGCAGGCAGAGCTCGAGTCAAGCGCGCGCTCCTACCCGCTCAGCGTGCCGGTGGCGATCGAGGAAGGCCGCGGCGCGACGATGAGAGACGTCGACGGGAACACGTTCATCGACTTCTTTGGCGGCGCGGGCGTGCTCAACGTCGGCCACGGGCAGCCGGCTGCCCTCGCAGCTGCCAGCGCCCAGCAGGAGCGCCTGGTGCACGCGCTTGACTTCCCCACCACCCCCAAGCTCAAGCTGATGCGCAAGCTCAGGCAGCTGCTGCCGGGTGCGCTGCGCCAGTCCGCCCGCTTTCACTTCGGCGGGCCGACCGGCTCAGACGCAGTGGAGGCGGCGCTGAAGCTGACCCGCAACCACACCGGCCGCGAACCCGTGATTGCCTTTCAAGGCTCCTACCACGGCATGAGCAGCGGCGCCCTCTCGGTCACCAGCGACGTGACCTACGGCGGACAGGCCACAACGCCCGTTCACTTCATGCCTTACCCCTACTGCTACCGCTGCCCGCTAGGGCTCGAGCCCGACTCCTGCGAGACGGCCTGCGCCAAGCTGCTGGAGACCTCGCTCGAGGATCCGCACAGCGGGGTACCCGCACCGGCGGCCGTGATCATCGAGCCGATCCAGGGGGAGGGAGGCACGATCATTCCACCTGAGGGCTATCTGCGCGAGGTGCGCCGCATCACGCGCAAGTACGACGTGCCCCTGATTTGCGACGAGATCCAGACCGGGTTCGCCCGCACCGGCAAGATGTTCGCCTGCGAGCACGATGGCGTGACGCCAGACGTGATGACGCTATCCAAGGCGCTCGGCGGGATCGGATATCCGATCTCTTGCATCGCCTACGACGAGGCGCTCGACAGCTGGGGGCCGGGCAAGCACATCGGCACGTTCCGCGGTCACCAGGTCGCGATGGCCGCCGGTTTGGCGGCGATCGAATACATGCAGGAGGTCAATCTTGCCGCCCATGCAGCCGAGATGGGCGAGCTGGCGCTCGAGCTGCTGCGCGCCGAGCAGGATGGGCTGCCCTGCGTCGGCGACGTGCGCGGGCGGGGCCTGATGATCGGGATCGAGCTGGTCAAGGATCGGGAGACCAAGGAGCCGTGGCCCGAGATGGCCGCACAGATCCGCAGCGAATGCTTTCGCAAAGGCGTGGTGATCGAGGTCGGCGGCCACTACGGCAACGTGGCGCGCTTTCTGCCTCCGCTGGTCATCTCACGCAAGCTGCTGCTGCGCGGCACGGAGATCTTCATCGAGTCTGTGCGCGAGGCCGAAGGCGCCCTAG
>JANWLE010000044.1 GCA_025451035.1 Solirubrobacteraceae bacterium
AAGGTATTCGTCCGCCAGACGCTCTCGGGCAGTGACTACGGCCTGATCACAGACTCCACTATGCAGCCTAATCCCGACTATTGGGCAGCCGTGATGTGGCGCAGATTGATGGGCGTGCGGATGCTGCGGCCAAGCACGCTCGGGCTGCCCGGTCGTGTGCGCGTCTTTGCCTCCTGCTCGCCGCGTGGCGGCGGTACGACCTTGCTCGCGCTCAACCTCGACCCGCATAGCGCGCACCGTTTCACCCTGCGCGGCGGTCCACGTCGGCGAGAAATCTATCTGGCGACGTCGACCAGCCTCACCGGCACGAGAGTATTGCTGAACGGGCGCGTCCTCGAGAGCAACACGCAAGGCCAGGTGGGGCGCCTGCGTTCGCGGGTGACCAGCTCGCGTTTCATCGCGCTGCCCGCGGCGTCGTACGCATTCATCGTCAGCCGCGGCTCATCTCCCCCCGCATGCAGGGGGAGATGAGCGTGCGTCGCGACCCATTCGAGGCTGGGCGGCAAGACGCCCGCCAGCCGCTATCATCTGGACTTGTTTGATCTTGGCGCCGCATCGCTTCTTCATCGTCGTCCCGCTGTGTATGCCGGGCGTTGGCTCGCGGCGGCCAAGCGAGCTTCCAAGGAGTGATCGCTGATGCTGACGGTCGATGAGCTCGTGCGCATCCTCTGGCGCCGACGGTTGGTTTTCGCCGTCACCTTTTTGGTAGCGCTTGCGGGCGCCGCTGCCGTAACGTTCTCGATGAAAAAGCAGTATGCGACAACCGCGTACCTGTATGTGTCGGCGGCGGACCAAACAGCCAGCTCGTTTGATCAGGTACAGATCAGCCAGGTGACCACCAAGACGTACGCGGAACTGCTGCAGACTCGTAACGCCGCTGATGCGGTGGCAAAGACCCTGCCGTTCCCTATGAGCGGGAAAGCTGTCCTGAGCGCGGTCAGCATCAGTCCTGTTTCAGGCAGCGCGCTCGTCACCCTGACCGCCACCGCCAGCAGCCCGCAGCGCGCACAGGTGATCGCAAACGCTTACGCCACAACCTTCGTGAGTAACGCCTCCAGCCTGGCCTCCGGCAATCTCGGCACAACGCGTATCACGCTCGCCGAGCCGGCCACGCTGATGACATCGCCGGTTCGCCCGCGCCCCAAGCTCTACATGCTGATCGGTGCGATCGTCGCCGCTTTCATCGCCACCGGAGCAGCGCTCTTGCGGCATCGAACCGACCAGCACCTCGAGTTCGAGTCGTCGGCGACGGAGATCAACGGGCTGCCGGTGCTCGGTCGGATCCCTCGCATACCGGCAGGCGCGCTGTCGTCCGCTTCTCTGGAGGATCTCTCCGCTCCCGCGGCGCGGCAGGGACGCGAAGCATTCCACATGCTGTTCGCGAATCTGGCGTTCGCAAACAATGGTCACGTACCACGCACACTTGCGGTCGCCAGTGCCAGCCAGAGCGAGGGGAAGTCGACGATCTGCACGCAGCTCGCCCACGCCGCCGCCGAGCGCGGTATCAACACGCTGCTGATCGATGCCGACCTTCGGCGCGGGCGGCTGATTTCACTGTTTGATCTCGATCCCCGCAGCGCTGGCGGTGGCCTCTCCTCGTTGCTGCTTGGGCTTGACTCCACGCCGCTGGCACAAGCGGTCGCGGAGGTGGGGGATCATGACGTGAAGCTCCTGCCGTCGGGGCCGGTCCCACCTAACCCCGCCGCGCTGCTCGGCTCGCAGGCGCTGCGCGAACTGGTGAGGGAAGCCAGCGAGCGGTACGGTCTGGTCATCGTCGACACGCCGCCTATCTCGGTCGGGGCCGACGCGTCATTGGTCTCCGCTGCCGTGGATGGGGTGGTGTTGGTGGTCGACCTGCCGTCAACGCACAGATCGACACTCGCCCAGGCGACCAACCAGCTGGCGCACTCGCAGGCGAAAGTACTCGGCGTGGTCGTCAACCGTGCTGCTGGCGTGAGCGGCTCCTATGACTATTACTACAGCGGCACTCCTCAAAACGGCCAACGCACACGTCGCTGGCCGCGTGTTTCGGTAGACATCGCGAGCGCTGCGCCAACACGCCGAGACTGAGATGGCGGTCGCGGTTGGTGCAGCCAGGCGTCGCCTGCTACACCATGCCAGCCCGCTAGTGTGGGTTCTCGCCGCGGGTGCCCTGGGTGCCCTCGCGATGGTCCTCTCATACATCGGCAACCCGATCGCCGGGCCGGCCGTGTGTGCGGGTGCACTGCTCGTTGCTGCCACGATCGCCCGTCCCGAGATCGGGATAGCGGCATGGTTTCCGATGGTGCCTATGGGACTACTCGGCGCGCAGGTCGGTCCCCAGTGGCTGCTCTCGTCGATCTGGGCGCTGTTCTTGTTCAGCCTGACGATCGTCCGCCGGCCTGTGGGAGAGCGCATCGTCGGTGATCTCTCCTCAGCTGCGAGCGATGAGCAGCGCTTGCGTCATTCTCTGCCGGCGTTGGCGCCGGTACTTCTAATCTTCGTCGCGATCACGCTCGTGGAGGCCCTGCTAGATGTCCACTTCAGCGCGGCGCTCAAGCCAATCCGCACGATTGTCACAGGCACGCTGATGTTCTTCGTGATTACCGCCTTCGTGCGCGAGCGGGCGCATTTCGTGTGGGTGCTGGCGGGCATTGCGCTCGCTGCCGGGCTTGTTGGGGCGGTAGCGATCAACGATTACCGAACCGGCAACACGACCTTCGGCTTCTTCGGGTCGTCCGGGGAACTGGTCGAGCGAGTGACCGCTGGCTTCGGTCAGCCGAACCAGCTTGGCGGCTTTCTGGCGATCCTCGTGCCGCTTACCATCGCCGGTGCGCTAGTCGTGCGTGCCGGCAAGCTCCTGTTCGTGCTCGCTGGCGGCCTGGCTCTCGCCGGGGTCTATCTCAGCTTCTCGCGCGGGGCGCTGCTCGCGTTGCTCGCGATCCCGCTCGTGTTTCTCGGAGTCCGTCGCTCGTTGCTGTTTTTCCCGGTTGCGCTCGCCATCTTGCTGACGGTGATACCCGGGGTTCTGAAGGAGCGTTTTGCGACGCTCACCGCGGGCGGCGGCGAAACCGCGACTCGCTTGAACATCTGGAACGCGGCTGAGAAAATCTGGAGCGCGCACCCTGTCCTCGGGGTCGGCCCCGGCGGGTTCCCCCAGGCTTACACCGAGGCCAACATCCCAGGCAAGGCGTTCCTGCCGTCCACCATCTTCCAGCCGCCGCCTCACGCGCACGATTTGTTCCTTAATCTACTGGCCGAGCAAGGCCTCATCGGGCTGACCGCTTTCCTTCTGCTGCTCGGGCTGGCGCTCGCGGGCCTGGCGCGGGCGCGGCACAGCACCGAGCGCTGGATACGCCTGACGGCTGTCGCGTTGATGGCGATGATCGCTGTCTTTTTGGTGCACAACCTCTTCGACGTGACGCTGATCGAGGGCACCGGCCAGTACGTGTGGGCTCTGCTTGGTGTGTGCAGCGCATTGATCGCAATCGAGGCGAGGCGAAGGTCGCTGCTGGGCGCCTCGCCGCACGAACCAAGCCGCGCCGCTTCGCCCCCTGTCGCTGCGTGCGTCGGCGGGCCTAAGGCACCCTGACCGCAGTAGTCCGCGGACGACCCAGTGCCCCTCTGACCCGGCTGACGGCGTCACGTACCAGTTCGCGGTCGAGTAGCAACAGCAGCCCGCCATACACCAGCAGGCCGCTCAGCACAGTCGCGCCCAGCCAGAGCATGCCTGTGTCACCAAGCGCTGTTGCAACCCCCCTGGCGGCCAGCCACGCCGATGCTCCCGCGAGTGCTATCGGCCTCAATGTGCGCCACTGTGCCTGCAGTGAAACATCGATTCGGCGGGCTACCGCCACCAGCATCGCAAACGTCGACACAAGCATGTGGGCGGTCAGCACCCACGCGACGCCAAGGATGCCCTTCCAGTGAGCCGCAAGGACAATCGCGGGCACGAGCGGGACCAGCAGCGCGACACCGATGCGGGCGACCGTGTCGGGACGGCCGATAGAGTTCAGTAGCCACGAGGCTGTGGTCTCCACCGGCCGCAGCGCCGCCCACAAGCCCAGCGCTGTCAGGGGGGCGATCATTCCCAGCCAGCGAGGTCCCAGGATCACATGCGTGAACGGCGCGGCGCTGGCGCTCAACAGCACCCCCACCGGGCAGCCGGCCAGCAGCACCAGGCGAAGTGCGGAAAGGTACGGATGGACGAGACTCTCGCCACGGGAGTGCTTTCGCGCAAATACCGGAAAAGTGACCTTTGCTACCGGATTGACGATCCCCCAGTATGTGAGATCGCCGAGCCGGTAGGCCATCGAGTAGAGGCCGAGCGCGCCATCGCCGAGTATGCGCCCGACTGCCACATAGTCGGTGTTCTGTTGAATGAAAGACAGCGCTCCCTGGGCCACATAGCCGCGGGCTTGGCGCAACAGCTCGACCGCGTCGTGGCGGTCGAAGGCGGGCCGCACGCGGTATGGCGAGAGTCCGAACAGGGCGAGCATGTACACGAAGTTCGACGACACCTGGCCGGCTACCAGGCTCCAAACGCCGGCTCCGTAGACAGCGGTGGTGATCGCGACGGTCGTGAAGGTCAGTGTTTGCGTGAGCCTCGAGATAAGCTCGCTGCGAAACGCCAGCTCTCGCTGCAGAAGCGATTCATAGAACCAGACAGGCCCGCTCAAGAACAGCACAGCGGAGATCCCATCTAGCACGGGGGGAAGCTTGGGCGAGCGCATGACTTCCGCGACGAGCGGCGCGGTGGCGATGAGCAGGACGCCGAGCAGCAGGCTCATCGCCACCATCACGCTCAGGATCGTTCCCTTGGCGCGTTCGCTCATCTCCTGGCGGTAGACGAGTACCGACCCAAGCCCGATGTCGTTGAACACGGTAAGCAGGCTGATCAGCAGCAGGGCCAGCGCGATGAGCCCAAAATCCGCGGGTACCAGCAGGCGGGCGAGCACGACCGTCGTCGCCAGCGATATAGCCTTGCCGCTGCCGAATGACAGGAAGGTCCAGACGACACCTCTCGCCGCGCTGTCGCCGCTCCTGTCGGGCTGCTGCATACCACGAGTTTCGCAGCTTTCCTGCATCCGGCTGCTGAGTCTGGTAGGTTGCGCGCCGGACTTTTGGTTTCAAACATCTGTCCGCAGTTCGGGGAAGAGTGCAGCGCGCCCTGTCGATGGGGCCGATGCGAAGAAAGTCACAAACAAAATCGAAAGCCGCCAGGGCGGCAGAAGTAGCCTTGGCCGGCGGGAGATGTTGCTTTGCGTTACAGGGACAGACAACCTGGCGCGGTATCGCCGCGCCGTTTTTTTCTGCTGCTTGTGTCGTTGCTGGCGCTGTGGGGCGCGTCAGCAGTGCCAGCGGGTGCGGTGCAGGTTGGGGTAGTTACGGAAATTACCTGGGGGATTTCCCGCAGTGAAATAGATCAGAGCATCGCTGTCCTCAAGGAATCTGGTGACAGGTGGATTCGCGCAAACGTGTCTTGGAGTGCGATCGAGCCGGCGGGCAAGGGTGTTTACAACACGACGTATCTGGCAAACGTTGACTATGCAATAGAACAGGCGCGCGCCGCCGGCCTGGAAGTCGAGATGCCGATCGCCGACGGCGTTCCCTACTGGGCGTCGGCCGACCCCAACAAGTACCAGGACTCGACGGGTTATCACTACAACCGTCTCTACCGTCCTACGAGCTTCCAGGAATACGCTGAATTCGCCGGCTGGGTAGCGAACCGTTACAAGGACAAGGGCGTGAACGTCTTCGAGGTCTGGAACGAGCCCAACCACTCGTGGTTTTGGCCGTCTGGGCCGAACGCCGTGACCTATACGGAAATGCTAAAGGCTGCCTACCCCGCGATCAAGCAGGCCGACCCGAGCGCCACGGTCCTGATGGGCGGTCTCTCCAAGAACGACTACTACTTCCTGCAAGCAATGTATGAAGCTGGCGCGGGGCCATATTTCGACGCGGTCAACGTGCATCCCTACACTGGTGCGGTCGATCCCACGCAGTGCTGGTTGCAGTCCGGCACCACGATGAACGCGATCGATGCCTTTTGTGGGGTGGAACAGATCTATAAGACGATGCTCGCCAACGGCGACGGGGCGAAGAAGATCTGGCTGACCGAGTTCGGCTACTCGAGCTACACGGGAAGCTACGGCGTGACCGAAGCGCAACAGGCTGAATACCTGACCAAGGCGTTCAAGAAGGCCGAAAGCCTGCCCTACGTTCAGGCCGCCTTCTGGTATCGGCTGCGTGACTGGTACACCGAAGGCGACGAATGGGGTTCGCACCTCGGGCTCGTCAGCTCGACGTTCTCCGTGAAGCCGGCTTTTGCGGCGTTCAAGGCCTTGGCGACTGGCTCGAGCTCACCGAGTGGCTCCGCGTCGACGGGAAGCTCGGCGGGCGGGCCGACAGTAACGCTGAGCGCCCCCGTCAGCGGATCGAGCTTCTCGACGAGCCTCGCCTTCGCGGCTAACGCAAGTGATGCCAAAGGGATCAGCAAGGTGCAATTCTGGATCGACGGGCACCTGATTCACACATCCACGAGCGCTCCCTACTCCTATACGTGGAGCGTCTCCAAAAAAATCTCTTACGGCACGCACACCGTCAAGGCCGTTGCCTACGATCCGGCAGGACTCAGCGCCAGCGCGACGGCGTCAGTGACGCGGGTGATGTCAGGCGTCACGCTATCGGTGACAAGCGCCTCGGCGAGTACCGCAAGGCACGTTCGCCACCTCCGCGCGCGCAGGAGCGCTCGGGTCGAGCGCGTCAGCGGCGCGGTCGCCGGCAGGAACAGGGGCTCGGTGATCCTGCGTCTTGCGCACCTTGTGCACAAGCGGTGGGTCAAGGTGTTGACGGTGAGCGCAGGCCTTAACTATCAGGGGCGCTTTGGCAGGACTATCCGCTGTGGAGGAGGCCGCTGGCGCATCCGTGCGGTATACGTGCAGCAGCGCCTGCTCGCCTCTGGCTACCGCTACTTCGCTGTGGCGTAGGCAACCAGGTCGGCCCCGCTGGCCCGTTTGGGTGGCTGCCCGCCGTGCGTGTGATTCACGGCGGGCTCATATACTTGCTGGGTGAGGTCATTCTCTGACCCACCGATAGGTCACGCTGATCGATTCGGCTCCGGTAGCAGCCCGTTGGTCTCGATCGTGATCGTCGCTCACAGTGTGCGTGGAGAGCTCGAACGCTGTCTGGGATCGATTCGCCGGCATGCCGAGCTGCCGGTGCAGACGGTTCTCGTCGACAACGCATCTGAGGACGACACCGTGGCGTGGGCCAGTGCCGAGTACCCGGAGGTGGAGGTGGTCACTCTGGAGGAGAACGTCGGCGTGGCTGCCCGCGACCATGGGCTCAGGCGTGCGCGAGGGCGGCTGTGCATGTTTCTCGACAGCGACGCCGCTTTGACGCAAGGAGCGCTGCCGGCGATGGTCACGGCCCTCGACGAGCACCCCTCCTGGGGCCTGATCGGGCCGAGGCTCGTCTACGACGACGGTGAGCTGCAGCTTTCCTGCCGGCGCTATCCGCCGATCCTGCTGCCGCTGCTGCGCCGGCCGCCGCTTGCGCGTTTCACCGAGGACGGGCGCACCGTCCGCAAACATCTGATGGCCGATGACGCGCACGAGAACCCCCGGCCAGTGCTCTACGTGCTCGGCGCCTGCCAGCTCTTTCGCACTGACCTCGCGCGGATCGCCGGCCCCTTTGACGACAAGGTGTTCCTCGGCTGGGATGACGCGGACTGGTGCTTTCGCATCCGCGACGCGGGCGGTGAGATCGTGTACTTCCCGCACGCCACCGTGGTCCACTCCTACAGGCGGCTCACCGCGAGTCGCCCCGTGTCACGCGCTGCGCTGCGCCAGCTACAGGCTCACGTCCGCTTCCAGTTGCG
>JANWLE010000045.1 GCA_025451035.1 Solirubrobacteraceae bacterium
CTTCTTCTTACAAGCCTTCAGCGCCCTCGCGAACTTCTGAGCCATGGTGAGACGCTTCGATTTGGAGGTCGTATTCGCACCGGGGTGCTTGCCGGCTTCTGTCCCCGAGCCGTTGCCGGTGTTGGACGACGGGCCAGACCCGCCCGACGTAATGCTCGTCGGTGTCGTGAACGTCTTATCGGGCCCGTACACCGTTTCTCCATTGCCGGTGTTAGCCGCGATCACACGGAAGTGGTAGGTCGTTCCGGGCTGCAGCGTCGCCGGGATGCTCGCGAGGTCGACGCTTACAACCTGCGTGGGCGAGCCCGCCGAAATCTCGCCGGGCTGCGGCTCGGCCAGCCCGGACTGCAGCGGTTCACCGCCGAGGAGCGCTTCACACACTGCATACCCAGGCAGCTCCAGCGGGCACGCCGGCCGTGGGAAGTTATAGCTGGAGTTCGTGTCGATCTGGAATTGATAGGCGGTGTAAAGACCGTGCGGATCGATCGCCGCGTTCAGCGTCGCGTCGCTGGGCGTGATGCTCGATGCCGACTCGGAGTCAATCGAAGGTGACGCTGGCGTGACGAGCCGTTGAGGGGCTCCCTGGTCGGGTCCGGCTGTGTTGGTCGCGGTGACCCAGTACTTGTAGTCCGCGCCTGGGTTTAGGGTCATACCCGCAGTGTTCAGGTCGACGCTGACGGACTGGCCTGTAGAGGAAGCAGCGAGTTTTGCGCTTGGGAGTGTGACCGGTTCTTTTTCGGCGATCTCGCATGGCGGTTCGGCTTCGAGACACAGCGGCTTTTCTTGCACGTGAAACTCGTAGGTCGTTTCGAGCCCGTTCGGGTTGATTTGCGCTTCGAGGGTCGCGTCGGTTTCGGTGATGTTCGATACCGACTCGCTTTCGACCAGCGGGCCGCCATAGCTGAACTGGTCTCCTAGCACCGCTGGGCTTGTGCCGCCGTAGGTTTCTACGGTCACGTTGACCGTGCCGGTGCCGGCCGGTGCGACAGCGGTGATTGTGGTTTCGGATTCGACTTTGAAGCTGGTCGCGTCGGTGGAGCCGAACTTGACGGCCTTCACAAACGGGAGGAGTTCGTCTGGCCCCCGCACCGAGGAGAAGCCGAGCCCGCGGATCGTGACGGAGGTCCCTCCCGCTGAGGGGCCTTGGTTTGGTTGCACATGCATCACCGATGGCCCGTACGTGAAGTAGTTCCCGGCAAGGAGACTGCTGTTGTTCGGGGTCGTGCTTACGCCCGTCGGCGTGGTCACGGTCACCGGGACGGCTGCCGACCCGCCGGTAAAGGCTGGGGAGACGGCCGTGATCGACGTGTCTGAGTTGACCGTAACGCTGGCGGCGTCAGACGAACCGAAATCGACGGCGCTCGCGCCTGTCAACCCGAAGCCCGCGATCGTGACCGTTGTCCCCCCGGCGCCAGGGCCGCTTCGTGGGCGCACATCTTCGACTATCGGTCCGTACCCGAACCTGCCTGCGGCGGTGATCGCGCTCGTGCCGCCTTCAGTGACCACGGTTACGTCAACGATGTATTTGCCAGCCGGCGAGACCGCGGTAATCGACGTTTCCGAATTGACCGTAAAGCTGGCCGCATCGCTCGTACCGAACTTTACGCCGGTCACTCCTTTGAAGTTAGCGCCCGTGATCGTGACCTGTGTGCCGCCGGCTTGCGGGCCGTCATTCGGTTGCACCGAGCTGACAACACCCGCGTAACTGAACTGGTCTGCCGGCGTGGTCGCGCTCACACCGCTCGGAGTGATGACCCTCACGTCTACGATCCCAATACCGGCTGGAGAGACGGCGGTGATCGACGTATCTGAGTTGACCGTAACGCTGGCGACGTTGTTCGCCCCGAACTTGACCGCCGTAGCCCCCGTGAAGTTGGAGCCGGTGATGGTCACCGAGATCCCGCCGCTGCGTGGCCCGTATGCGGGTTCCAGCTTGCTGACTGTCGGGAGCGTGGCTAGCACGCCGATGCCGAGGCTGTAGTCACCTCCTGCGGCGATAGCTGTAGCGGTGCTCAACCCGTCGACCGCTACGGGTTCATCGCTACTCGTAGTAGTTCCCGTGCCGAGTTGCCCGAACCCATTGCCGCCCCAAGCGAGCACCTGGCCGCCCTTCAGCAACACGAGGCTGTGACCCCAGCCGGCGGCAACCGTCGCTGCTTCGCCGAGAAGGCTGACCGGTATCGGTGTCGTGCTGCACGGGAACGAGCCCGAGCTGTCTTTGCACGTTTCGGGGCCTGTGGTCGTGCCGTCGCCGAGCTGGCCGGCGCTGTTGTCTCCCCAGGTCTCGAGCGCACCACTTTTGAGGACGGCCAAGCTCTGGCCATGCGGAGGGCCACACGCTCCGCAGCCGCCTGCCGCCACTGTGGTCACTTCGCTCACTCCACTGACCGTCACCGGTTTCAGAGCACACGCGACTTTCAGTTCGCAGGTTTCCGGACCGGTGTTGCTGCCGTCGCCGAGCTGACCCGAGTTGTTCGCACCCCACGCCATGACAGCCCCGCCCGTCGATACGGCAAGGCTGTGATACGCCCCAGCCGAGATACCAGTCACCCCTGTCAATCCGCTGACCGCCACCGGCACATCGCTGTTGGTGGTCAAGCCATCCCCCAGCTGCCCGAATTCATTGCCGCCCCAAGCCATCACAGTCCCGTCTTTCAGAAGCGCAAGTCCGAAATCGCCGCCGGCTGAGATTGCGATCACTTCGCTGAGACCGCTGACTTTCACAGGCGCGTCTCTTTGCGTGGTGCTGCCGTCGCCAAGCTGACCGACCCAGTTCGCACCCCAAGCCATCACGGTCCCGTCTTTCAGCAACGCAAGGCTGAAGTTATCCCCAGCCGCAACCGCCGTCGCTTCGCTGATACCACTCACCGCCACCGGGACCTTGCTACAAGGCGCTTCACCGCCGCTGACGCTGCACATTTCCGGACCAGTCAGGCTGCCCACACCGAGCTGCCCATCATCGTTATCGCCCCACGCCACCACGGCGCCGCCTTTCAGCAACGCGAGACTGTGATAGGTGTCCGCCGCAACAGCCGCCACTTCGTTCGAGCCGCTCACAGCCCTTGGCGTGGTACTGCAAGCAAACACAAACACGCCGCCGCAGTTCTCAGGACCGGCGTTGCTCCCGCTGCCAAGCTGCGCGACGTCATTCTCACCCCAACCCACAGCACCAGGAGACGCAGCCCACCCCCGACCGGCCAACGCCAACACGCAAACCGCAGCGAGCGAACCGCTGGCAAGGCAATGCCACCAAGCTAGCCGCAGCTTCATCGTCCTGCTGGTCCCTCTCACACCCATCAAGCCATCCCTTTGCACGCCCACAGGCTAACTCCCCGTCAGCCCATGATCAATCACGCAACCATACCGCGCAGAGTGTGAGCTTTTCGCCCTATAGCTACTGCGTTGGCCGGTGAGCATCGAGTGCGTGACTCTCTCTTTCTGAGCTTTGGGGTTGGTTGCTGATACCGATGTCAGCACGAGCGCTCCGCTTGAGCGCCACCTTGAGTCTCAGACGCAAACCGACCATGTAACGACTAGAGGACTAATCGCTCATGCTACGCCCGCGACGTCGCCCGAGTACGGTAGTCCTCCCGCTGCTCGCAGAGCCATGTTCTGGTGCTTCGTTACATACCAGTAGTGGAAGAACACCGGAACGATCAGCAGGGCACCGGGGAAGTAGAGCAGGAACGCCGTGACCGGGTTGATCTGGTCCTGCTTGGGTATGCCGGTCAACCGCTGTGCTCGCATGATGCGTTGGCCGTAGTTGTAGACCGACAGGAGAGGCGCTACCCAGAACGTGAAGCTTCCCAGAACGAGTGCGGTGACGGACATCGCGGGACTCGATTGGCCAAGGTTCTGATCGTCCTTTGCCAGCCCAATGTCCTTCAGCTCATTGTTCACGAAGTAGTACCAGCAGAACGAGTAGATGCCTAGCGTGAGCACCGTGAGTCCTGTGCCGACCCAGAAGCTCCGAATCTTGCCTTCTCCGCCACTGCCGAACTCGACTTCCTGCGCCATAGCTCCTCCTCAGTCGCTTTTTCGCGAGTCTATATGCCAGAAGGATTACGACGTCAACGACGCACTAGGAGCACTCCCAAAAAACGTCTCGTCGACACACCTGTTTTTTTGGCATAGCTCTCTCTCTGAACTCTCCTGCCACAGCGGAACTGCGGCTGACGCCGCAGGGGAAGGAGTGCACGGACGCGGCGGCCAGCGCGTCCTTTGTAAGGATCAACGGCCAATTGGCTTCGCCCACCAGGCGAACGCCGGTCAATTTCAGCTCGCGCCTTCAGCCCCGCGCACAGCGCCTTGGTCGGCGCCGTAGTTTTGCGGGCTGAGGCAATACTGCCACTAGAAAGACGAGTACGCAGTAGCGTCGAGGACATCCAAGCGGTCCTCGATTTGCGCCAGCGCCGGCAAGGGAGCGAGCCGGCTCGAATAGCGCGAACGTCTGCTTGACTGCGGGCGCCTGCCTCACGAGAGGGCAGCGAGACGTGCTACGTGGCTGCGAGAGTGCTCCTGATCCGAGAACTCGGCGACCCGACGACGGCCGTAGAGGCGCAACGCGGCCACCCCCAGCGCCGCCTCGAGTCGGGCACGCTCGTCGCGCGTGAGTGAAGACATGACCATCTCCAGAGTCCGGCCAAACACATGCGCAGAGGGAGCGCTCGCGTCGGGGGTCGCCGTGTCGCCTCCCCGTGGTCCTAGCGCTCCCTGGCCGAGAGAGCGCACCGCCCCTCCGGCGTGGCGCGCCACGATGCCCAGCAGCGCCGGCAGGTGGCGCAGGACGCCCCGCAGCGCCGGGCCCGCTATTGCTGAGCGGGAGTAGAAGCGGCGCATCGCCTCCAGCGCGCTCAGCTGGAGCTCGAGTGGAGTCATCCGCTCGGGGCGCAGCACCGCATGGTGCCCATCGAAGAACGTCCAGTCGGCCTCGATCAGGCGGCCCTCGGATTCGAGCCGATCCCACAGGCGAGTGCCGGGAGCTGGCGTGACCATCATCAGCTGGAAGGTGTCGATGCCCAGACGCCGCGCAAAGGCAGCGGTGGCCTGTGCGCTGGAGGCGTCGTCGAAGTCGAGCCCTACCACGAACATACCGTGCACGGCAATCCCGTGACTGTGAAATGCGCGTACAGCCTGTTCGCTCACCGCGACGCTCGTGCGCTTGCCTATGCTGGTGAGGTTCTCTTCGGAGATGCTCTCGAAGCCGACCATCGCCATGCTGCAGCCGGCCTGTGAGAGCAGCTCGAGAAACTCGTGGTCGATCTCGTTGCAGGCGCGGGAGCGCAGCACTGTGTCAGCCCGCATCTGGGCGGCGAAGCTCGGCGTCAAGCCCGCGCTCACCATCGCACGCAGCAGCTCGGCGGTGCGACGCTTGTTGACGACGAAGTTGTCGTCGTGGAAGAAGAGATCGCTCGCGGACAGTCCGGCGAGCTCCTCCATAACCTGATCGGTCCGGCGGTGGCGTACTACGCGGGAGAACTGGGCGGTCACCGAGCAGAACTCGCAGTCGTAGGGGCACCCCCACTGGGTCATAGCAGGCTTGACCTCCAGGCGCTCGTGTCCCTCGATCAACGAGAGGTCGGGGATCGGGAGGCGCTCGAAGTCGGCCTGCGAGCAATGCGATCGAGCAGGATTGTGATGTGCCTGCCCGTGGCTGTCGCGCCAAGAGAGCCCCGCGATCCCCTTCAGAGAGCCTCCACGCTCGAGGGCGGCGGCGAGCTCGAGGATCGTCTGCTGGCCCTCACCGCGAACCACATAGGGAGCGTGCTCGAGGGCCTCACCGACACAGAAGCTGACGTGTGAGCCACCGAGAACCACCGCCACTCCCGCCGCGGAAAGCTCGTCGGCCAGGGCATACCCCGCAGGCTGGGTCGCCGTCGTACCGGAAATCCCCACGAGATCGGCGGCGAGGCACTCGCCGAGGTCGATCGGCCCAAGCATCTCGCAGAAGACACGAGCGTCATGACCACGCTCGGCGAGCATGGTGGCCATCAGTGGCAAGCCCAGCCGCGGCAGCAGAATGTGGTCGTAGACATTGTGGCCAGGCGGACGCGGCTCCGCAAAACGAATGCTCAGACTCATAGTTAGGCCACCCTAACACCGGCAACTTGCCGGGGGAATGGGGCTCGCCCCCTAACAGCCGCTGGGGCAACCCCGACGCGGGAGGCGTGGTCTGCTGTCGGCGAACACCGCGTGATCTACTCCTCGCGCCGTTTATACCTGGTTTCGCCTCAGAACTGGCCCGGCGAGCTCGTCGTCCGAGCCTTCGTGTCTGCAGAAGCGGACTATCTAACCCTCAGCCGCCTCGGGATCGACGCCGAGCTTGCCTTCCTCTCTCTCTCTCTGAACCTCTTGGATCACAGCAGAACTGCGGCTGACGCCGGAGGCCTGACAGTTCACCGAGGCGTTGTTGCCGTCTCCACCGGGTACAGCGGATGCGGTGGCGGTGTCCGACTCACCGCCGCTGACTGATGCCTCAAAGGTGGTGACGGAGTTCTCGAAGCCGCCGAGAATCGAGGAGAAGGAGCCGCTGGCGCTGTTGCTATTGCTGTTACCGGCGGCTACCACCGCCCCCGCCGCCCGAGGCGGAGTTGAACTGGCCACCCGCGACCGAGGCGAGCTCGGTCACCTTCCAGACGCGCGTTCGTCTCGCATCGCCATCATGTGCTTACTCCCGTTCGCGCCGTAGAAGAACACCAAACGGTCCTGCAAAGTCGCGCTCAATCACGTCGTGTTTGTGGTCGAACCTCACCTGCTCGGCTGGCGGTTTCGCTGTTCGCGTTCTAGCGTCCCGAGTCCCTTCAAGTGTCCCTCCACGTCGTAGACGGTGGGCGGGAACTGGATGACCGCTGGCCGAGCACCCCTGTATTGCTTGCAGTATTCGACCACGTATCCCGCAGGGCAATCGGTCCGTGCCTTCCACTTCTGCCAGTAAGTCTGGAGGAACTGTTCGTGAGCTTGCTGTTGGCCTTCTGAGATAATTTTCTGCTTGAACTGGGATAGCGTGGCTTTGATCGGCGGGTAGATCATCGTCACTTCGAACAGCACATAGCCACTACTACCAGCCTTTGGGCCAACCAGTTCGTGCGGCGTCGCAGTCAGCACTTCTTCGCCGAGTGGCATGTATGCGCCGCCCAGAGATCCAGGCCCGCCCAGAGATCCAGGAAGCGGCTTTTCGCGTGAGACTTCGCGCACCAATCCCCCAAGCGCCTTGCTTTCAAGATCTGTCGAGTACTTCGCGGCGACGCTCGCAAAGCTCTTCCCGGACTGCAGCTCGCTCTTCGCTGCTTCGGCCTGACCTGCGGTCTTGGTCAGGATGATCCTTATGTCCCTGCGTTCGGGCTCGGCGTCCAACCCCTGCTTGAACTTGTTGTAGTACCTGGCGATTTCCGCGTCGCTGGCATGGTTGTTTGGAAGCACCGCGACGCCGGCGTCCTTCCGGACCTTCTGTTCGATCTTCGACGCAAGCAGATGCAGCTTGACCTGCAGCGACAGATCAGCGACGCTTCCCCCGAAGGAAGCCAAGTAGTTCTCAAGTTCGCCGCGGCTCCGGAAACTGATCTTCTCGAACCGGTTGAGTTCGCTGTGCACTTCAGCGCCGCTGACTTGTATGCCCCGTTCCCTAGCCTCGCCTTCCACCCAGTTGGCCTGCGTAAGGAATCCGAGCACCGCGCTCTTGAACTGCGTGTACGCCTGTTCACAGTCCTTTTTCAACATGGCAACGGTCGGTTTAGAGTGCCCTTGCGCCGGCGTGCGCAAGGAAGCCTCGAGGTTCGCAATGCAAGTCTTGTAAGGAGGAGGTTCCGGTAGGAGGCGCCCAGCAACCCTATCGATCGGGCGCGACTGCTCGTTCCGGTACACCGATGCCCAATGGTTGAACAGGGGCTTCGTGATCCCGCTGCTACCCACCCGAACCACCGCAGCTCCGGCACCGTTTGCCGGCGTGATCGCCGTGCTGCTCTCGCCAGCGAAGCTAGGCGTAACCGGAGAACTAGAGCTAGTCGATGACCCGCCTCCGCAGCCCGCGAGCAGACCAGCCACCAACGCAACGACAACCAACCAACCCCAACGCATCCGCATGAACCCTCTCCTCAATCCCGACTGACCCCTAGCAACCAAGCGACCCTAATCGCCGTACCTAAAGCACTACGAAATCCCGCATTCCGTGTCACTCACGGCGCCGCAGGGTGTCAGATCTTTAGGTTATGGCACTAGAGGTATTGGCGTTAGCCGGTGAGCACCAAGGACGTAACGGCAAGCGCTCACGAGATCTTCGCCCAGAGCCTACTCCGCGAACGAAAGCGCCTGAAGCGCTCCCAGGAAGCGCTCCGCTTCCTCTGCGAGTCGAACATGAGCGAAATCCCCTCTCTAGAGCGCGCTACGCACGACCCACCACTCGCCACGATCGTCAACCTCGCAAACGCACTAGACATCCCACCCGCGCAACTACTTCACGGCATCCCATAACAACTAGAGCTGTACCTCGTTCGCCCGCCTAGCGGCTCTCGTCGCACGAACCGATCTCTTCTCTCTCTGATTCTTCGAGCACCAGCACTGTGACGGACAAGCCGATTCCCTTACGCGAGCCTCCGCGTGGTGCGGCGGCCGGGCATTTTGAAGCGTAGCCACGATCATCGGTTGCGCCTGCGTAGTGGCGCTCGCTCGTGTGGGCGGCGGTCGCGGACCGCACAGCGACACGCCCACAACAACTGGTTACCCGCAACGTCGTCTGCTAATCGCTCCAATCGCTCTGCCGGTTTCCGCTCAATGCGGTCTAGGACTGCCCCTATTAGTGTGCATCGAAGGCCATAGCGCTCCGACGCTGCGCGCTACGCGACGGGATAGCGAGACCCAGGAGCCGAGATGGTGACGCTAGAAAGCCGAGCTCACTTAGGACCTGGAAAGTCTGGTTCTTCGGGAACGAATGTAGCGATGCTTTGAGGGCACGTAAACGTTCCCGTCCCGAACTTCTTGTTGATCGACTGTACGCTCAAAGTGCCAAAGCCTGGAACCCACAGCCACCCCCAAGCCTTGTACGCGATGTTTTCGATGCATGATTTCGTTTCGACGCGGACGTTTAGTCTGGATAGCTCTACCCACACCTTCACTTTTTTGATCATAACCACGTTGTAATACGTGTTGCAGAACTGGTTTTTCGTCGGACTTATGCCAGGCGACAACCCAACGGGTATCATGCACACCTCTAGCTTAGAACCACGTGGGAATATCATCCCGCAATATGCAGTTGCTTCCGCATACATCACGTTCGCCCCTTCTTCTTCGAAGTGTGGTCTACCACTGATACTAAGCACACACTTGATGGGATCGCCGAGTTCACCTGTCGTGCTGACTTCCGATTCAGCTTCAAGCGTCCGCTGTTCCGCCAGCGTATTGGCCGCCGCTTCGTTACCAGACTGTATGGCCATAGCTGACTCCTGCGTGATGTATATCTGACCACAACCGATACACTCAGATTCTGTACCCGGTGGCACCAGTGCTTCCGTCTGCAAGGTCTGCCCCAGTTGAGGCACATAAGTCGACCCTTCTTCGGTAATGACCCCTGTGCCCAATTCCGATGCCGCTCCCACGGCACCGAGCCACGCGTACTTGGGTGGGGCTTTACCTTCGTTCGGTACGCCGAATTCGGTGCTGTTATAGCTGGACAGAAGTTTTGCTTCGGCTTCGTTGTCGGCGGCCGTGGCGACGATGTCGCCCTGCAGGTCGTGTAGCTGCAAAACCGGGGTGCCACCATTGGTCTGGATCGCGTCAAGCACACCGCCGATTCCGGGAATGTTACGCGTCCATTTGGTTTCGGCTTCTGCTATGCATTCGCCCACTTCTTCACACGTCCACGTGATTGCTTCTTCTGGCCCCGCATAGTGCAATATCGCTTCAGTTGTACCTGATTCTTGTGTCGCTTTGGCGGTGAGCGTCCTTCCCGTCGGGTCATAGGTATAGGCAAGCGTCTTTTTGTTCTGTTCCTGCGCCACCACCTGGTTGTCGACGTAGAAGCTGCTTGTAATCGCCATGCCGCCCGCGTCGGCCGCCGGTACTTTTGTCATGTTTCCAAGCGCGTCGTAGGTCACGCCTGGGTCAATCAGGCGTGAGGCCGAATCGTAGGCGTGCGTTTCTACGAGCCCGCCTTCACTGGTGCATTCGCCTTTTGCGTTCGGTTCACGTGTGGTAAGGCCGGTCCGGTGACCTTGTTCGTCGTAGGTGTATGCCCGGGTAACGCAGCCTTTACCGCCGACCGGCGTTTCCTGAGTTTGAACGAGTTGCCGTGCTTCGTTATACGTGTACTTCTCTTCGGCAAGTGAGCTCGTCTGCGTCATATGTTCGCCACCCGGCCCGTAGGTGTCGGCGTCGCTGAACAGCACGCATTTTTCGCTGCAGTGCGTCGTCTTTTCGTATTCGAGATTGATCGCCTGGCCGATCGGGTTGTATGTGTACTTCGCAACCATACCGTTGGGGTAACTGTCGGTCAGTAGCTGCCCGGAGACACTGTATGTCGCCGTAAACGTACCAGCCGCCGAATCCCACAGTTTGGTCAAAAAGCCGCTGGTCGTGTCGTACGAGTAGGTCTGCTTGCCCTTGGGTTCGCTCATTTCTTCTATGCGACCATCGACGTCGTAAGTGTATTTCGTGGTGGAGGCGGCAGCGTCGGTGTAAGAGATGAGTTGACCCAACGTGTTATAGACACTGGTGATGGTCTTGACTTTTCCTGCGAGCGTCTCATTCCGCTTGACGAGCGCACCGGTTTCGGCGTTGTATTCGTCGGTGACCGCTGGCAGAGCAGCATCTTCCGATGATGTAGAGGTCTCTTCGTTGGCCACCTGCCGCCCGGCCCCGTCGTAGGTCCTCGCGATCGTCTTTGTCACCGAACCTAGCTTTTCGACGATCGTTTCCGGCTCGCCCCACATGTTGTAAGTCGTCGTCACGATTGGCAGCTGTGGCGCAACGCTGTTGGCGGCCTGCGCCAAAGGTTCGGTCTGACAGATGAGATTGGCCCACTCGGGGTGTTCGCCACATGCTGGTACGACGGGGTTCGCTGTCGCGGTGTAGTAGATGATTTGGCTGTCTGTCGGCATCGCGACAGTCCAGCGCTCAACGCGATTGTTGTTGGTGTCGGCGACCCACGCATTGCCGTAGGGGTCGATGGCTATAGCGCGTGGTTCGCTCATCTGCCCGTTACCAGATCCCGCGGTGCCGAATGTCCCGATAACGGCGCCAGTGGTTGTGAGCTCCTGGATGCGGTCGTTATTCGCATCCGCCACCCATATCCTTCCATGCTGGTCTAGCGCAACACCAAGCGGCCACTCAAACTGCCCTTCTTTGTTCCCCCATTCGCCCACCTTCATGACGTATTCGCCTTTGCTGTTGAACTCCTCGAGGCGGTTGTTATCCGAGTCAGACACCCAGACGTTCCCCGAGGGGTCAACAGCCATACTCCGCGGTTCGCTGAGCTGTCCATTCCCAGCTCCCGCAGACCCGAACTTCATCATGAACGTGCCGGTTTCACTGAACTCCTGGATCCGGTTGTTCACGGTGTCGGCAACCCACACGTTGCCTTTCGTATCGATCGTCACTCCCTGCGGTTCCTTGAACTGGCCAGGTTCGGTGCCCCAAGACCCGAATTGCCGAAGATATTCACCTTTGCTATTCAGCTCCTCGACACGGTTGTTGTTCTGGTCGGCGACCCAAAGATTGCTTTTCGCATCGACGGCGATGGCCCTCGGCAGTTTGAACTGGCCATTCCCAGTCCCTTCAGACCCATACTTCGCGATGAATTCACCAGTACTGCTGTACTCATCGATTCGGTCGTTGTAGGTATCCGCGACCCAGACGTTTCCTGATGGGTCTACAGCCACACCCTTCGGCGCGTCCATTGGTTCCTCAGGCGAGCCTTTGGTCCCGACCTGCGTCAGGTAGCTGCCAGCCACGGTGAACCGCTGCAACCTGGCGTTCCCAGTGTCGAGCACCCACAGGTCGCCTTCGCTGTCGAGCGCAACGCCCTCCTCTTCCGACAAGAAGCCGTTCCCCGTGCCGTATTTCGAGAACTGGGACACATACACGCCTTCTTCGGTGAACTCCTCGATACGGTCGTTGTTTTCATCCGCCACCCACAGATGTCCAGCACCATCAAGCG
The DNA here is from genome assembly GCA_025451035.1 of Solirubrobacteraceae bacterium. GTDB lineage: Bacteria > Actinomycetota > Thermoleophilia > Solirubrobacterales > Solirubrobacteraceae > Palsa-744. The sequence continues at coordinate 12,146 of JANWLE010000045.1, forward strand.
TCATCCCCTGCGGGTCGTTCAACTGCCCGTTCCCGCTCCCACAAGACCCAAACGTTCGGACGAATTCGCGTTTTTCGTTGAACTCCTGGATGCGACAGTTCGTGCCATCGCTGATCCAGATGTTGCCTTTCGCGTCGACCACGACGCGCCTAGGCGCTTTGAACTGTCCGTTTCCGGATCCTTCACCGCCGAACTGCGCGACATATTCGAGTTTTGAGTTGAACTCCTGGACCCGGTTGTTACCCGTGTCGACGACCCAGATGTTGCCTTTAGAGTCGACAGCGATCCCTTCGGGTTTCTTGAGCTGCCCGTTAGCGGTTCCTTCACTTCCGAACTGCGCTAGGTACGCGCCGGTTTCACTGAACTCCTCGACACGCTGTGCGCCAATGTCCGTGATCCACACGTGCCCCGCACCATCGACCGCGATACCCGTTGGATACTCCATCTGTCCGTTACCCGTACCCCACGACCCAAACTGCCTGATGTAAGCGCCTGAGGCCGAGAACTCCTGCACCCGCTGGTTGTACGTATCGGCAACCCAGATATTGCCTTTACCATCGATCGCCATGCCCTTGGGCCAGTTGAACTTCCCGTGACCACCGCGATCGGCTCCGAAACTATTGCCAAAGATTGGGCCTGCTCCATTGGCACCTTGCCCGCTGTGGGCTTCCATGGGCGCCCCGGTTGCCGGCTGGTACTGGGTCGTTGTCGTCGTCGTGTGCCCGCCGGCTTCGGATACCGCCATCGTAGGTTTGCGCAACTGCCAGCCGAGGTTGCTCTGTCCATTGTAGTAATTGTGTGCAATGCGTACGTTAACTTCTTTTTTACTTACGGTTTCAGACCACCGCTTCTCCAGCGTTACGAGGTTGTGTACCCCCCCAGACGGTTGACCTTCGTTGTATGAGAAGGTCTGACGATCGCGCGTCTCTTCTTCGGTGCCATTTGCGAGCTTGATCTTGTGTTCCGGTCCGACGGTTTCGAGCAGCTGGGTGCCTTCACCGTTATAGACCTTTTCGCTGCTTAGAACTTTTGCGACTTCAGCCGATTTGCATTTGGTTTCCGATTCGCATGTTTCTTTCATTGCTATCGCCCGGTCGGCAGCGCTCAATGAGCGTGTGACCTCGTTGAACGCGTTGTATTCGACCGTCGAGATACCTCCAGCGGGAGATGCGGCGTCGACCGTGCGCGAGTGTTCGTCCAGATAATCAATGGTCGCTCGTTTGTAGTTGCTCGCGGGCCATCCCATCGGTTCGTCGGGCGGGAAGATCGCCGTCGCTTCTTTGGGAAGGTCTTTGGTCTGTCCCCAAGCAGCCAATTCGGTGTTGCCCATCGCGTACGGAGCTCCTACGCCGGAGACAGGCACGTTGTACTCCACGGTGGAGCCGGGTTGCGGTGTGCGGACTTCGCCTTCGTGGACAGCCCCTCCCGCCGGGTTGAAGGTCGTGACGTTCCCGGTGGCGTCTGCAGTAACGCAGAGTGAGGCTGACACGCACGCGACGCTAGTGAGTTTGCCCCCGGGATGGTATTGGTTGGTCCACACTTCGCCGGCGTTTGTGGAAACGAAGACGTTGCCGTGGTCATCGACGGCGACGCATGTTGAGCTCGTCGGGCACGTTACGGCGGCGAGGCTGTTAGTGGAGTCGATGTTGTGTTTGGTCGCGGTCGCCGCACCGCCGCCAGCGATCGCGAGACTGATGACGTTCCCGGCACCGTCTACAGCTACACACGAGGTGGTGGACGTGCAGGCCACCCCGTTCAGCGCAGTCGTCCCGTCTACTTTGGTAGACGTCCATCCGGACGATTCGACCTGCGCTTTGGTAGTCGCTACGTAGACGTTTCCGGCACCGTCGGCTATCGCGCAGAAGGATGAGGAGAGACAGGTGGCGGCCTTCATGGCGGCCGAGCCCTGCTCCTCCAGGGTCCAGGATGTTGAAGCTGGACTGGTGGAGTAGCGGAAGTAACCGAAGGCGTCTTGGCCATCGACGCAGAACGTGGCTGATGCGCATGCGATGGCGTCCACGCCGTTACCCGGGGAGTAGGCGGTGCTCCAGGCGCCACCAAGCGAGGTCGCGTAGTAGAGATTGCCGCCATACCCGTTGACCGTTCCCGCGGCCATCAGACAGACACTGGTGGACGGACAGGCTACGGCCTCGCTGGGGCTGGTTCCTGGCCCTGTCCATGAACTCCAGCTGGCACCGACGGTACTCACGTTCGTCGAGTAGAACGCTTTGCCAGCGCTGTCGGTGATCACACAGTCGGTCGTGGACGGCACGCACGCAACCGCGTTGATGCTGTTGCCGCTATCGACCAACTGCGTGAGACTCGGATTGAACGAAGTGACGTGCCCTGTCGAGTCGACCGTGACGCACAGCGTCGCCGACGCGCACGACACGCTCGTCAGTGTTTCGCCGAGCTGAAGCGTTTCCGTCCACGTTTCGCCAGCGTTGGTGGAAGTGAAGACACTGCCGCGGTCGTCGACGGTCACGCATATAGAGCTTGTCGGACACGTGACAGCACTGAGACTGTGCGTGGAGTCGATGTTGTGTTTGGTAGCGGTCGCTTCACCGGTTCCCGAGATCGTGAGATTCAGGACGTTCCCAGTGCCATCCACGGCGACACACGAGGTCGTGGAGGTGCATGCAATCCCATTGAGCGCTGTCGTGCCATCCACTTTCGTTTCGGTCCAACCAGAGGACTCGATCTGGGTTGTACTCGTTGCCACGTGTACGTTGCCGACACCGTCCGCTATCGCGCAGAACGAGGACGACAGGCAGAACACGCCCTTCATCGTCGCCGACCCTTGTTTCTCCAGATTCCACGACGTCGACGCTGGGCTCGTCGCATAGCGGAAATATCCCCCGCCGTCCTGCCCGTCGATGCAGAACGACGAGGATGCGCACGAAATCGCGTCTACGCCATATGACGGCGTGTACCCCAACGTCCAGGACCCACCGAGCGACGTCGCGTAATACATGCTTCCGCCATAGCCGCTCTGACTGCCCGCGGCCATCAAGCAAAGCGAGGTCGTCGGACAGGCCAATGCCTCGCTCGGGCTGGCCCCGGGGCCGCTCCAAGAGCTCCAGCTGGCGGCTGAGCTCACGCTCACGTTCGTCGCGTAGAACGCTTTGCCGACGCTGTCGCTGACCACACAGTCGGTCGTGCCTGGCACGCACGCAACCGCATTCAGGCTGTTGCCGCTATCGACCGACTGCGTGTAGCTCGGGGGGCCACCCGCCGCTGTGGATGTCACGATCGCGCTGGCACTGCTGGAAGCAACTAGTGAACCGTCGCCGTTCGTAGCCGTTACCTGTGCCACGAGCGTGTGCCCAACATCGCCGCTGACAGGCGTGTAGTTGGCGTTTGTCGCTCCGGCTATGGGGGTGCATTCGACGCCAACGGAGTTGCAGTCCTCCCACTGGTAGCCGTAGGCGCCAGGTTTGCCAGACCATGTGCCATCGGAAATCGTCATCCTGTAACCAAGAGCCGGTGATCCGGAGATTTTGGGCGAGCCGAGTACTTCTACCGATTCGCCCTGCCATAGAGCGGCTGAAGCGGGGGCGCGAGTTGCCTTGAGCAGCCTGCCCGCACCCGGATCGCCCGAGATCATGCCATAGGTGAACGCCCACGACTCCTGTCCCGATGGCGTCAACGCGGTCACGTGGCCTTCGGCGTCGTAGCCGTACGACGTCTTCAGAGCGGGCGAGATCCGTGGGTCCCACTCAGAGCGTAGACGCCCTTGCTTATCGTAGGAGTACTGTGCCACGGCGGTCGTCTGCATCACTTTGGTGGCGGGGCTGTAGGCAGTGAACGACACCTTGCTCAGGCGCCCGAGATATTCACCCCAATTGCTGGCGCCTTCGCCGGTCGCCGTGGTTTTTTCCGCGTACGTGAACGTCAGTGCCCGGCATCCGGCTTTGAGTTCTTCCAGCTTGACTTCTTGCGGATTTTTCCCGCACGACACGTTTGCCGGCACGGGCCCGAGGATCTCGCTCGGCTCGACAGCCACGCCCGCCGGTGTCATCACGCCGACCTTGTTGGAGGACTCATCGGTGTACCAGAGGTTGCCATCGGGACCGAGCGCGATGCCGACGGGTGCACTGCCAGAGGGCAACGCGTATTCGGTGATCGCCCCGGAGGTCGGCGAGAGCTTCGCGATCTTGCTGGTACCGACATCCGCGAACCACAGATTCCCGTCGGGACCAAGCGTGATGCCGTACGGTTCGCTACCCGCGGGGATTGGGTATGTGTGCTCGACTTCGCCGGTGGCCTTCATCTCCTGGACGCTCTGCGTGTACGCGCCGACCGTGTACCACAGTTCGCCGTTCGGGCCCTCGGCGATCGCATGAGGATCGATGCTGCCCGCAGGCATCGAGTATTCCACCGCCGCCCCCGAGGTCGTGATGAGCCCGACCTTGGCGGTGCCTAGATCCGTGAACCACAGCGTGTCGCCCGGTCCCGGCGCTATGTCATGTGGCTCGCTGTAGGCAGGCAGCGAGTATTCGTGTGTTTCGGCCGGATTTGCCGGGTTGATTTCGCCGATCTTGTTGGTGGCGTACTCGGTGAACCACATCCTTCCGTTGGGACCCGCCGTGATGTCGTGCGGCCTGCTGCCCGCGGGCAGCGCGTATTCGGTCACACCACCGGCGGTCGTGATCCGCCCGATCTTGCTCGTACCCCAATCGGTGAACCACAAATTCCCGTCGGGACCCTGAGCGATCGCGTGGGGTTCGCTGCCATTGGGTAGCGCGTATTCGGTGATTCCGCCGGCAGGCGTGATCTTGCCGATCTTGCTTGTACCGACGTTGGCGAACCACAGATTCCCATCGGGCCCCTGGGCTATCACCCAGGGCGCGCTGCCGGACGGCAGCGCGTATTCGTTATCCTGGGGCGCGGTGCGATACGAGTAGGTGGTTGTGTCTTCGGGGGCCGGCCCTTCGGTGGCCTCCGGCACCCATGTCCCCGCTCCGCTAGGCAGTATGAACCTCGTCGTTGTCCCTGCTGCCGGGTTCTTCAGAAGATATTCGGTGATTCCTTTGCCGGCTTCTTTTTCATACGGTTCGAGCGTGATGTTTTCGTCGCCCTTGGGAGATATGAATTTACCTTCTTTGTACCCGAACGTCGTGCGCCCGCCGTCTGAGCTGCGCAGTTCGGCGTTGCCGTTGGGCAGGATGCCGAGCGTCTGTCCAGCGCCCGCGCTGAGTGCCCACTGTGGCCCGAGCGGCCCTTCCAGGCCCGCGTTCCAAGAGCGCGAGGAGTAGGCCCGCGTCACCGACCCGACACCCGCCAGATCGACATCGCTTGCCGTTAGACGATACTGACCGGTCACCGTATCGACCGAGCCGGGCCCGAGGCTGGCCGGACTGGCGTGGCGCACCGCGAACGTGAATTCCTTACGTTCGGTGTTACCGGCCCTATCGACCGCGGTCACGATTAGTTTGTGTTCGCCCGAGCCCAGCGTTTCCGCATCTACTGTCCATGTGCCGGCGGCGGTGCACTTACCGGGCGAGCACGAACCCTTGGGGGTTTCGATTTCCCGCCCGTCGATCGCGACGGCGATCGACTGTACGCCTGAGCCTGGAGCCGATTCGGTTCCATCCGTGGCTTCGGCTGTGAGCTGATGGCGCGTCGGGCTGATTTCACCCCCGGTTTCAGCGATACCTTTGAGTTTGACCCCATAAGGCTTGACATCATCGACATTGACGACCGTTTGGCTGCACGCACTCATGTTGGCCGAGTCTTCCGCACACGTTTCAATGGTGTTGCTACCTTCGACCATGCTGCTCTGATATGGGACCGCCCAAACGCGTTCCTGGAAGCACCACACCCCAGCGCAGAGCCCTTCTTTTAGGAATTCTTTGGTGAGGCTCAGTGTGGCCCCTGCCGTCAGGTCTTTGATCGTGAGCTTGGAGACTCCCAGGCCGGGGTCTTTGCTTACGGCCTCAAAGGCGCCGGATCCACCCAGCCAGCCACCGCTCCCATACAGCACATTCGCCCACCCTTCTACGGCTCCGGACCAAGTGTTGAAGACGGCTTCGGGACCTTTTTCTTGGCGTGTCCCTACGTCGGCTGTGAACAGCTCGGCCCAAAACCCATAGCCTTCAGTCCCGGATTGGGTGGCTGTCTGCATGAGACGAACCTCGTTACCGAGGTTGATCGAGCCCACGCCGCAAGTGCCTGGTCCCGATGGCACGCAGAGTCTTTCCATTTTGCGCGGGTAGCTTTCGCCCGCGTTTCCGAGCGTACGCCAGTTTTCGATGGTGCTGCCGTGGGCAAATTCGAGCTTCGTGATAGCTCCGGACACACTCGATACGCCCGTGCTGCTTTCCTCTTCGATGTACATGACGCTCGATTCGCCATGAGCTTCATACTGGAGTTCGTCGTGTTCGCCCGAAGCGTAGTTACCGCGCTGGGTCATCACCACGCCTTCCCCCGAGGGGTAGGATTCGAATTTGCCTGGCGATTCACCGTGGAAGTGCCAATTGGTGTTCATTTCCCAGTGGATAGGCACTGCAGTGTCGTACTCGTTTGGATCAACCTCGATCGGATACCTGTATTCCCCGTTTCCACGCAGGACGCTCAGCACGATCGTGTCACCGTCGACCGCCATACCCAGCGGCACACTGACACCTTCAGCATCCTGCGCGGACGGCGCTGAGATCACCGCGATCGTCTGCCCGGCGTTTACAACCCGCACCACATTCGGCCCATGCGCCTCGCGCACCAGGCTCGCCCCTTCCGGAAGTCCGACCCTGTAATAGAGCGTGGAGGGAGATTCTTCGGAGCGCAGCAGCGTCTCCTCGCTGAACCCGGCCGTCTCGGGCTTGATCAGAGTGTCCAGGTCCCGCACGCCGCCCGATGGATCTTCGGTGTCGCCGTAGAACACCGCAGCACCGTCGATTACGCCTTCGGCGCCTTCAAGCGGTGTCCCATGCTGATCAACTGGCGTCAGCGAGACCCCGCTTTCGGCTAGGGAGGCGCCGCCGGCGATGTGCTTGGGTATGTGCACGCTCACGAGCCCGGTTTCAGGCGCAAACCCTCCGCCGCTTTCACGTGGTGTGAGGTCGAGCGCAACGCGGTGACCAGGGGAGGTTTCGCGCGCGATCGGGACCGTGGATTCGATGACCCCGTGCTTGCCGTCGGGGAGATCGACCGCCATCGCGCTGTCCGTCGGAAAGCCGGTCGCGCTAATACCCGCCGGCAGCTTCGGCGGCCCGCCGCCCGGCGTGTTCACCAGCCCGGGAAAGGCTTCACCGGCGAGCTTCTCCGCGGCCGCCGGGCCAATCTGCTCGAACTCCGTGCGTGAGCGTCCACGTGCACTCACCGCTTCGGGATTCGACCACGCCGCTGCTTGTTGATCACCGACCAGGGGGGCGCCGGTGAGCGATTCCACGCTCGGAATGACTAGCGGACCGGCTAGCGAAGACAGTCCATCTTCTTGAGGCGCGACCGATTCGGCGCTCGACGCAACCGCGGGCAACATCACTAGCGCGATAAGCGCCAGGACGCACGCGATGCAACTACCAATACGGCAGATACGCGTGCCACACACCGCTGGTCGCATGCCCCTAGCCCCCTCGCCTATATGTCGGGCCCCGCCACACCCACCACAGGTGAGGTAAGGCCCCCCTGAACCCTTGAAATAAACAGCGGCGTGCATCCTAAGCAGCTGCGCTAGTAGGTGTCAACCCCCACTAGAACATTCGCCTGTTGACTTCAAAAACAAGGTCCTTTTGAGAACTAGAAACGCACTTGTTGGATCATGAGCCCAAAACATGCGATACTTCTGGAGACGGCATGAGAGCAAGCCCCGCTCCCTTGCGGAAAACTACGCCCCCCAAGCCCTCGCTATTCGCCCAAATGGTAACCACCACTGTCCCTAGCAAACGCAAGGACACCCAACGCGAACGACTAATCGGCGGCGTAGTCGCGTCAGCCAACCAAGCCGGATATGCAAGCGCAAGCGTGTCGAAGATCATCGCTCACGCGGGTGTATCCCGACCCACCTTCTATGACTACTTCGCAACCAAGGAGGACTGCTTCCTCTCAGCCCAACGGGAGCTATCGGCAGATCTACTGGAGCACGTACGAGCTGGGGTGAGAAGCGAGCAAGCCCATTTCGCCACCCGGTCCAGCGTGCAGGCCCTTCTCTCATACGCAGAGAATGCGCCAGACAAAGCGCGGTTCTTGATGGGCGAGACGATGGCAGGTGGCACCAGCGCGCTCAACCAGAGAGACAAAATGGTGGCGAGCATCGCAAAGATGATCGACGACTACATTGCCAAGGCCGACGTACAACATCCGACACCAGACCTGCCATTGATCGCCCTGATAGGCGGGGTCATGCGCCTAATCGCAGTCCGCCTGCGCAACAGCGAACGCCATTTCCAGAAACTAGCGATCGAACTATCCGACTGGCTCGACACCTACAACCAACCGATAGCTGAGCGCAGATGGCGAAGCCTCGAGCACGGACCGCCGCTACCACCATCTCCGCACACAGCAGACCTGCGGTTAGCGCCGCCGAGGTCAATACAACGCGGACGGGTTCGCCTGACACCAGAAGAGGTCGAGCACAACCATCGCGAGCGAATCATCTTTGCCACCGCCAAGGCGGTCTCCGAGAAGGGCTACAACGCCACAACAGTCGCCGACATCGCCCGGGCAGCGGGAATCGACCGACGCGTGTTCTATATGTACTTTGAGGACAAGGAAAAGGCCTTCATGGCCGTGCATGAGTTATCCGCCCAGCAAGTCATGGCTGTGGCGTCCAGCGCATTCTTCGATGGTAGGACCTGGCCGGATCGCCTCTGGAAAGGGATACGCGCCGCCACCCACTTCGATGAGACCTACCCGACGTTTTGCCACACCGGCTATGTCGAGGCACACGCCGTAGGCGGACCCGCGATACAGCGAATCAACGACACGCGGATGGCCTTCACAATGTTCCTGCAAGAGGGCTACCAACACACAACACACCCACCATCACCCAGCGCCCTAGAGGCAATAACCACCTGCATATTCGAGATCGCCTACAACCAAACCCGCAAAGGCAACGCGACCCAGCTCGGACGCGCTACCGCACTAGGAACCTACCTCGCACTCAGCCCCTTTCTCGGGGCACAAGCCGCCAATCAATTCATAGACAACAAGCTCCGCGAGGTCTCCTAATCTCTCTGAGATTCTCCCCACCACAGCAGAACTGCGGCTGATGGTGCAGGCAAGCTGCATCCGCTTCTGTTCGCGGATCGCATGCACTCAGCCACGGACCGTGATCGCCGGTCCCACGCAGCAGTCGCGCTGACACCGGCTCTCTCCCTGAACTCCCCTGTCACAGCAGTCCTGCAGCGGCACCGCAGATAGAGGAGTACGGGGCCGCTTCATCCAGCACGGCCCGCGAGAGGCCAACAGCCCAACGGGACCGTCCGACCGCAGATCGCTCGCCGATCTCAGCTTGCGCCTTCGGTGCTGCGCACGGCGTCTCTCTCCGGGTAGTGGGTCAGGATGCGACCGACGACCGCTAAGACGCCTCTCTCTTGGCTCGTCGCCGTTGAACGCTGATGGGGATCCCCACAGTGAGCCATACGGCTCCGGCGGCGTAAAAAGGCCAGCCATTGATCCCAAGTACGATCACCGCGAGCCACGGCACGCTTGCTGCCAGGTAACCGAGCATGCCTAGCGGTCCAGCAAGGAGCTTCATGGCTCACAACATACCCTCTCTGAGCCTCTCACCTCCCAGTAGAAATGCCGGCTGACGCCGCGGAAAGAGGGATGCAGGGATGCTTCGCCCAAAGCGTCCCATGTGAGGGTCAACGGCCAGTTGGGATATCGTCCCGCTGAGAGTTCGCCCCTGCCATCAGCTTGCGCCTTGGGGTGCTGCGCACGGCGTCATCGGCTGAGGCCGTAGTGTCGAGCGGCCTAGGTCTGGTCCGGTGATTAGGAACCGCCACCTCCAGGCTGTCCGCCGCTGATCTTCCAGCGCCCTCCACTCGCCAGCGACACTCTCGTCCACTCTAGACGGACGGCCATTCACGCTGCTAGCAGCAGACGCCGACTAAAACAGAGCACAAAAGGCGTGGCTGTTCGAGCGGTCCTCCTCGACATCTCGCGAGCTTCTGAGCTAGCGCGTGCGGCCGGCGGCGAGCTTCGCCTGCTGGGTGCTCGGGGCGATGCGCACGACGTCCCATGCCAGGCCGAGGCGCTCGAGGCCGTCGATCAACCAGCCGCCGGGGTCGAGCTGCCAGCGCGTGAGGCCGTGATGCGCGGAGGTCGGGAAGGCGTGGTGGTTGTTGTGCCATGCCTCACCGAACGTGGGCAGCGCTAGCCAGGCGAGGTTGCGCGACTCATCCGCGGTGCGAAAGCGCCTGCGGCCGAAGAAGTGGCAGAGCGAGTTGATCGAGAAGGTCGCGTGGTGAAGGATCAGGATGCGCACCGCCCCGCCCCACAGCAGGCCCGTCAGGCCGCCCGTGACAGTCCCCGTGAGCGCAACCCCGAGGCCGAAGGCGAGCGCCAGCCCGGCCAGCACCCACAGCCCGAACAGGCGGTCGATCACGCGCAAGGAGCGGTCGGCGAGCAGGTCCTTGGCGTAGTGCTCGGGGTGGGCGCGGCCGCCACTGCGGAACATCCAGCCGACGTGCGCGTGAAAGAGGCCGCGCAGCGCGCCGCGCAAGCCCGTCCCGTGATCGGTGTGGGGCGAGTGCGGGTCGCCGGCGCGGTCGCTGAAGCGGTGGTGCTTGCGGTGGGTGGACACCCACTCGATGACAGGGCCCTCGACCGCGGCGGACCCGAGGATCGCGAACACCGCTCGCACGAACCCCGTCGTCTTGAAGCTGCGGTGGGTGAACAGACGGTGATAGCCGACCGTTATGCCCACTCCACTGAGCGCATACACGGCGCCGAGCACGACGAGGTCCTGCCAGTGAAGCGTCCCGCCCCACGCCAGCCACACCGCCAGGCCCAGCAGGGCGATCGGCACTATCGTGACGATCGCGTTGGCCGTCCGGTCGAGCGTCTCGTGCTCGATCGCGAGCACGTCGTCGCGCGGCGGCGCGGGTGTCGGTGTCATCGCGGTGGCGGCATCCCGGGCGCCCGAGGGCGCCGGGATGGGAGCCTGGTAGCCGGCTAGACCGGCTGGACGTTGACGGCCTTCGGGCCCTTGTCGCCCGCTTCGGCCTCGTAGCTCACCTTCGCTCCCTCGGCGAGCGAGCGATAGCCCTCACCGACGATCGCGCTGTGATGGACGAACAGGTCCTTCGATTCGTCATCGGGTGTGATGAAGCCGAAGCCCTTGTCGTCGCTGAACCACTTGACGGTTCCTGTAGCCATTTTGTTTCCTCCGTTGGTCCGTGTGCTGCGAACGCGGAGATGCTGTGAGCAAGGCTACGAGCGCTGGCACTAGATGTTGGGCAACATGCCCAACCTGATGCGGTAAACCGTAGCAGGTCAACGGGCAGCCGTGGGCGAGCGGGATAACCCGAGCCTCTTACAGAGGCTCCGCCCACTCTTCGTGCGTTCCCGACCCAATCCTCTCTCTGTGAGCTTTGGGCTCAGCCGGTGGGGTGGAAGGCTCTACAGAGGCCTGCGCCGGGACGGCCGTAGGCATCCAACGGCACCAGTGGCCCTGTACGAGAGCCTGTTGATTTCAGGGACAAACCGGCGCTATGCGTGGCTCGCCTGACTGCCGCGTTAGACAAGCCCAACCACGTCGAGCACGAAATCCACGCACAGCCAACGGACGAATTCTTATAAGTTTGTAAACTTAGGGATCTCATGTGGTCTTCGCGCACGGGACAGCCCCCCATCTACGCCCTGAAGGCAGACTTCTTCAGGGTTCTCGGTCATCCGGTCAGGGTTCGCTTGCTGCAGATCCTGCGAGAGGGGGAGCAGTCGGTTGGGCCTCTGCGCGATGAGCTCGAACTTGACTCGAGCAGCGCTTCCCAACATCTGGCCGCGCTGCGCGCGCAGCGCCTGGTTGTCGCTCGCAAGGACGGTACGAGTGTCTATTACCGCATCAAGGATGCGCGCATTCTGGATCTGCTCGAACTGGCGAAGGAGATAATTTCGGGAGCGCTGGAGGACAACCGAGCGCTGCTCCACGACCTGGCTGTGGAGGACTTCGGGCGTCAGGTTCGCGACTAGCTGTGGGCGCGCTTGATGTCGTCGCGCTCGCGGGTGCCGCGACGCTAGCTCTCGGCGGTCTGCTCTCTGCGGTCCGCGGAAGGTTGGGCCACGGCCTGACAGTGCAGGCCGCTGGCATGGCGCTGCTCGGCTTTGCCGGCATCGCGGTCCTGATCGGTGGCGACGCTCTCGGCGCGGCGTTCAGAAGTACGATCGCGCCGGCGCTCGGGATCGACCCGCTCAGCGGCTTCTTCCTGGCGGTGCTCGCGCTGACCGCGGTCCCCACGCTCGTGTTTGCGCGTGACTATCTGCCCGCGACCCCGAATGGCCGAGCGGTAGGCGCACTGACATCCGCATTCCTCCTGGCGCTGGTGGGCACACTGGTCGCGCGCGACGTGACGAGCTTTCTCGCCTTCTGGGAGCTGATGACGCTCGTGCCGGCGGCAGCGATCTTGGTCGCAAAGCGAGATCAGGCCGTTCGGTCGGCTGTTTATGCGTATCTGGCGATCACGCATCTCGGCGGCGCCGGAGTGTGGATCGCACTTCTCACGCTCGCCCACCATGGCGCGTTCGGCGACCCGGCGGCGCTTGCCGCGGGCGGCAGCGGCGCCCAGACGCTCGTCGCGCTCACAGCGCTGGTCGGCTTCGGCACCAAGGCGGGGTTCATCCCTCTGCACGCCTGGTTGCCGCGCGCGCACCCCGTCGCGCCAGCCCATCTGTCGGCGCTCATGTCAGGAATGATGATCAAGGTCGCTCTGTATGGGCTGATTCGGGTGGAGTTTCAGTGGATCGGCTCCTCACCCCGGTGGCTGGGTCTCGCGCTGCTCGCGGTCGGCCTGCTCTCCTCGCTGGGAGGCGTCCTGTGGGCACTGGTGCAGCACGACCTCAAGCGCCTGCTTGCCTATCACTCAATCGAGAACGTCGGCATCATCGCGCTTGGCCTCGGCGCATCGCTGCTCTTTGCCAACGCAGGCAACGTCACGTGGGCCGCGATCGCGTTTGCGGCGGCACTGCTGCACGTCGCCAACCACGCGATCTTCAAGACGCTGCTGTTCCTCGGCGCCGGGACGTTGGAGCGCGCGGTGGGGAAGTTGGATCTCGACCATCTCGGTGGGCTGTTGCGGCGGATGCCGTGGGCTGGCGGCGCGTTTCTGATCGGCTCGATGGCGATCGCCGGGTTGCCGCCACTGAACGGGTTCGCGTCGGAGTGGCTGGTCCTGCAGTCGCTGTTGCATGTGGCTTTCCACCATCCCCTCGGTGTCGCGCTCGCCGCCGCAGTGGCGCTCGCCGGGCTCGCTGCGACGGCGGCGCTAGCGCTGCTGTGCTTCGCAAAGGTGGTCGGCCTCGTGCTGCTCGGCCCGCCGCGGCGATCCGAGTGCGCTGAGGCGGTGGACCCGCCCATGGGCATGCGGGCGGGGATGGTCGCACTGGCCGCGATGTGCATCGCACTCGGCCTGCTGCCGGGTTTTGTGCTCCCGACACTCACTGGCCTCGCGCCGGGCGGGCGTGGCGTCGTGCTGACGCGCCATGCGGGCCTTTTGCTGCCCGAAGCCGGCACGTTTCCCTCGCTCGCGCTTGGCTTGGTGCTTGTGCTGCTAACGACGATGCTGGCTGTGGTCCGTGGCAAGCGCCGCGCCGCGACAGCGCCGACCTGGGCCTGCGGGCAGCCGGTCGTGGGAGCGCTCGGCTGGACCTCGGCAGCCTTCACCAAGCCGCTGCGACTCGTGCTCGAGGCGCTTTTGCGCCCACGCCGCTCGATCGAGGTCGACACGGCCCGAGGGATGGTGCAGAACATCACCTACACGGGCCACGTCCCCTCGCTGTTGGACGCCGCGCTGTATGAGCCCACCGTACGCGCAGGCCTGCGTGCCGCCGCCGTCGCGCGACGGCTGCAGTCGGGGAATGTGCGCACCTACGCCGCCTACCTGCTCGGCCTGGTAATCGGCTTGCTCGTCCTGGCGTACTCGGGGGCGCTCGGATGAATCTGCTCGCCGGCGCCGCCCAGATCGCTGGTGTCGTGCTGGCGCCGTTGCTGCCGGGGTCGATCCAGGCCCTCAAGGCCCGTCTGCAGGGCCGTCGGGGCCCCTCGGCGCTGCAGCCGTACAGGACGTTGCGGCGCCTGTGGAGCAAGAGCGCCGTGGACCCTGAGGGGACCGGCGTGATCTACCGGCTCGCGCCTCCGTTGGTGGCGGCGTGCATGCTCGCGGCGCTGGCGATCGTCCCGGTTGGCGCTCACGGGGGGAGCTTCGGACTCGGCAACGACGCTCTCGTGTTCGTCAGCCTGCTCGCGCTCGCCCGCTTCGCGCTGGCCGCGGCGGCGTGGGACACCGGCAGCGCCTTTGCCCTGATGGCGGCCGCACGCGATCTGATGATCTCGGTGTTCGGCGAGGCGCTGCTGGTGCTCGTGTTGTTGCTCGCCGCGGCACCCGCGCACAGCAGCGACCTCAAGGCGATGAGCGCCGCTGCTGCCGGCGGGCAGATTTGGAGCGCGCCGACACACTGGTGCGGCGCGCTGGCGTTCGTGCTCTTGATCCTGGTGGAGACCGGCCGCCAGCCAATCGACAACCCCGACACGCATCTAGAGCTGACCATGATCCACGAGGGGCCGCTGCTCGAGTACGGCGGGCGCGATCTCGCGCTTGTGCAGTGGGCGGCAGCCGCGCGACACTGGGTCATGCTCGTGCTTGGCGGCGAGCTGTTTTTGCCGCACTGGGGAGGCTTCGCGGCGAGCCTCGGCCTGCTCGTCGTGAGCGTGGCGTTCCTCTGCGGTCTGCTCGCGGCGATCGAGACGACGCAGGCGAAGATGCGGATCCTGCGCGTCCCGGCGCTGTTGGGGGTCGGCTGCGCGATCGCGCTCGCGGGCGCCGGCATGTGGGTCGGAGGCATAGGAGCTTGAGCGGGGAGATCGTCGACGCGATGCTCGGGCTCGGGCTGGCGGTGATCGTCGTGCGCCGCCGATCGGTCGCGATCGCGCTTCTGGGGGCACAGTCGCTCGTCCTCGGGATCGGCGCGCTCAGCATCGCCGGCGGGGGCTCGGGCAGCTCCCTGGTCGCGAGCTTCGTGCTCCTGAGCAAGGCGATCGTGCTGCCGCTGCTCATCTATGCGCTCATCCGCCGCACCCGCGAGCCCGGCCTGGTCCTCGCCGCCGCCAGTCCACTCGTCCGCCTCGCCGCTGCCGGCGCGGTGATGCTGTGCGCCGTCGTCTTCGTTCCGCCGCTCGGGCTCGGCAGCGCGCACATCGAGCACGCCGCTGTCGCGCTGGTCCTTCTCGGCATCGCGATCGTCGTCGCGCGGCGCCCGATCCTGTTCCAGCTGCTCGGGCTGATCGTCGCCGAGAACGGCCTGTCGCTGCTGGCGGCGTCGGTGCCAGGAGGGCTGTCCTATGTGATCGAGCTGGGCGCGCTGTTCGATCTCGGCCTGGTCGTGACCGTTGCCGCGGCGTTTGCGCACCGCATCCACAGCGAGCTGGGAACCGGGGACACCGAACTGCTGCGGGGGCTGCGTGACTGACCTCGTGCCGATTCTCGCCGCCGCCGTGCCAGCCTTGCCGCTGGCCGGGATGCTGCTCGCCCTGCTCGCACGCACACCGCGGCAGGCCGACATTCTCGCGCTCGCGGTGGGGCTGCCGAGCGCCGCCTCGGCGCTGGCTCTCGCGATCGCCGCGCTGGCGCGGGGCGGGGCGCCAGCGCTGCGTGGGCACTGGTACCTCCTCGACGGGGCGAGCGGAGTGCTGCTAGCCGTGATCGCGGTGGTGGGTCTCGGCAGCGTCGCGGTCTCGCCCGCCTACCTGCGAGCAAGTGGTCGTAGCTGGACGACAGCGGCGCGCTCGCGCAGCCTCTACTACGCCGCGCTGTTTTTGTTCTGGGCGGCGCTGCTGGCCGTTCCGATCGTGGGCAACCTCGCGGTAGCCTGGCTGATCATCGAGGCGACGACCGCCGCCTCGGCGCTGCTCGTCGCCTTCAGCGGCCGGCGCGACGCGCTCGAGGCTGGCTGGAAGTATCTCGTGCTGACCACGCTGGGGCTCTCGGTCGCGCTGCTCGGAATCATCGTGCTGGCGATCAGCCAGGCCAACGCCGGTCACCACGATCTCCACGCGCTCGACTGGCATGCGCTGCGCCTAGCCGCGCACGCGCTGCCCAAGGACTCGACGCTCGTCGCGTTCGTGCTGCTGCTCGCCGGCCTGGCGACCAAGATCGGCTGGGCGCCCGTTCACAACTGGCTGCCGGACGCGCACAGCGAGGCCCCCGCGCCAGTGAGCGCGCTGCTGTCCGCGGCGCTGCTGCCGAGCGTGCTGCTGATCGCCTGGCGTGTGAAGGCGATCCTGGCGCCGTCGGTCGGCGACGCCACCACCCATGCGGTGTTCATCGCGTTCGGACTGGCTTCGATCCTGGTCGCCGTCCCGTTCCTCTGGCGATCGCTGCCGTGGAAGCGACTGCTCGCCTATTCGAGCCTCGAGCACATGGGGGTCATCGGCCTCGGGATCGGCTTCGGCACGCCTCTGGCGATCGCCGGCGTCGTGCTGCACGTGGCGGGACACGCGCTGGCCAAGTCGCTCGGCTTCTACGCCGCGCTGCCGCTGCTGCGGATCGACCCCGAGGCGGCCAACCGAGCGCCCGACGGCGTCCTCAGCGACAGTCGCTCCACGGCCACCGCGATGGGCATCAGCCTGCTTGCGTTGTCGGGCCTGCCGCCCTCGCCGCTGTTTTTGTCCGAGCTGCTGATCCTCCTCGGCGGCGTGGCGGCGGGCGATGTGCTCGTCAGCGTGATCGCGCTGATCGCGCTGGCGCTCGGTTTCCTCGGGCTGCTGCACGCGTTCGTAGAAGGCGTGGTCGGAGAACGCAAACGCCATCACCGGCGCGCGCACTCGCGCGCCGAGCGCCCGATCCTCGCCCTCACCGCGATCCTCGGCGGCGGCCTGCTTGCGCTCGCCCCGGCGGGCCTGCTGCTGCCCGGCTCGGCCTTCGTGGCCACGCTCGCCCGGGGAGCGCTGTGACGGCGATCGAGCACATAGCCCTGGATGCGTGGGGCGAGACGCTCGCGCGGGCGCTGCGCGACGGGGAGCGATTCGGTGGCGCTTGGGCGAGCGAACGCGACGGGGGCCTGGCCTGGCGCGCGCTGCTCATCTCTCAGCACTCTCATCGCGTGATCTTTTGCCAGGCGAGCAAAGGACAGGCAGAGAGCGTAGTCGCGCTCACGCAGGCCGCGGGCTGGGATGAGCGCGAGGCCCATGACTTGTATGGGCTGCGGTTCTCCGGTCATGCGCCGCTGCGGGCGCTGGTGGCGCACCCGGACGACCCCGGCCTGTGGATGACACCGGTCACCGGCGAGGGCGTGCATCAGGTAGCGGTCGGGCCGATCCACGCCGGCGTGATCGAGTCCGGTCACTTCCGTTTCCACGTCATCGGCGAGCGCATCCTCGCTGTGGACACGCGGCTCTTCTACAAGCACCGGGGGCTGGAGCGCGCCGCCGAGGGCCATGACAGCGAACGGGCGCTGCTGTATGCCCAGCGCGCATGCGCAGCGTGCGCCGTCGCTAACACGATCGCCTACGCGCACGCGGTCGAGGACGCGCGCGGGCTCAGACCGGATCGCGAGCTGCGTATCTGCAGAACGGTGTTGCTGGAGCTCGAGCGTCTCTACAACCACGTGCACGACATCGGCGCGATCTGCGCCGGGGTTGGCTTCGCGCCGGGGTCGATGGCGTTCGCCGCGCTGAAGGACCGTGCCCAGCAGATCAACCAGCGCGCCTTCGGGCACCGCTTCCTGTTCGGGAGCGTCCGCGTCGGACGCGGCGCCGTCGAGCTGAACGCCGCGCGCACGGACGCCGCGCTGGGGGCGCTGCGCGAGCTGCGCGCCGACACGGCCGCCGCCTGGCGCGAGCTCGAGTTCGCGGGCTCGGTGCAAGCGCGTCTCGATGGAGTCGGGGTGCTCGCGCACGCCGACGCGCAACGCCTCGGCGCCGTCGGACCGGCGACACGAGCGGCCGGTATCCGCGAGGACGTTCGCACCTCAAGCCCACGTCTCGCCTACGACGGCTTCACGCCCGCCTACTCGACGGCGGCGAGCGGAGACGTCGCGGCACGCGTGAGGATGCGCGCGATCGAGCTCGAGACCACCTACGAGATCCTCGAAGACCTGCTCAAGCAGCCGCTCGCCCCGGGGACGACCACCGGCGACGGCACGAGCGGGGCCCTCGGCGTCGGCACCGTCGAGAGCCCACGCGGAGCCACCATGTGCGCCGTCGAGCTCGACGGGACGCGTGTCTCCCGGCTACACCTGCGCACCAGCTCCTACGCCAACTGGCCTGCGCTCGCGCACGCCGCCGCGGGAAACCTGCTTGCCGACTTCCCCCTGATCAACA
>JANWLE010000046.1 GCA_025451035.1 Solirubrobacteraceae bacterium
GGCTGTGCCGACTCTCGCCGTCTGCAGCTTTGGCCGCCGCGTGTGAGCGCGGTGCTTTGCCGGAACGCGCGCGGTGGCTATGAGTTTCACGATGCAGGGAAAGCTGCCCTGCGGACAGGTGACGCTGTTGGCGAGGAGGACCAGAACGGTTGATCCGGCCAGCTTGGTCGAGGATCCCCCACTCGAGGTGATCGTCGGCGCCGGACTGCCGCCGGTCCCTGTCGAGCCTCCCGAGGTGCTCCCGCCGCCGCTGGTAGTCCCTCCGCCCGTGGAGGGCGGAGCTGAGACGGTGACCTGATGGGTGGCGTGGGCGGTGAAGCCAAGAGTGTCGGTCGCCGTCACACTGACGGTGTAGGTGCCGGCGGCCGCGTAGGAGTGGCTGGGGGTGGCGCCGGTACCGCTTTGGCCGTCGCCGAAGTCCCATGAGTAGGAGGCGATCCCGGCCGCGATGCTCCCGAGTTTGTTCGTGCTCGAGCCGTGCGCTGAGAAAGCGGCCGAGTTGGCGGTCGGGGTCCCGGTGAAGTCGGCGCTGGGGGGGTGAAAGTACGTGTCGCCTCCGACGCACGCGTTGTCGATGTTGCTCCACAGCTTCTGCACCGTCCACGTGTGACCGTTGATCGTGTTGGTCGCGTTTTCCCCGTTGCAGATGTAACCAACCCCCAAGAATTCGCTGTTCATCCACGCTTCTTTGCTTTCAACGTTGAACGCGTCGGTGATCGTCTCCCCGAGCTGTTGGGTGACCGTGCTCGTCTCTTTTTCTAGCTGGGCGGGGGGTGTGCCGCCGCAGCCCGAGCCGAGCGCTCCGCTGAGGTCGGGCATCAGGATGAAGGCGTAAGGCGTCGAGTTGTAGTGGGCTATTCCGCGCAGGCTGCAGAAGTTGGTTTTGCTCGGACCCGAGCATTCCGATCCTTCACAGGCTTCCATGTTGGCGGGCAGCACGACGACGTAAACGGTGTTGGCCGCTCCACCGGCGTCGAGTCCTGGCGCGGGAAGCGCGCCCGCGGTTATTTCCTGGTTGAGGTCGGTCGCCAGCTGGGTCGTCGTCAACGCCGCGCTCGAAGTGGGCGCAACCGTCGCCCTGCCCAGGTAGCTCGAGTGGTAGGCGGCGATCTGACTGCCGCCTGTCAAGCCTTGAGTCGAGTATTGGGGAAGCATCGCGAAGACGTCTTCGGTCGTTCCGCTTGCGGCCGCCACGTCGCCGAGGAAGGCGGCGAGTCCTTCGGTGATAGTGCCTTCAGCCGTTTTGCCTTCGTGCGCCCAGACGACCTCCTGGGTGCGGTATTCGGAGAACACGGGACCGCCGTGGTAGGTGGGGCTCGGTGAGACCGCTTGAGCTGCGCCGGTGCATGCGCCGAGCAGCGCCACGGTCAGGCCAAGCAGAACGCTCCTCCTCATATCACAGGCTCCCCGCACAGATTGCTCACGGGCGGCTTCGGCCCCGGCCGCCTCCGCTAGGCAAGGTAGCCCATCGTGGCACGCCGCACAAGCAGACAAACGTCCGCATCAAACCGGCACTGCTACGCGAGAGAAACTCCGCTTTGCGGCGGTGCCCCAGGCCCGCGCGCCGCGGCCGCGACCGGCTCTCAGCGGTCGATCGTCGACATGTTCGCGTAGCGCTCGCCGGCGGTCGCGCCGAGCGGCATCGCCTCCTCGATGCGGGCGAGGTCCTCATCCGATAGCTCGATCTCGCCGGCTGCGATGTTCTCCTCGAGGTAGGAGCGTCGCTTGGTGCCTGGGATCGGCATGATGTCGCGTCCCTGCGCGAGCACCCAGGCGAGCGCCAGCTGGCCGGCGGTGACTTCCTTCTCTCGCGCGATCTCCTCGATGCTTTCCACCAGCGTGAGGTTCTGCTCGAAGTTCTCGCCCTGAAAGCGGGGATGGTGGCGACGGAAGTCATCCTCCGGCAGGTCCTCGGGCTGCTTGTACTTGCCCGAGAGGAAACCCCTACCGAGCGGCGAGTAGGCGACGAAGCCGATGCCGAGCTCGCGCACTGTCGGCAGGATCTCCGGCTCGGGGTCGCGTGTCCACAGCGAGTACTCGCTCTGAAGCGCGGTGATCGGGTGGGTCGCGTGCGCGCGGCGAATCGTCTGTGGCGAGGCCTCCGAGAGACCGAGGTAGCGCACCTTGCCTTCTGCTGTGAGCTCGGCCATCGCCCCGACGGTCTCCTCGATCGGCACGGTCTTGTCCACACGGTGCTGGTAGTAGAGGTCGATGTGGTCGACCCCGAGACGCGCCAGCGACGCCTCGCATGCGCTGCGCACGTACTCGGGCCTGCCGTTGATAGCGACCCAGCTGCCGTCCTCGCGGCGCTCGTTGCCGAACTTGGTGGCCAGCACCACCTGTTCGCGGCGTCCGGCGATCGCCCGGCCGACGAGCTTCTCGTTAGTGAATGGCCCATACATGTCGGCGGTGTCGAGCAGCGTCACGCCGAGCTCGAGCGCGCGCTGGATCGTCGCGATCGCCTCGCTCTCGTCCGTGCGCCCGTAGAACTCGCTCATCCCCATGCAGCCCAGGCCTTGCTCGGAGACGACAAGACTCTGGCTGCCAAGCTTGCGTGTTTGCATCTGCTCGCTCCTTATCTCGCTGTGCCGGCCATCTGCGGTTTGCCCGTTTTGCCTCATCCCTAGCTATGCGCTTCGCGCCCCAGCGCCTGCCCGCCTGCGCGGGTGAGCGCCTCCGTCTGCTGCCGTGCCTGTGAGACGGCGTCCTTGCGCAATGGATATCGCATCTTCTAGATCGTGCTTTGCGATTGCCTTCTGATCGTGGGTTCATGCTTTCCCGCGCTGCTGAGATAATCCTCGTGCCGGTACGCTGGTTTCTCTTCACCCGACCAGGGATCGCGAGATGTCGCTTGAACACGTTGACGTTCTGATCGTCGGAGCCGGCCTGTCCGGGATAGGCGCAGCCTGCCATCTGCAGGCCGACTGCCCGGGCAAGAGCTATGCGATCCTCGAGGCGCGCGAGTCGATCGGCGGGACCTGGGATCTCTTCCGCTATCCGGGCATCCGTTCTGACTCAGACATGTACACGCTCGGCTACTCCTTCAAGCCGTGGCGCGAGGACAAGTCGATCGCCGACGGGTCGGCGATCCTCGACTACATCCGCGAGACCTCCGACGAGCACGGGATAAAGCAGAAGATCCGTTTTCACCATCGAGTCGTGCGCGCCGCGTGGTCGAGCTCAGAGGACCGCTGGCTCGTGGACGCCGAGCGCTCGGACACCGGCGAGAGCGTGAGGCTGAGCGCGAGCTTCTTGTTCATGTGCTCGGGCTACTACCGCTACGACGAGGGCTACACACCGGAGTTTGAGGGCAGCGAGCGTTTCGGCGGGAGGATCGTCCACCCCCAGCACTGGGATGAGTCGCTCGACTACTCAGGCAAGCGCGTGGTGGTGATCGGTAGCGGCGCGACAGCCGTGACACTGGTGCCGGCGATGGCCGATAGGGCCGCGCACGTCACGATGCTGCAGCGCTCGCCGAGCTACATCGTCTCGCTGCCCGGGGAAGACCCTGTCGCCCGCCTGCTGCGGCGCTTTATGCCGGTGCGCCTGGCCTACCCCATCATCCGCTGGAAGAACGTGTTCTTGACGATGGCGAGCTTTCAGCTCTCGCGCCGGCGCCCGCGGCTGATGCGAGCGCTCGTGCGCAAGGGCCTGGAAAGCCGCCTGCCGGAGGGCTATGACATCGACACGCACTTCAACCCGTCCTATGACCCGTGGGACCAGCGTCTGTGCCTGGTCCCCAACGGCGATCTGTTCGCGGCGATCTCAGATGGCCGCGCGTCGGTCATCACCGACCACATCGACTCGTTCACCGAGACCGGCATCAAGCTCGCCTCTGGAGCGGAGCTCGAGGCGGACGTCGTCGTCACCGCAACGGGCCTTAACCTGCTCGCGCTCGGCGGGATCGAGCTCGTCGTCGACGAGCGGGAGGTCGCGCTCGGCGAGCAGATGAGCTACAAGGGCATGATGCTCTCAGGGGTGCCGAACTTCGCGTTCGCCGTCGGCTACACCAACGCCTCCTGGACGCTGAAGTGCGATTTGACGTGCGAGTACGTCTGCCGCCTGCTGCGCCACATGGACGAGCGCGGCTACAGCCATTGCGTGCCGCGCAACAGCGACCCCTCGGTTCGTCCGCTGCCGTTCATCGACTTCTCCTCCGGCTATGTGCAGCGCGCGATCGACGAGTTCCCCAAGCAGGGATCAAAGGCGCCGTGGCGGCTTCACCAGAACTATCCGCTCGACATCCTCGCGCTGCGGTTCGGCTCCATCCAGGACGCCGCAATGCAGTTCTCGCCCGCCGCGCAGCCGCACACCGCCCCAGAGCCGCTGGCCGCCTGATCGCCGTCGAGGGTGTACGAGGAGCGGCTGACTCTGCGCCCGCCGGCCGCCGCTGATGAGGCCGAGCTGCTTCGCATCCACTCGAGCGAGGCGGTCGCGCGCTGGTGGGATCTGCCGGAGGACGGGTTTCCATGGACCGATGAGCCGCAAGCGCAGAGGCTCGTGATCGAACTCGACGGCGAGATCGTGGGCCTCATCCAGTACCTCGAGGAGGCAAGCCCCCGATTCCGCCACGCGAGCGTCGATTTGTTCCTCGATCCCGCCGTCCACGGCCGGGGGATCGGCACGGAGGCGGTTCGCCGCGTCGTCTCTCACCTGGTCGGCGAGCGCGGCCACCACCGCATCACGATCGACCCGGCGGCGGAGAACGCGCCGGCCATACGCTGCTATGAAAAGGCGGGCTTCAAGCCGGTGGGTGTGATGCGCGCCTATGAGCTCGAGCCCGGCGGGGAGAAGTGGCGCGACGGGCTGCTGATGGAGCTCCTGGTAGGTCCCCGCGCTGGCTCGCCGCAGCTCAAGGACATCGGCTAGCGCAAGATAGACCGGCTCAAACTCGCCGGAGCACCCTCCTCCGTCATTGTGATCTAACTCTGCAGGGCGCCGGGATCGTGGTTGGCGAGGATCTCCAGCGCCTCGCCGTGCTCAGTCACCAGCCGCCCGCCGATGTCGCGGATGCGCTCGCAGCTCCTCAACGAGCACGAGGAGCCCGGCGCATGGCCCCGCCAGATGTATTTCTCCAAGCGCTCATCCCGAGCGAGCGGTCTGGCCACACGCCCAACAGACTTCGCCTTGAGATCACGTCCGCGATCTGCTCTGACCGCGCTCGATGTCCGGCCGAGAAAATGAGTCTCGGGCGCCCGAGCCATGGGTGACCAGGCAGCAGCTCGCCGGCCGGTGCGTGGATCCTCACCACCAGCCCGGGACGATCTCGCCGTCTTTGTCGAAGTGCTGGCCGAACACGAGCAGCTCGAGGCCCTCCTCGCCCGCCTCGAGCGCGCGTGTCGTCTCGGGTGAGACGCG
Organism: Solirubrobacteraceae bacterium; assembly: GCA_025451035.1. Classification (GTDB taxonomy): domain Bacteria; phylum Actinomycetota; class Thermoleophilia; order Solirubrobacterales; family Solirubrobacteraceae; genus Palsa-744. The sequence continues at coordinate 5,359 of JANWLE010000046.1, forward strand.
GATCGCGTCGAGCTTTCCGATCTCGACGATCTCCTCGTCCAGCTTCATCCGCCCGCTTCCTGAGAGCACCACGTAGACCTCCTCCGCCTCCTCGTGGCGGTGGCCGAACTGCTGGCGCTTGCCTGGCCGCAGGCGCTGGTGGCTGACCCCCACCTGGGTCGCCTCCAGGTCTTTGCGGGCGAAGCGCGCCTCGCCCTGCTCTGAGAGCCCGTGGCCCTTGGCCGCGTCCTCCACCGTCTCGAGGTTCTTGATCGTGTAACCCATGTTCGCCTCCTTGTGGTCTGTGCGAGGATGAAAGCATGCGCCAACGCGTCAGCCTGATCACGCTCGGCGTGAGTGACCTACCCGCTGCGCGCGCGTTCTACGAGAAGCTGGGTTGGCGCACGCGCGCCGAGCCGGACGACGACGTCGTCTTCTTCCAGGCGGGCGGCATGATCCTCGCGCTGTGGGATCGCGGCAAGCTCGCCGAGGACAGCTGTGTCGATGACGGTGGCGGCTGGGGCGGGGTCGCCCTCGCGTATAACACGGGCTCGCCGGCCGAGGTGGACGAGGTGCTCGCGCAAGCAGCGGCGGCCGGCGCGAGGATAGCCCGGCCTGGAGCCGAGACCTTCTGGGGCGGCTACTCGGGCGTGTTCCTCGACCCGGCCGGGCATCCCTGGGAGGTCGCTCACAACCCGCA
>JANWLE010000047.1 GCA_025451035.1 Solirubrobacteraceae bacterium
TCACTTGGCGGTGAAGGAGGCAGCCTGAGCCGAGGCACGGACGGGTCCCCAAACAGGGACCCGTCCGACCTCAACCTCAAAGACCTATCGAACCCCCAACTGTCGGGAGCACTCGGAGACAGCCCAGGCTAAAGCGCGAGGAGCGGCCGCTACCACAGCCTGTACGCAGCGCATTCAGCGGAAAAACGTGGCGGGCGGTGCGCGGCGGTGCTAGGCTCGTGCCCCGACAACGTCGCCGGTATGCACGCTGGCGGCTTGGCGTCACGCTTAGAAGTGATGAACTCACCTCAGCCCAACACGCTCCTGAAGACCGCGGCCACGCTGCTCGGAGCGCTCCTGCTCGCCTGGGGGCTCGCGGCGTGCGGCGGGAGCTCGCAGCCGAGCGGCAGCTCGCTCGTGAACGACACCTTCTCCTCGAAGGCGAAGATCGAAAGCGGGCAGGTCAACATGTCGCTGGCGCTCGAACCGACCGGCGGCAGCTCCTCGCAGTCACTGAAACTGAGCCTCACCGGGCCGTTCCAGAACGGCCCCGTCGGCAAGATCCCGCGCTTCGCGTTCACCGTCAACGTCAACATCGGTGCGCAGCCGATCCAGGCGGGCGTTACGTCCACCGACTCGAAGTTCTACGTCGGCCTCGGCAGCAATTGGTATGTGGTGCCGTCCTCCACATACAAGACGTTTGAACAAAGCTTCGCGCAGGCCGCCAAACAAGCGGCCGGCAAGCCGGAACGCTCGATGCTCGCCGGGCTCGGCGTCGAACCGAACAAGTGGCTTGTGGAACCCAGCACGGTCGGCACGACATCCGTCAGCGGGGAATCCGTCTACCACGTGACCGCAGGTGTCGACACCGCGGCGTTCCTGCGGGACGTCTCCAAGCTTTCGCAGTCAAGCGGCTCGCTCAGCGCCGCCGTCCCCGGCGCGAGCGCGATCTCACCGTCCACGGTCTCAGAACTCGGCAAGTCGATCTCCTCCGCTCACGTCGACCTCTACACCGGCAAGACCGACCATCTGCTGCGCCGCCTGACGATCGCCGCGACGTTCAAGGCGACGCCGCAGACGCAGACGCTGTTGAACGGCGCGAGCTCAGCCAAGATCACCCTCGACCTCGAGATCTCTCAGCTCAACCAGCCGCAGACGATCTCAGCGCCCAGCCACCCGCGCCCGTTCTCGCAGCTGCTACCGGCGATCTCGCAACTGTTCGGCGCGTTGCAGAGCTCCGCGGCGGGCTCCTCCTCGCTCGGCGGCTGAACCCCGCGCCGCCCGTCGGCGGGAAGCGTGGCGCCTCCCAGCGCGCCTACTCTGCTCCCCTGCTCGGTATGTGTGTGCCAGCCAGCCGGAAACCCTGGTCGCGACAGTGAGCGAGGCGGTCAGACCCGGACGATCACCTTGCCGGTGTTGCCGCCGGTGAACAGCAGGTTCAGCGCGTCGGGCGAGTGCTCCAAGCCGTCGACGATGTGCTCGGCCGATTTGATCTGGCCGGAGGCGAGCCAGCCCGCCATCTCGGCCTGCGCCTGGGGGAAGCGGTCGAGATAGTCGAGGATGATGAAGCCCTGCATCCTGCCGCGCCGGATGATTAGGCTGCGGTAGTTGGCCGGGCCCCTTAGCTCGCCACGATCGTTGTAGCTTGCGATCGCGCCGCACAGCACGACCCGCCCGCGCATCGCCAGTTGGGCCAGGCAGGCGTCGAGGATCTCCCCGCCGACATTGTCGAAATACAGGTCGATCCCGTCCGGGCAGGCCTGGCGCAGGCGCGCTGGGAGATCCCCGGCCTTGTAGTCGATCGCCGCGTCGAAGCCGAGCTCCTCGACCACCCACGCGCACTTCTGTGGGCCGCCCGCGATGCCCACCACCTTGCCGGCGCCCTTGAGCTTGGCGATCTGCCCGACCGTCGAGCCGGTCGCGCCAGCCGCCCCGCTGACCACGACCACGTCGCCCTCCTTGACGCGGCCGACGTCGGTCAGCCCGAAGTAAGCGGTCATGCCGGTGATCCCGAACAGGCCCAGCGCGACCGTCGGCGAGATCCCCGCCGGCAGGCTCTGGAAAGCCTCGTTGGCGATCACGTAGTCCTGCCAACCGGTCATGCCGAACAGCAGCTCGCCCGGCGTGTAGCGGTCGCTATCGCTGTGGATCACCTCGGCTATGCCGCCGCTTCGGATCACCTCGCCGATCGCTATCGGCGGCAGGTAGCCGGGCGCGTCGTCCATCCACGTGCGGATCGTCGGGTCGATCGACAGGTAGCGCACGCGCGCCAGCGCCTCGCCCGGGCCGGGTGTCGGCACTGCGGTCTCCTCGATTCGCACGGTCCGCTCGTCGACCATGCCCAGTGGGCGCTCGGCGAGAACTAGACGGCGGTTGAGATCAGTCACATGCCCCTCCTGTTGGCTGGCCCTAGCGGCGAGCTTGCGGTCGAGGCCCATCCTAGCCGCCCGGGCGGCAATGCCGACGGCCCCGGCGGTGTAGGCTGCGCGGTCACCGATGACCGAGATCTCCCCCGCCCTCTACCGTGCCGGGTCAGGCGAGCCCGTCCTGCTGCTGCACGGCTTCACCGGCACGTGGCATCACTGGCGCCCGGTGCTCGGCGAGCTCGTCGCCCGCTACGAGGTGATCGCGCCGACGCTCGCCGGCCACGACGGCGGCCCGCAGTTCGCATTGGAGACGCAGCTGAGCTTCGCCACCGCCACCGACTCGCTGGAGCACCACCTCGACGAGCTGGGCGTGGGCACCGCGCACATCGTCGGCAACTCGATGGGTGGAGCGCTAGCGCTGGAGCTCGCCAAGCGCGGGCGGGCGCGTTCGGTCGTCGCGCTCGCGCCCGCCGGTGGATGGACCGAGGGCGACGGCGAGGCGCAGCGCGTCGGGCGCTTCTTCGCGCGTCAGCTGCGGGTCACCCGCGCCATCGGTGCGCGCGTGGCCACCGTCATGCGCCGCCCCTCCACCCGGCGCTTCGCGCTGCGCGACATCATGCGCCGCGGCGAGCTCGTTGCCCCCGCCGACGCCGTCGATCTCGCGCTGACCTCCCTGCGCTGCGAAGTCAGCGCCCGCGCGATTGCGGCGCTCGCCGCCGATGAAGGCCTCGTGCTCAAAGACCTCGAGCAGATCGCGTGCCCCGTGCTGCTCGGGCTATCCCAGTTTGACCGCGTGCTGCCAGCCGAGCGCCACGGCCCACGCCTGCGGCGCGAGATACCGGGCGTGGAGACACGGACCCTCGCCGGCTGCGGCCACCTGCCGATGTGGGACGACACGCGCCTGGTCGTGCGGACGATCAGCGAGTTCGTGGACCGCCACACCGCGCCCGCGAGCGCAGCGCAGCTCACCGCGCAGTCCTAGAGAGACGGGGCGTCCCGACGCGGACGCGCACCGCGCAGCCGCCCAGAGGGTCAAAGATGCGGTGGCATAATGGCTTCCTGCCCACTCGATCATCGCTCGACCAGGAATGAGCCGACAAATGTCAACCGCCGAGAGCCACAACGCAGGAGAGCCCGAAGCACAGGCCAACCCGCGGGCCAAGCTCATGCAGGAAGTCGCCGAGGAGATGGACTCCATCGAAGGGGAGTTCGGCGACGACTATCAGATCGGGCGTGTGATCACGATCGTCGAGATCGTCAGGCCAGACAACAACGTCGGGCTGCGCGTCCGCGCCGGCCAGTACCCGTGGGTGACGCTCGGGATGCTGCACGCCGCCGAGAAGATCGTAGAAAGCCAGCTCGGCGGCTCATAGCCTCCGCTTAGCGACCATGCCGGCCGCCCGGCGGCCGGCATGCCCCAGCCAGATGAGCGGCTAGCGCCGCGGGACCTGGCGTCATCGACCTAGCCGCGAGGGTGGGCGCACGCGAGAACCTGCCCGGCGGCGGGGTCCAGCAGAGCACGCGGGCAGAAAAGGCCCAGATTTCAAGCGGGGGATGGCAGGCGCGGCTATACTCGCCGCTCCTTTGCTGCGTCGCTTGCCAATCGTGGGTCTCACGGTCCTCTTGCTGCTGGGTGGCGCGACCCGGGGCTGGTCTGCGGACAGAACCGTCACGCCCGTCAACTCGAGCGACTGCGGCGCGGTGCAATACGCCGGCTCCGGGCAGGCGCAGGCCCTGATCGTCTCAGACCTCCCGTTGCAGGGCGCCTCGCGTCAGCGCTCGCTTCAGATGAACGACGCGATCCGCCTCGTGCTGTCCGCGTCGAAGTGGCGCGCCGCTGGGCGCAGCGTCGCCTTCCAGGCGTGCGATGACTCGGACGCCGCGACCGGGCTGTGGAGCAAGGCGATATGTCAGGCCAACGCCGACGCGTACGCGGCCGACCCGAGCGTCCTCGGGGTGATCGGCACCTACAACTCAGGCTGCGCCGAGGCGATGATCCCGATCCTCGGCGGCGCACCGGGCGGCGGGGTGGCGATCGTCTCGCCCGGCAACACGCTGATCTGCCTCACCCAGTCAAGCCCCAGCTGCACCGGCGGGGAGCCCGCCAGCCTCTACCCCAAGCAGCGCAACTACGCTCGCGTCGTACCCAACGACGCATACCAGGGCGCTGGCCTTGCGAGCTTCGCCCACAGCCGCAAGCTCAAGCGCGTCTACGTCCTCTACGCGGGCGCCGATGCGACCAGCCTCGGGCAGGCACGCACGTTCCGCGGTGCCGCGCGCAAGCTCGCGGTAAAGGTCGTCGGCTTCAGCGAATGGGACGCAAAAGCCTCCAGCTACAGCAGGCTGATGCGCAAGGTCAAGCGCGCCTCACCCGACGCGGTGCTGCTCGCCGGGTTGACCGAGGAGAACGGCGCTGAGCTGATCAAGGACAAGGTCGCGGTCCTCGGGGCAAACGCCGGCAAGGTCAAGCTGCTGGCGCCCGACGGCTTCGCCCAGCAGTCGACGATCGACCTCGCCGGGCCCGCCGCGAAGGGCATGTTCGCGAGCGTCCCCGGCCGCGTGCCGCAGAACCTCACCGGGCCAGGAAAGACACTCGTCTCCGAGCTGCGCAAAGAAGTCGGGGGGCCGGTCGAACTGTATGCGCCCTACGCGGGCCAGGCCGCGAGCGTGCTGCTCGGCGCGATCGCGCGCAGCGGCACGCGCGCCGGTGTCATCACCGCCGTCACCGCGACCAAAGTCAAGGACGGGATCACCGGCAGCTTCAGCATCCTCCCAAGCGGAGATCCGAGCCTCGGGCCGATCACCGTCTCGGTCGCGCGAAAGACCTTCGTCCCGCTCAGCGAGATCCACCCCGGGCAGGCGCTGGTCAAGGCAGCCCGCCAGGGCTAGCGCCAGCGGCGGTTCACCGCAACATCCGCTTGCCCGAGCGGTGCAAGGTGGGCCTGAAAGAGGCCGCCTGGGCGCTCAGAGGCAGGCGGCGCGCAGAGGCTTCGGCGAAAGTCCGCCGCCGGGCGCTTTACGTTCTGTTGTGATGGAGACGATCCTGCACGCAATCGATGAGGCCAAGCGAGAACTAACCGCGCGGCCTGAGGAACAGGCGCGCCTTCGCGCTCGCGAACTGCTGGCCCAGGCGCGCGAGCTGTGGGTGACGCTCGCTGAGAGAGAGCGCCAAGAGCTGCAGGGACCGGCGAGCGAGCTGCGCCTGCTGCTGGACACCGAGGCGCAGCCCCAGGGGCCGTCGGCTAGCCCCGAGGAGCTGCTCGAGCGCTTCGGCCTGCGCGCGTTCAGGCCCGGCCAGCGCGAGGCGGTGAAGGCGGCCCTCGACGGCCGCGACAGCCTGGTGGTGATGCCCACGGGCGGCGGCAAGTCGCTGTGCTACCAGCTGCCGGCCCTGGCTGGCGACGGGCTCGTGCTTGTCGTCAGCCCGCTGATCGCGCTGATGGCAGACCAGCTTCGCCGGCTCGAGCAAAGCGGGGTGCACGCGAGCATGCTGGCGTCGGGCATGCCGGAGGGGCACAACCAGCAGGCGCTCGAGGACGTGCGCCGCGGGCGCACCCAGCTGTTGCTGATCGCGCCCGAGCGGTTTGCCTCACGCGCGCTTCACGCGGCCCTATCGGAGCGACGCCTCGCGCTGTTCGTGGTCGACGAGGCGCACTGCGTGTCCGAGTGGGGACATGACTTTCGCCCCGACTATCTGCGGCTGCACGCGGCGATCGAGGCGCTCGGCCGCCCCGCGGTGATGGCCGCCACGGCCACCGCGACGCCGCGCGTCGCGCGGGAAATCGCACAGCGCCTCGGGCTGCGCGACTGGGTGTCCGTGCGCTCGGGCTTTGACCGTCCCAACCTCACCTTCGACGTGGTGAGCGTCGAGGGGAAGGGCGCGATGGCACGCAAGTGGCAGGCGCTGAGGCACGTGCTGGGCGCATCGCAGGGGCTTCCGGCGATCGTCTACTGCGGCACCAGAAAGGACGTCGAGAACATCACCGACAGGCTCCTCGCGGACGGGGTCGCGGCGGTCGGCTACCACGCCGGGATGGCCCCCGAGTCCCGTCGGGAGAACCAGGCGGCGTTCATGGACGGCCGGGCGGAGGTCGTCGTGGCCACCAACGCCTTCGGCATGGGGGTCGACAAGGGCGAGGTCATGACGGTGGCCCACTGGGCGCTGCCGACCAGCCTCGAGGCCTACTACCAGGAGGCGGGCAGGGCGGGACGCGACGGCCAGCAGGCAAGGGCGCTGCTGCTGGCCTCCCGCGCGGACCTGGGGAGGCTGATCCGGTTCATCAACGACCGGCAGACGACTGTGGATGACGTCACCTCACATGTGGCGAGGCTGAGGGTCGAGGCCCACGACGGCGTTGTGGCGGTCTCGCCGGAGTCGCTCTCAGACCGCGACCGCGTGCTGCTGTCGATAGCCGAGAGGTCCGGGGCCGTAAGGCTGTCGCCCGGGGGCGCGGACGGGCTGCTCGTGACGCTGACCGGAGAGGGCAGCCGCCAGATGGCCGCGGCGGCGATCAAAACGGCCAGGGACCGCGCCTGGGAGTCCTACCGCTCGATCGAGCGCTACGCGGCGCAGGGCGAGGTATGCCGGCGCAGGCAGATCCTTGAGCACTTCGGCGACGATGAGGCCGTGACGGCAACGGGGAGATGCTGCGACGTGTGCAGCCCCGACCCCGATTTGGCCCGGGCGATCACGCGCGCGGCCTCGGTGAAGCCCCGTCGCGGGCGCAACGGCACGCGCCTGCCGGGTGTGCCTGGCGCGCAACGGGACGATCTCCCTGAGGTTCCCGAGCAGGACTTCCAGGCGCTGAAGGCCTGGCGTCTGGACCGCTCTGAGGGCAAGCCGGCGTTTACCGTCGCCAGCGACGCGACGCTCAAAGAGCTGCTGGCTGGACCCCGCGCTCGCGCCGTCGAGGATCTCCTCGGCGTGAAGGGCATCGGCCCGGCGTTTTGCGCTAAGCACGGAGAATCCCTGCTCGAGGTGCTCGCGGGCCTCTGAGACGAGCGCCTTTCAAGCCGGCTCTCGCAAGTCGGCTGACCGCGACTGGCCCAGTCATCGCATCGACGCGGCCAGTGACGCCGAAGCATGCGCCAATGCCGGCTCTGCTCTATTCAGGCCGCGTTGGCGATTGAGCTCTCGAGGCGCGCAGGCCCGCGGCCTATGCTTCTAGGCGTGAGCGTCCCCGGAGAGAAGCCCCTTCCGCGGTACGGCCTCGCCGGCTCGTTCGCCGGCGAGCGGCTCAGGGCAGGCGAGGGCTGGGATGTGTGCACGATCGTTCATCGCCCCGCTGGCGTGGGCGGGGAGCTCAGCGTGCAGGTGATGCGGCGCACGACCTCAAGACGCGCACGAGGAGCCCCCCGGGTCGCTGTCTCCGCCGAGCTCGCACGAGAGAGCGCCGCGATGGCGCTCGTGCTCGATAACCCGAGCGCCGCGGCTGACATGTTCGCCGCCGCGACCGAGGTGGCGGGCGAGAAGCACGCATGGAGGGCGAGAGAGATCACCGTCGACGGCGAGGTGGTGGTCGGCTACGAGAGGGAGTTCGGCGGGCGCTGGCTCGCCTACCACCTGACGCCGGTCTTGATCGTCTCGGTGGTCGCGCCCGTCGAGCTGCGTCCTGACACGGTGGAGCTGAGAACGCTCCCGCCGGACGAGCTCGCGCATATGGACACGGCCTTCCTGAGCGACCTCGAGTGCGATCTCCTGGAAGTGTGTGCGGCAGCACCCCAGACGGGGGAGACGACCACGATCCTGCACGGGCAGCTGCTGGGAGAGGGCCACGATCGCGCGGCGGTCGAGAGCACGCTGCGAGGCCTCCTCGCACAGGGCCTCATGGCTAGGTCCAGCGGCGCCCGCGCAGGCACTCGGCACCCGTCGGGCGCTCGCCTCATAGACGCTGGCGATAAGAACGACCGGTGGGTCCTGACCGACGAGGGCCGCGCGGCGATCGGACTGCCCCACGCAGCTGCGCACAAAGGGCAGTAGCGAGCCAAAAACCGACTAATTGGGATCTTTGGCCATGCTAGAGTCCCCGGACATGGACGCCCCGTCCAGACCGCTGCTTGGGCCTGACGAGGGCCCGCCGGCGGGGTCGCGGGCCAGCGGCGACGTCGCGGAGGATCGCGAGCTCGGGCCGATCTCCCTGGAGATAGCGCCGACGCGCATGTGGCGATTCTTGCCGCTGGCGCTGCTAGCCGCCGCATTGGTGACGGCGCTGCCGCCCGTGGTCGCGGCGATGGTCATGCCAAGGGGCGGCGGTGTCTTCTCCGCGATCCTCTCGGCGATGCTGGCGGTCGGGATCTCGCTTCTCGTCGCGAGCGTCGCGGCGGCCATCTGGAAGCGCTCGCCATGGTCACACGACGTCCTGTTCGCCGAGCTGCTCGTGTGGGGCTGGCTGCGACGCTGCTTTGCGGAATGGCGACTGCGGCGCGTGCGCAGCGAGTACGAGTCGGTCGGCAAGGCGAGCCCGGGGATGAGCATCGAGCTGCTCGAACGCGTGACCAAGCAGCTGCAGGCGCGCGACCCCTACACGCACGGTCACAGCCAGCGCGTGGCGCGCCACGCCGTGCGGATCGCCCGCAGGATGCACCTCCCGGCAGACGAGGTGGCAAAGATCCGCGCCGCTGCGGCCATCCACGACGTCGGCAAGCTGTATACGCCGCGAGCGATCCTGAACAACCCGCGCAAGCTCACCGAGCGGGAATTTCAGATCATCAAGCGTCACCCCGTCGACGGCGCCAACATGATCGGGCCGGCCGGCGAGCCCGATATCACCGCGATGGTGCGCCACCACCACGAGCGGCTCTCCGGCGACGGCTACCCGGACGGTCTGGCCGGCGAGCGGATCCCGCTCGGCGCACGCATCATCGCGGTGGCCGACACGTTCGATGCGATCACCTCCGCGCGCCCCTACCGGCCGGCGAGAAGCCACAAGCGCGCCCTGGACATCCTCGCCAAGGACGCCGGCACGCAGCTGGACGCCGCGGCGGTCGCCGCCTTCCTCCACTCCTACCAGGCGCGCCGCGCGGTCGCATGGACTGCTTTCGCGACGGCCGCTCCCCAGCGCGCGCTCGCGTGGTTGCGGGCCTCCGGGCCGAGCCTGGATCTCGGCTCGGTCCCTCAGGCGCTGCCGGTGGTGGGACTAGCCGGTGCGCTTGCGCTCCCCCACGGGCACGAGCCGCGCTTGGCGCTCGCGCGCTACCCACATCAACCAGCCGCAAATGCCCAAGTCCAAGAACCTCGCGCCCCTGCGTCGGCGGACCGCTCAAAGCGGGCGCGCGTAAAGCCGCGAGCAAGCGGCCAGCACATGTCGCTGCGAGTAGCTCACGAAGCCCCGCGCCCGACCAATCCGCGGAACGGACCGCCGCCGCCGTCTTCCAGAGCACGTCCCGTCTCAACGGCGACAGGCCCAGCGCCGCCGCCACCAACGACGACGGCGACACAACCGCCGCCACCACGACCGCCGCCGACTGCGCCTGAAGGGCCGGTGAGCATCCCCACGGTCACGCCGCCCACTATTTCAACGCCATCTATCCCACTGGCGCCCATCGCCGTCCCGCAAACACCAGGCGTCAAAGTCCCCTCGACCGAAACGCCGCTCAGCGGGATGCAGACTCACCTCTGACCGGGCCATATTCCGCGCTGAGAGCCCGCCTGGGGCGTGCGATACGACATGCTGGCGGGCAGGCGCGCGGGGACGGGCAAGGTCGCGGCGCGATGAGATCTCAGGCGCCGCCGCTAAGCGAGTCGCCGGCTCTGATGCTCTGCGATTGCAGGCGTCTCTGAGCGCTTGCGACACGGGCAGCGATGGCTGAAAAGAGGACCTCGCGGGGGCTCCTGATCGCTTCGAGGGGACCCCGTTCGTTACGTAGTTTCTCCTGTAGGCCTGCGGCAACGTGCGCATGACCGTGATCTGCGGGCGCTTGATGATCAAGACATGTCATCCCCCTCTCGTATTAGGATGCCCTAACAGGTGTCCAGAACCGTCGATAAGGAGCGGGTCGTCATCCGCATTGCCGGTGATTCCGGCGACGGCATGCAGCTCGCCGGCGGACGGTTCACAGACGCCACCGCCGTCTTCGGCAACGACCTCGCCACCGCCCCCGACTATCCGGCCGAGGTGCGCGCCCCGACGGGCACGCTGCGCGGCGTCTCCGCGTTCCAGATCCATTTCGCCTCGCGCGACATCCTCACGCCGGGCGACAAGCCGGACGTGCTCGTGGCCATGAACCCGGCCGCCCTGAAGTCCAATGTCGAGGAACTCGATGACGGCTCGACGATCGTCGTCAACGAGGATGCCTTCAACAAGCGCAATCTCACCAAGGCGGGATACGACTCAAACCCGCTCGAGGACGGCAGCCTGTCCGAGTTCCGTGTCCACGCTCTGCCGATGACCAGCATGACCGTGAAAGCGACCGAGGGAATCGAGGGCGTGAGCTCGCGCGACGCGGCGCGCTCCAAGAACCTGTTCGCGCTCGGCGTGCTCTCCTGGATGTACGGGCGCCCACTCGAGGTCACCGAACGGTGGATCGAGCAGAAGTTCGCCAAGCGCGAGGCGGTCTTGACGGCCAATCTCGCGGCCTTCCACGCCGGCTACAACTTCGCCGAGACAACCGAGCTGCTCGAGGTCCAGTACCACGTCAAGCCCGCCTCGCTGCGATCCGGTACCTACCGCAACGTCGACGGCACGACCGCCACCGCGCTCGGGCTGATAGCGGCCAGCGTCACCAGCAAACTGCCGCTGTTCTTCGCCAGCTACCCCATAACGCCGGCCTCCGAGCTGCTGCACGAGCTCGCGCGGCAGCGGCGCTTCGGCGTGCGCACCCTCCAGGCCGAGGACGAGATCGCCGCGGCCAGCATGGCGCTCGGCGCCGCCTTCGGCGGTCAGCTCGGCGTCACGGCCACCAGCGGGCCCGGCATGGACCTCAAGGCCGAGACGATCGGACTGGCGGTCGCGCTCGAGCTACCGATGGTGATCATCGACGTCCAGCGGGCAGGCCCGTCGACCGGCATGCCGACCAAGCCCGAGGCCGCCGATCTGCTGATGGCGCTCTACGGGCGCCACGGCGAGTCACCGCTCCCTGTTCTCGCCGCCGCCACGCCGGCGCACTGCTTCAGCGCGGCCATCGAGGCCGTCCGCCTAGCGGTGGCCTATCGCACGCCGGTGATCCTCCTCTCCGACGCGTTTCTCGCCAACTCCTCCGAGCCGTGGCTGATACCCGACGTCGATGAGCTCCCTGAGATCGACCCCAACTTCGCCGAGGGCCCCAACCTCGACGGCGAGTTCCTGCCGTACCTGCGCGACGAGCGCCTGGCCCGGCCCTGGGCGGTGCCCGGCAGCTCCGGCCTCGCCCACCGCATTGGCGGCCTGGAGAAGGAGGACGCCACCGGCAACATCAGCTACGAGGCCGCCAACCACGCCCGCATGACGAGTCTGCGGGCCGAGAAGATCGCGGGCATAGCAGATGACATTCCGCCGCTGGGGGTCGACCACCAGGAAGGCTCAGAGCTGCTAGTGCTCGGCTGGGGCTCGAGCTACGGGCCGATCACGGCGGGAGTCAGGCGCGTGCGCGACAAAGGGGGCAAGGTCTCCTCCGCGCACCTGCACCATCTCAACCCGCTGCCCGCCAACACCGGGGAGGTCCTGCGCTCCTACGGCCGGGTCCTTGTCGCCGAGACCAACACGGGACAGCTCGCGAGGCTGCTGCGCGGCGAGTTCCTGGTGGACGCGGAGAGCTTCACCAAGCTCGAGGGCGAGCCGCTGCTCGCCGCCGAGCTCGAGCGCGAGATCATGGAGCGAATCTGACGATGGCGGTGAGCGTGCACAGCAACGGGAGCGCCACTGCGACGTTCACCAAGCAGGACTTCGCCTCCAGCCAAGAAACGCGCTGGTGCCCCGGCTGCGGCGACTACGCGGTCCTCGCCTCCGTGCAGGAGTTCCTGCCCGAGCTGGGCTTGCCGCCCGAGAAGATCGCGTTCATCACCGGTATCGGCTGCGCCGGGCGCTTCGCCTACTACATGAACACCTACGGCATGCACGGCATACACGGTCGCGCGCCAGCGATCGCCACCGGTCTGGCGGTCGCGCGGCCCGACCTGTCCGTCTGGGCCCTAGGCGGCGACGGCGACATGCTCTCGATCGGCGGCAACCACCTGATTCACGCGCTGCGCCGCAACATGCCGATCAAGATCCTCGTGCTCAACAACCAGGTCTACGGTCTCACCAAGGGCCAGACCTCGCCGACGAGCGAGCTGGGGAAGGTCACCAAGTCCACTCCGTTCGGCTCTGAAGATCAGCCATTCAACCCTCTCGCGCTGGCGCTCGGAGCAGGCGCGAGCTTCGTCGCGCGGACCGTCGACCGCGATCGCAGCCATGTGATCGAGGTATTGCGCGCAGCGGCGGCGCACCCCGGCGCGGCGTTCGTGGAGATCTTCCAGAACTGCCCGATCTTCAACGACGAGGCCTACGTCCTGCTCACCGACAAGGACACCAAGGACGCGCACCAGATCCGCCTCGAACATGGCCAGCCGATCCGCTTCGGCGCCGAGGCAGAGCGCGGCGTGGTCCAGCGGCCCGACGGTAGCCTCGCGATCGTGGACGTCGAGGATGTCGGCGAGCAGGCGCTGCTCGTGCACGACGCCCACTGCGCCGACCCGAGCCGCGCGTTCGCGCTCGCGCACCTCTCAAAGACCGTCAGCGAACCGACGCCGATCGGCGTCTTGCGCGACATCGAGCGGCCGGTCCACGGCGAGGGCGGCCAGGCCGAGATACAAGCCGCCTGCGAAGCCAACGGGCCGCGCGAGCTGCAGGCGCTGCTGCGGGCCGGCGCGACCTGGACAGTCAACTAGCTCGCCGGCCAAAGCTCTGAGGTGCGCGGCGAGCGCTCACGCCAAGTCGGCGCTAACCTCCGCGAACCTTGAGTCTCGCTGCCGACCGACCGCCGCTCACGCGCTCTCTCAGCCTGGCCTGGAGCGGAGGCAAGGACTCCTCGCTTGCGCTGTGGGCCCTGCGCGAGCAGGGTGTGTCCCCGGCGACCTTGATGAGCACCATCACCGCCGATTACGAGCGCCTCTCGATGCACGGGGTGCGCCGCGAGCTGATACGCCAGCAGGCCGAGCGCACCGGGATCCCGCTCGTGGAGGTCGAGATACCGGCGAGCTGCCCGAACGACGTGTACGAGCAGCGCATGGCCGCGGCGCTTGCCTCAGAGGCCATGCGGGGTGTGCAGGAGGTGGCCTTCGGAGACCTCTTTCTGCAGGACATCCGCGAATACCGCGAAAGCAGGCTCGCTCCGGTCGGCCTGCAAGCTCGCTTTCCCGTGTGGGGAATCGACACCACAGAGCTCGCGCACCGCTTCATAGCGCTCGGTTTCCGCGCGATCCTCGTGTGCGTCGATCCGAGAGCGCTGGACCGGTCCTTCGCAGGACGGGAGTTCGACGAAGATCTACTCGCCGAGCTGCCGGCTGGGGTGGATCCGTGCGGGGAGAGGGGGGAGTTCCACACCTTCGTCTACGACGGCCCGATCTTCGACGGCCCGATAGCGTGCGGTCCGGGCGAGGTCCTCGAGCGAGACGGTTTCGTGTTCTGCGATCTGCTCCCAGGGCGATAGGTCAGCCGCGACTGCGTGTTCTTGGCCGACAGCGTCCCGGCACCCGGTCGCCGTGCGTTCAGGAGCAGCGAGCGCGTGCCCTCGACGCTCCTGGTTTCAGCCCGGCGAGTATGTGCTCCGCGATCGCATCGGGGGTGGGTGGACAACCCGGGATGCGAATGTCGACCGGGAGCATGTCCTCGAGCGGGCCGGCCAGCTCGGCCGGGTCGCCGAGAACGTTGCAGCCGAGCGCGCAGTCGCCGAGCGCGGCCACCAGACGGGGCTCCGGCATTGCCCGGTAGGCGGTGAGCAGCCGCTCGGCCATGCGGGTGGTGACGGGTCCGGTGACGAGCAGGATGTCAGCGTGCCGGGGTGAGGCGACGACGTCGAGGCCGTGGCGCTGGAGGTCGTGGAAGGGGTTGGTGACAGCGCCGAGCTCGTGCTCGCAACCGTTGCATGAGCCGGCGTCGACGTGGCGGATCGCGAGCGAGCGGGGTCGGCCTCGGGCCAGAGACGCCTCACGGCGGATCGTGGCGAGCTGTCGCAGCAGGACATACATCAGCGATCCACGCAGGCGTAGCAGAGCTCGAAGCTCTTGTTGATCAGGGGGAAGTCGGCAAGCAGGTTTCCCGCGGCGGCGTGCGCGAGCGCAGGCCAGTTGGCGTAGGAGCTGGTGCGCAGGTGTAGCCGGGAGACACGCGTCCCGTCGAGCTCGACGGCGCA
>JANWLE010000048.1 GCA_025451035.1 Solirubrobacteraceae bacterium
ATGGTCGATCAGCTGCGTTCGTTTGCGGCGGAGGTGACGCGTGTCGCCAGGGAGGTGGGTACGGAGGGCAAGCTCGGCGGGCAGGCCGAGGTGGAGGGAGTTTCGGGTACCTGGCGTGGGCTGACCGAGAACGTCAACCTGATGGCCTCCAATCTGACGAACCAGGTGCGCAATATCGCGCAGGTCGCCACCGCGGTGGCGGAGGGCGATCTCTCGCAGAAGATCACGGTCGAGGCGAAGGGCGAGGTCGCGGCGCTCGCAGACACGATCAACACGATGGTCGATCAGCTGCGTTCGTTTGCGGCGGAGGTGACGCGTGTCGCCAGGGAGGTGGGTACGGAGGGCAAGCTCGGCGGGCAGGCCGAGGTGGAGGGAGTCTCGGGTACCTGGCGTGGGCTGACCGAGAACGTCAATCTGATGGCCTCGAACCTGACGAACCAGGTGCGCAACCTCGCGCAGGTGACCACGGCAGTCGCCAACGGTGACTTGACGCAGAAGATCACGGTCGACGCCAAGGGCGAGATCCTCGAGCTGAAGAACACGATCAACACGATGGTCGATCAGCTGTCGTCCTTCGCGGACGAGGTGACGCGTGTCGCCAGGGAGGTGGGTACGGAGGGCAAGCTCGGCGGGCAGGCCGAGGTGAAGGGAGTCTCGGGCACCTGGCGCGGGCTGACCGAGAACGTCAATCAGCTCGCAGGCAACTTGACCACGCAGGTGCGTGCGATCGCCGAGGTATCAACCGCTGTGACGCAGGGGAACCTCACCCGTTCGATCTCTGTCGAGGCGCAGGGGGAGGTCGCCGAGCTGAAGGACAACATCAATCAGATGATCGCCAACCTGCGTGACACGACCAAGCGCAACGAGGAGCAGGACTGGCTGAAGACGAACCTCGCCCGCATCTCAGGCCTGATGCAGGGACAACGCAAGCTACGCACCGTCACTCAGCTGATCATGTCCGAGCTGACCCCAACCGTCTCCGCCCAGCACGGCGCCTTCTTCCTCACGGAGCCAGCCGAGGGGGAGGAGGCCAAGACGCGATTGCGCCTGATCGCAAGCTACGGCTACCAGCGCCGCAAGAACGTCCCGAGCACGTTCGAGCTCGGCGAGGGGCTCATCGGCCAGGCGGCGGTGGAGCGCAAGAGCATCGTCATCACCGAGGCCCCCAGCGACTACATCCGGATCGCCTCGGGGCTGGGTGAAGCTTCCCCGGTCAACATCATCGTGATGCCGATCCTTTTCGAGGAGCAGGTTCTCGGTGTGATCGAGCTGGCCTCACTGAAGCCATACGGCGGGATCCACCGCACCTTCCTGGAGCAGCTGATGGAGACGCTCGGCGTCGTGCTGAACACGATCATGGCGAACATGCGCACCGAGCAGCTGCTGCAGCAGTCGCAGTTGCTCACCCAGGAGCTGCAGACCCAATCCGAGGAGTTGCAGCGGCGTCAAAACGAGCTCAAGCGCTCGAATGCCGAGCTCGAGCAGCAGGCGGAGTCGCTGAAGGCGTCGGAGGAGCTGCTCCAGTCCCAGCAAGACAAGCTACAGAAGGCTAACGAGGAGCTGCAGGAGAAGGCGGCGCTGCTGGAGGACCGCAATCGCGACATCGAGACCAAGAACCGCGAGATCGAGCTCGCGCGACGGGGACTGGAGGAGAAGGCGACCCAGCTCGCGCTTTCCTCCAAGTACAAGTCTGAGTTCCTGGCGAACATGTCGCATGAGCTCCGCACGCCGCTGAACAGTCTCCTGATCCTCTCCAAGCTGTTGCTCGAGAACGAGCACGGCAACCTCAGCGAGAAGCAGCTCGAGTTCGCGCGCACGATCCACACCGCCGGCACCGACCTGCTGCAGTTGATCAGTGACATCCTCGACCTCTCGAAGATCGAGGCGGGCAAGATGGAGATCCTGCCCGATCTCGTCGATATCACCGACGTCCAGACATATGTGACGCGTACGTTCGACCCGATCGCCGCTGACAAGGGCCTGCGCTTCGAGATCAACGCCGACCCGCAGTTGCCCGCAACGTTCCTCACGGACGAGCAGCGGCTGGAGCAGATATTGCGAAACCTGCTCTCGAACGCGTTCAAGTTCACCGAGATCGGAGGCGTCACACTTGCCATCGGTCAGCTACGCGACGAGTGGATCTCCTTCGCTGTGTCAGACACCGGCGTGGGGATAGCGCCAGACAAGCTGCAGGTCATATTCGAGGCTTTCCAGCAGGCCGACGGCACGACCAGCCGCAAGTATGGCGGCACCGGCCTGGGGCTCTCGATCAGCCGGGAGCTGGCGCGCGCACTGGGTGGCGAGATACACGTTTCCAGCACGGTGGGTGAAGGCACCACCTTCACGCTGATATTGCCAACCAGCCACTCGCGCGCGCTTGGCTCCTCGCACGACCCCAGCGCGGAGAAAGCCGCGACGCTCAGCGAAAGGCCCGAGCACATGCGCTTCCCGCCGGGGAGGCAGACAAGGCCGTCGGCGGGCGACGATCCGGTTTCCCCAGCGGCTGAGCGGCTTGCCCTCGTCACGGCTGCACCTAGCGCTGACACTCGCGAGCCTGCCGTAGCGGCCCAGGGCTCCGCACGCCCAATCAGGCGCGTGCTCGTGGTCGAGCGGGGAAACGCAGCTGCGGAAGCGGTGGCGGCGCTCGCCGGACAGGGCGAGGGTCTGCTGACGACGACTGTGAGCTCGGTCGACCAAGCCACGAAGGCGCTCGAGGACTCCTCCGTGGACTGCGTGGTTCTCGGCCGCGGGGTCCCCAAGACGGCCGCGTTCGGCCTGCTTGAGAGCATGCGCCGCCAGCCGCGCTTTCACGGGACTGCTGTGATCCTCTGCATGGAGCGTGCGCTGAGCACCCGCGAGCAGTCGCGCCTGCGGCGCTTCGCACCGGCGATCACCGCAACGGTGCTCGAGGATCCCGGACAGCTGATGGCGGAGACGGCGATGGCGCTCCACCGCCAGCCGGCGCGTCCGTCCGCTGACAGCGAGGTCCACCCATCGAATGCCGAGGCTCTGCGAGGCAAGAAGGTCCTGCTCGTCGACGACGATGTTCGCAACCTGTTCGCGCTCGCGAGCCTGCTCGAGGACCGCGGAATGGAGGTCACCTTCGGGGAGACCGGGAAGGAGGCGCTAGCGGCGCTCGAGCGTCACGAGGACATCGACGTCGTCCTGATGGACATCATGATGCCGGACATGGATGGCAACGAGACGATCGCCGCTATCCGCCAGATACCGCGTCTGCAGGGTCTGCCGATCATCGCGGTCACCGCCAAGGCGATGGAGGGAGACCGCGACAGAAGCCTCTCCGCCGGAGCGTCGGACTACATCACCAAGCCGGTGGAGGCTGAGCGGCTGCTGTCGCTGATCGAGACGTGGCTGTGAGCCTGGCTGAGGTGAACGGGCCGACCACCGAGCAGGCACTCGCGTTGGCGCGAATGCCTGACGGGCCGTCGGGGAAGCTGGCGCCCGCCTCCACCAGCATCCTGCTCGTCGACGACGATGAGAAGAGCATCCGGGCGCTGCGTGCCGTACTTGAGCCGCTCGGCCAGCGACTGGTGGCAGCCAGCTCGGGTGAGGAGGGGTTGCGGCGACTGTTGCACGAAGAGTTCGCCGTGATCCTGCTCGACGTGCGGATGAGCGGCCTGGATGGCCTGGAGACAGCCCGCTACATCAAGGCTCGAGCACGCACCCGGCACGTTCCGATCGTCTTTCTCACCGCCCAGGCCGAGGATGTCGAGCAGGCGTTCCGCGCCTATGCCGCCGGGGCGGTGGACTACGTTGTCAAGCCGTTCGACCCAGACGTGCTGCGCAGCAAGGTCGCGGTCTTCGTCGAGCTTCAGCGCGAGCGCTCAGAGCGAGTGCGCGAGGCGCAGGCGCGCGCGGAAGCGGAGGCTGTGGCCAGCACCGTCAACAAGCTGCAGAGCGTTTCGGACGCCGCCCTCGCCCACCTGGAGATAGACGAGCTCTTGCCGGAAATCCTCGAGCGGGCGATAACCGTGTTTGACGCGCATGCCGGCGGGCTGCTGCTCGGCGAAGAGAGCTCGAGCGAGCTCACGCTCATGGCAAGTCGTGGCCTCGAGCTCGCTGAGCCAGTGAGTGTCACCAGCGGCGAGGAGCTGTTCGAAACGGCGTTGCGCGGCTCTCCGCTGAATGCACCAGACCTCTCTGCGGCCAAGCGGTTGCCGCCCGCGCTGTCAGCGAACGGGATGCGCTCGCTAATAGCCGCGCCGCTGTCGGCGGGCTCGCAGCAGATCGGCGTGCTGTTCATCTGCTCGCGTGAGCCGCACGGCTTCAGCGACGACGATGTCAACCTGCTGCTGCTGAGCGCCGAGCGCGCCGCGGTCGCGATCCAGCACGCCCGCGCTTATGAGCGCGAGCACGGGATGGTAGAGGCGCTGCAGCGTCACCTGCTACCCGATCGCCTGCCGAAGGCGCCGACACTCGCGCTCGCCGCGCGCTACCGGCCGAGCGAGCACGCCGCCCAGGTCGGCGGCGACTGGTATGACGCGATCGCGCTGCCGGGAGGCCTGGTCGGGCTCGTCATTGGTGACGTGGTCGGGCGGGGTATACGCGCCGCCACCATGATGAGCGAGCTGCGGGCGGGTCTGCGGGCCTATGCGGTGGCCGAGCCTCAATGCCCGGCGCTGGCGGTCGACCGGCTCAACTCGCTGGTGGTCAGGACGCACGGCGGGATGGTCGCGACCCTGCTGTACATGGTGTTCAACATCGACACGGTCGGTGTCCGCTACGCCAGCGCCGGGCATTTGCCGCCGCTGGTTATGACTCCCGAGGGCGAGACGCACTTTCTCGAGCACCCGCCGGCGCCGCCGCTGGGGGCGGCGCCGCACCCCAACTTCGAGGATCACGAGGGGGAGCTGCCGCCCGACAGCACGATGCTGCTGTATACGGACGGACTCGTCGAGCGCCGAGGGGAGAACCTCGACGTTGGCCTCGAGCACCTGCGCGAGGTGCTCGGCTCAGCCCCGGCTGACCTGGAGGACCTCTGCTCGCACATCCTCGTCGGAGCGTCCGCCCAGGGCGCCATCCAGGACGACGTCGCGCTGCTAGCGGTGCGGCGGCTTCCGGTCGGGGTCGAGCGGCTCGAGATCGAGCTTGCGGCGGAGCCGGACGCGGTGCCACTGGCGCGTCACCGCGTCGAGCGCTGGCTGACCGACGCAGGACTCGGGCGCGACGACGCGTTCGCCGTCAAGCTCGCGCTCAGCGAGGCATGCACGAATGCCGTGGAGCACGCGTACGGTCCCGAGCCCGGGCGCACCTTCCGCGTGTCGGTCGAGCGTCACCAGGGCGCGATCGTGATTGAGGTGTCCGACGCTGGTCGCTGGCGGTCACGGCGCGGGCGGGACCAGGGTCGTGGCATACATATAATCGAGCAGGTCATGGACGCGGTGGACATCAAGCGCACATCCATGGGCACGAGCGTGACGATGCGCAGGGAGACGACACCGAGATGAGCGGACCCGAACAGCTGCAGAGCGACCCCAAAGACATCTTTCCGCTCGCGCGGATCGAGAGCTCAGAGCAGAACGGCGTGCGCGTCCTCGCGGTCGTCGGCGAGCTGGACATCTCGAACATCGACCTGTTGCAGCGCGAAGCGTTTGAGCTGTCCAACGGCTCGCTAGGCCTGGTACTCGACCTCAACGAGACGACCCACATCGATAGCGCGACGATCAGGCTGCTGTTTGACCTGCAACGCGGTCTGGCGCGGCGGCGTCAAGCGCTGCGAGTGATCTACGCCGCCGGGTCGATCGTGGAGCGGGTGCTGGAGCTCACGGCATTCGACCGCCAGGCGCCGCGCTCGCCGGACCGCGACACGGCGACCGCGGCGATCCGCGCCGAGGTCTCTCCCTCGCAGTGACAGCAGCCTCTGGTCTTTTGGCTGGCACTCACTAGTCGTGGCGGCTTGGGGTGGGCGCCGTCAGACCAGCCAGCCACGGCACCAGCTTCGCGACGAAGGCAGGGTCGATCGTGTGAGCCAGCGGCGAGGTCTCGAAGATGACATCGAGCTTCGCGCCGGCGAGCACCTCGTATGCCGATCGCCCGAACTGCACGGGGATGACAGGGTCAAGGCTTCCGTGGGAGATCGCGACCGCCAGCCCTTCGCGGCCGCCGAGCTCGATGCGCCAGCCGGGCACCGTCGGGATGAATCCGCTCAACGCAATGATGCCGGCGGGCGACGGGCGACCTTGCCCCAAGCCCAGGGCGTAGGCCATGACCGCCCCCTGCGAGAAGCCGCCGAGCACGGTGCGCTCCCATGGGACGCCGGTCAGTTGCGGCAGGGCGTCCAGCCAGCGCGCGAGCATGAGATACGTCTCGCCGAACGAACGCGCCTCGGGATAGCCGACTCGCTCCACGGCATACCAGTGGTAGCCCCCGGGCGGCAGGCAGAGCGGACCCTGCGGGGTTATTCCCACCAGGCGGCGCTGTGGGTCGAGCAGCTCGAGCAGCGGCCCCAAATCGTGGCGGTCGGTGCCGCGCCCATGCAGCAGCACGAGCGCGCCCTGCGGCTCCTCGGCCGCGGCCCGCAGCTCGAACACGAGCTGCCCGTCGGCTGTCAAGCTCTTACTTCCGGCCGGCGGCGTGGGTTCGGCAGGGGCGTGAGTGTCGCTTCCAGACGCTCGCGCAGCGCCTCGAAGCGAGGCGGCAGCGACAGTCGCTCGCCGAGGTGCTGAGGATCCTCGTCGGCACCGAAGCCCGGGCCGATCGTCGCGATCTCAAACAACACGCCGCTCGGCTCGCGGAAGTAGATCGAGCGAAAATAGAAGCGGTCGATCACCGGGGTGGGGTGCGCGCCCGCCGCCTGCACGCGCTGGCGCCAGCGCTCGTGATCCCCCGGCACGGACGCGAACGCGACGTGATGCACGCTGCCTGCGCCCTGACGCGGCTTCTCCGGCGGCGAGGCGTCATAGATGTAGAGGCCGCCGCGGTGCTCGCCGCGAACCTCGAAGTGGCCATCCTCGGTGCCGGAGAAGCCCAGTGTCTCTCGCAGCAGGCTCTCGCTGCGCGATGGATCATCCGCGTAGGCGCGCACACCCTCAAAGCCCTGCAGGGCGAACGCGGCCGGAATGTCGGGTGCGTTGGCGAGCAGAGGCTCATCCTCGCCCGAGCTCAGCAGAAGCTCGTGCTCCAGTCCCTCGGGGTCTGAGAATCGCAGCGCGTCCTGCGTGCGCTCGCTCGGGACCTCGTGCGCGGCGAGGCGTGCTTGCCAGAAGTCGAGTGCCTCCTCGCCTGCGACCCGCCACAGGATGCGGTGCACCATCCCGGCGCCAGGTGTTCCGCGCGCGGCGCCGGGGTACTCGAAGAAGGTCAAATCCGCCCCGGGTGAGCCCTGCGCGTCCGCGTAGAAGAGGTGGTAGACGGTTGGGTCGTCCTGGTTGACGGTCTTCTTCACGAGCCGCAGCCCGAGCAGGCCGGCGTAGAACTCGACGTTCCTGGGTGCATCGCCGGTGATGGCGGTGATGTGGTGTATGCCCTCTAGCTTCATGACGCGCTCGCGCAAAGGCCTCCTGCGCAGGCTAGCAGCGGGTATCGCCCAGGCCCGGTGGGCTCGAGCGGCCTAGCGGCGGTCGGCTTCTTCGGCGCCCGTTTTTGTGATCATGACGTTCGCGCCGCCGCTCCAGAGCACACGCCGGACCAACCACGGCGTGAGCGTCCGCAACGCCGCCGCGAGCGCATAGGGGCGCGGCACATAGCGCTCCGCCCGGCGGTCGATCGCCGCCTGATGAATCGCCTCGGCGGCCTTCTGCGGTGTTGAGACGACCCAGCGGGTCCACGGCTTGGCGGTCAGCTCGGATTGCGGGAAACCCTCGGTCGAGATGAACCCCGGCAGGATGAGGCCGACGTGCACACCGTGACGGCGCTCCTCCGCCGCTAGCGCATCCGACCATCCGGCCAACGCGAACTTCGATGCGCTGTAGGCGCCGCTGCCCGCACGCGCCACGCGCCCAGCCGTGCTCGAGACGTTCACGATCGCGCTGGGGGCGCTGGCGCGAAGCAGCGGAAGCAGCGCCTCGGTGAGCCTCAACTGGGCGTCAAAGTTGATCAGCATCGTGCGCCGGACGTTCTCGTAGCCGCCGTCGGCGAACGTCGCGCGCCAGGCGGCGCCGGCGTTGTTGACGAGCACGTCGAGGCGTCCATAGTTGTCCTCGAGATGGCTGCGCACGATGGCAGGAGCCCGCTCGTCGGTGAGGTCGACGGCGAGGTAGCTGGCGCCGGGGAGCTCACCGGCGAGGGCGCGCAGCCGCTCTTCGCGCCGCGCCAGCAGCACGAGCGAGGTCCCGGGGTCGCTCGCGAAACGCCGCGCGCTGGCTTCGCCGATGCCGCTTGAGGCTCCCGTGATCAACACGACCCGAGTGCCTTGCTGGGGGGTGTGGCGTGTGCTGTCGGGCATGAGCGCTGGCCAGATGAAATCACTTCGAGGGGGACGTCGCCCTTGACATAAGTGAGTAGTCACTTACAATGCGGCGATGTTCGCGAGCCCGACACGCCGGCGCAGCACCGCGGAGGAGCGCCGCGAAGACGTGCTGGCCGTCGCCAGCAGGGAGTTCGCGCACAGCGGCCTGCATGGCACCTCGACCGAGTCGATCGCCCAGCGCGCCGGGATCTCCCACGCCTACCTGTTCCGGCTCTTCGGAACCAAGAGGGAGCTCTTCATCGCTTGCGCCGAGACGTGCCTGCAGCGAACGCTCGAGACCTTTCGCGCCGCCGCCAAGGGAGACACGCCACAGGAGCGCCTGGACTCGATGGGCGGAGCGTACGTCGAGATGCTCGCCGATCGCGAGCTTCTGCTCGCACAGATGCAACTGTTCGCCGCGTGCTCAGATCCACAGATCCAAGAGGTCGCCAGAGCCGGGTTCAAGGCGATCCGTGACGAAGTGCGGCTACTCTCGGGGGCGGGCGGCGAGGATCTGCACCGCTTCTTCGCCAAGGGGATGCTGATCACGATAGCCGCCTCGATCGACATGCCCGAGCTCGGCTCACCGGAGGCGTGGTGATCGAGCGCCTCGCTCAGCTGGCCAGCAGCCACACCAGGCGCATCCTGTTCGCGGCGGGGGCGGTGTTCCTGGTGGCGGCAGCGTTCGGCGTGCCGGTCACGACGATCCTAAAGAGCGCGAACACTGACTTCCAGGACCCGCACGCCGAGAACCAGCGGGTCAACGCCGCGATCGAAAAGGCCACCGGGCAATCCCCCTACTACGGGGTGGCGGCGCTCATCTCAAGCTCGGGTGACGTGCGCCGCGACCATGCCGCGCAGATGCTGGCGGCGCGCGTCGCCGCAGGCCTGTCCGCACAGCCGGGATTCCAGCGCGTGCTCGACTATCCCGCCACGCACCTGCCCGCGCTCGTCTCGCGCAACGGCCATCAGACGGTCGTGCTCGCAGCGTTCTCCTCCCAGGCACGCGCGGCCGCCTCCGCGGCGGCGCTGCGTCCGCGGTTTGCCGGCATGAGCGTGCGTTTCGGCGGTCCGAGCGTCGCCTTCGAAGAAATCAACCACCGCACGAGTACCGACCTGCGCGACGCCGAGATACTCGCGTTCCCCCTCCTTTTGCTCCTGTCGCTGTGGGTGTTCCGCGGTCTGATCGCAGCGGCGCTGCCGTTGCTCGTCGGCGGCTTTGCGATCGTGCTCACGTTCCTGATCCTGCGTCTCATCGACCAGGTGCTGGGACTGTCGATCTTCGCGGTCAACCTCGTCACCGGGATGGGGCTCGGCCTCGGCATCGACTACAGCCTGTTCGTGCTCTCCCGCTACCGCGAGGAGCTCGCGGGCGGGCTCGACACGCGCGCGGCGATCGCCCGCACACTGCAGACCGCCGGGCGCACCGTGCTGTTCAGCTCGCTGACGGTCGCCGGGGCGCTGGCATCGCTGCTCGTGTTTCCCCTGCGGTTCCTGTACTCGATGGGAGTCGGCGGCATGATCGTGTCGCTCTCGGCCGGAGCTGTCGCGCTGGTCGTGTTGCCCGCCGTGCTCGTGGCGCTCGGCCCGCGGGTGAACGCTCTCGCGCCGGCGTGGCTTCAGCGCAGCGCCGCCCGCTCCTCCCGGGCCAGCGAGCAAGGCGGATGGTTTCGTCTCGGCCGGGGCGTCACGCGGCGTCCCGGGCTGGTGGCGCTGCTGAGTGCCGTCGTGTTGCTGGTGATCGCCTCACCGGCTCTGCACCTGGCGCTGATCCCCGCCGATGCCCACGTCTTGCCCACCTCCTCGGACAGCCGCCAGATAACCGAAGAACTCGACAAGAACTTCGCCAGCAACGGGTCGGCGACGATCGACATCGTCGTGCCCGCCGCGGCGGGCTCCGGCGCGCGGGTCGGTGCGCTCGCGCTGCGCGCGCAGCGCACCGCGGCGGGCCTGGCGCGTGAGCTCGGGCCACCCCGTTACCTTGGCCGCGGCACATGGCAGATCGAATTGCTTCCGCGCGGAGCAGAAGCCTCCGCCGTCAACCAGTCGCTCGTGGCACGCCTGCGCACGCTCGTGCATCCTGCGGCAGGGCTTGTCGGCGGCGGGACCTCGTGGTTCATCGATCAAAAGGCCGCGATCTCCTCCCACGTGGCGCTGTCTCTGGTGATCCTCGTGTGCGTAACGCTCGGCACGCTGTTCTTTATGACCGGCTCGGTCGTGCTGCCGCTGATCGCGCTGTTCATGAACCTCCTGACGGTCGCGGTGGGCGCGGGGCTGCTGGTGCTGGTCTTCCAGGACGGCCACTTGTCCTCGCCGCTCGGCTTCGGCCCGATCGGCGGCTTGGAGGAGTCAAATCTCGTGCTGCTGTTCACGGTCGCGTTTGCGCTTTCGACCGACTACGGCGTGTTTCTGTTCAGCCGCATCAAGGAGATCCACGACGGCGGTCTGCCGACACGCGTGGCTGTCATCCACGGGCTGGAGCGCACCGGGCGTCTGATCACCGCGGCCGCGCTGCTGTTCTGCGTCGCCGTGGGAGCGTTCGCGACCTCGCACATCTTCTTCATCAAGCAGTTCGGCGTAGGCACAGCCCTGGCGGTCGCGATCGACGCCACCGCGGTGCGTGCACTGCTCGTGCCGGCGCTGATGGGCCGTCTGGGCGAGCGCACCTGGTGGGCGCCGAGAAGCCTGCGTGCGGTGCACGCCCGGATTGGGCTGCGCGAGTCAGGTCTGGGTCAGGCGGGCGCCTAAAGCGCACCGCACTCGAGCGGCCCAGAGCTGCTCGAGTGCGCCTCACCGCCTCCTGGGACGTGTGCGCGTGGAGCTCCGAAGCTCGCCAAGCGGCGAGTTGCGGGCCTGGGCGGATATCTTCGCCGCGGTTTCGCTGAGTGCCGGAGTGAGCTCTGCATGGAGCCTCTCCGCGCTCCAGGACTCGCTTGGGACGGTCAGCGCGATGGCGGCCACGACCTCGCCGTGAGCGCCGTGGACAGGCGCGGCGAGCGAGCGCAACCCCAGTGTCAGCTCCTCGTCCTCGCTCGCGAGCTGGGTATTTGCGATCTCGTCGAGCTCGGCACGAAGCGCCTGCTTGCTAGTGACGGTTCGCGGCGTGCGCTTGGCAGGCTTCAGATCGCGCAGCACTCGCCGCTGCTCGTGTGGGGCGAGCGCCGCCAGCAGTATCTTGCCGCTCGCTGTGCAGTGCGCCGGCAACCGCGAACCGTAGCCGAGCGGAAGCTCGAGCTCGAGCGCCCCGGCGTGATAGCCGCGCAGGCGCTCGATGCAAACGACCTCGGCGCCGTCGAGGATCGCGAGCGTCACGGTCTGCGAGGTCAGCTTGCGCAGCCGCTCCAGACGAGGCCGCGAGCGGGCGCGCAGGTCGATCGAGTCCAACGCCGACATGCCGATGTCCGCCGCCTTCAGGCCGAGTCGATAGCGCCGTTTGGAGTCCTGCTCGAGGTACCCGAGCTCGACCAGAGTGCACGCGTAACGATGGGTTGTAGAGCGGCTGGCGCCAAGCTCGTCGGCGAGATCTGAAATGCCCAGGACTGGTCGCTCGCTGGTGAAGCAGGCGAGGATGGCAAGACCCTTCACGAGCGACTTTGAAATGCTGCGGGTCTCGTCGTCGGCCGGTGACCCGACTGCCTCGGCGGTGCTCGTCTCTGTGCTTTCGGTCATGTGGATCTTTGTTCCTCTGACGTCAAATGCGCGGAAGCGCAACGATGATATGAGGCGCCCCTGGGAGGGATTGCAATCCGGCGCGACACACTACCCACTTCTCCACCCTTATAGTTGGTAGACAGTCGAGGCATCCTTGGCAGAAGGTGCGCGGATGGCCGCGCTCAGTCCCCGACATGCAGCTTTCGGCTTGGCGCTGCGCACTTTGCGCCTGCAGCAGGGGCTCTCACAGGAGGCGCTCGGCGAACTCGCCGGTCTCAGCGGCAACTATGTCGGTGACACCGAGCGCGGCGAACGCAACATCAGCCTGAGGATTCTCTGGGGGCTCGCCGACGGCCTCGGTCTGCCAGCATCGGAAATCTTGGGCATGGCGGAGATGAACCTGGGCGACCAGCTGGCGCGCTGAGGTCTGTGGCCGAGCGCGGTGGCCCGCTCTTGGCGCTAGGAGCCCGCGTGCACGGTCAACTGCCCGCTGCTGGCGACCGCGGCTGTCTTTGGCGGGCCGGCATATAGGCCGCCGAGCATCGCCTTGAGCACACCCGTGAGCGCCAGCAGATCGTCGTAGTTGTAGGCAATCAGC